>JAXGBA010000126.1:0-9177 GCA_034186235.1 Clostridia bacterium | reverse complement strand
TGCCGGGAATTCGGAGGCTGCTCTTTGCGGACCTCTCGAAAAACTGTGGAACGGCGGAATACATACTGTGCTTGTGAATTATACGGAGGATGTGCCGTCCGTAAATTCAAGTGTTATTATTATGGATTATGCCGAAGCTGTTGTGCGCGGTATTGATGCGCTTGAAAACAGCGGCTGCGGAAGGATTGCTCTTTTGGGCGCTTATCCCGATTCGGAGCCGGATAAAGTAAAGTGCGTAAGCTTTGTGAAAAACCGTATTAAAGCAGGGATAATTAAGCCGGAGGAAGATATTTTTACGGTTGACGGAAGTCTTGAAGAATGTATTGAAAAATTCTGCCGTGTAAATGAAAAATATGATTCCGTCATTTGCTGCAATGACCTTGCGGCGGTTGCGCTGAGCAGAGCCGCAAACGATGGGAGAACGGGTAAAAAGCAGGTTGCAGGGTTTGCAGATTCGTTAATTTCGGATTTTTCAATACTTGTGCCGGGTATCATAACGCTGTCTGCAGAACACGGCGAATTCGGAAGGCAAGCCGTAAGACTTGTTTCGTGGCTTCAGAAAAGCAAGACTGAGTTATCGGTTACCGTTCGTGTGCCGGCGAAAGAAAATGCAGAGGAAAGCCGCAGCGTCAATGCGTTTGAGGCAATGAGGAATTTCAAGCCGGTTTCGGAGGATCTGACTGTAAATGCGATAATGCGCGTCGAGCGCTGCATAGCTGCGTGTGACGCAACGGATATTATAATACTGCGCGGATTGTTTCTGGAGCTTCCGAGGTCGGTGATAGCCGAACTTGCATTTATGACGGAGCGGGCGGTCAATTATCGCCTGAAGCGCCTTTGCATGATTGGTGAGGTGAGCGATACGCGCTCGCTTGTGAAACTTTTGAAACCGTGGATTCCGCGTTCTGGAGAATAAAAATGAGTGAAAATATGCTGTATGTTTTCGGGAAGGGATTTCAATATTCAAAGGACGGTAAAGGCAACCGATTTGTTCTGCATCTTCAGGGTTGTAATATGCACTGCCCTTGGTGCGCAAATCCTGAAGGAATATCGCCGGAGCCTGTTATTATGCAGAAAGCCGATAAAATACCGGAGTGGGTATGCCGTGATTTTAGGCGTTCTGATTGCAGATTATGCAGAAATAAAACCTGTGTTTTGAAGCCGAATAGCTTTTTGGTTCCGTCATCACGCTGCATTGATGTGGATTCTTTGTTCAGAGAGGCGGTATCGGCAAGAGAACTGATGTTCGGCGGAGGTGGAGTGACCTTGACCGGCGGCGAGGTGTGTATGCAAAAAAGTGGTGCGGCGAAGCTCCTTTCCATGCTTAAAAATGCCGGAATTAATACTGCGGTTGAAAGCAATCTGTCCATGGAGGGCTTTGAGGATTTGCTGCCGTTTCTCGATTATGTGATAGCTGATTATAAACATTATAACGCCGAAAAACTCAAAAACGTAACCGGCGGCCGCCTTTATGTTACGGAAAGCAATATCCGGAAGATTCTTGACAGCGGAGTGCCTCTTTTGCTCAGGATACCGCTTGTTCACGGATTTAATGACTCGCCTTGTGCGCCGGAGCATTTCGCAGAGGCGTTAAGAGGGTTTTTGAAATTCGGAGATTTTTCCGTTGAGCTTTTGCCGTATCATGAATTCGGCAGGGATAAGTGGAAACAGTGCGGAATGGAGTATAAAATTACAAATGGATTTGTAAGTGATAAATTTATTGAAAGTATGAAAGACGGCTTGAAAGAATTCAATATAATCAATACCTGAAAGGAGATAATGTTCATGAATATTGTTGAAAAACTTGGCGGCGCACAGGCTGTAAGTGACGCTGCAAAGAAGAAATTTTCCGATGAGCGTTCGCTTAAAAGGCTTGACGGATGGTTTATCTGCCGCGAAATTGCAATGGAATGTGACAATGAGACAGAAAAACTTCCTCTTTCCGAAAAAGCTGCATACAGACTTTATAAAATTGCTCAAAAGCTTCCACTTTCAATAGAGGATACCGCTGTTTTTGCAGGAACTCAGCGTGACGCTTTTGCTCGAAGCTATGCGCTTATTAATCCTTCGTTTAAGGTTGAAAGCTTCGGCGGCTATTGTGACCCGACCGCAGTATACGGCGATATAGAACCGAACGAAATATTTACAAAGGAAAGAATTGATAAGGTTAAAAAGTGGGAGGGGTCCTCCGAATATGTAAGAAAACTGAGGGAAGCATATTCGGAAGCCGAAAACTATACGGATGAGGTCGTATATTTCATGGAGCAGGTGACAGGGCATGTTATAGCGGATTTTAGGGGGATTCTTAAATACGGAATAAATTCAATAATTGCTGACATAGAAAACAAAAAGCCGGATAATAATGAGCAGGAATCCGAATATAAGGCGATGAAAACGGCATTGGAGGCGGTTCTTGTACTTGCCGGCAGGTATTCTGCGCTTGCAGCGAAACTTGCGGAAAAGGCGGATGAATCAAACCGCAGCAGATTGCTTTTGATTTCAGAAACATTGTCAAAGGTTCCGGCACAGCCGGCGGAAAGCCTTTATGAAGCCATACAGGCTTTTATTATAGTGTGGCAGGCGGTTTGCCTTGAACAGGCACCGAATCCGTTTGCATTTTCCGTGGGCAATGCCGACAGAATATTTGAGCCATACCGGAAGATGAGCGGAGAAAACCGCAAGGAAGCGGCAGCGCTGCTGAAACATTTTCTGGTGTTTTTTAATGTCGGCGACCGAAGCTGGGCTATATCGCAGAACATAATCATCGGCGGAAGAGATGTTTCGGGCAATGACCTTACAAATGAAACATCCTATGCTCTCCTTGATGCATATTATGATATGAATCTTCCGCAGCCCATTTTGTCTGTAAAGCTTCACAGCGGAACCCCAGATAATCTTTACGGAGAGCTTGGGCGTTTCTTTTTTACACCGGGCTGCCTTACCCCTTCGTTTTTTAATGATGATATGCTGTTTGAAGTACTGAAGAAGTCCGGTACGGATGAGGCTGATTTGCCTGACTATTCCGTTGCCGGCTGTCAGGAACCGCTGATAATGGGGAAGGACAACGGCAATACGACAAATACATGGCTAAATCTCGGAAAGATTCTTGAATTGACAATAAATGACGGTGTTTCGCTTATTACCGGAAAGCGTATATTGCCCTCTGACGGCGCTTCGGCAGAAGAAAGGCTTAAAACGCTTGAAGAACGGTTTTTCAAAAATGTTTCGGATGTCGCTTCAAAGATGGCAAAGTCGGGGAACCAATGTTCTGCGGCGCTTTCCGAGTTGCGCGTACCGCTTTTGAGCAGCCTGATGGGAGGAATCGGGAGCGGATATGATATGAGAGATGTTGCGCATTGCGGAACAAAATATAACGGCAGCGGATGTTTGATACACGGTCTCGCGGTGGTTTCGGATTCTATTGTTGCGGTTCGGCATATGATGAGCGAGCATCCGGAATACGCCGAAAGACTCATAGATGCACTGAGAAATAATTTTTCTGAGGATGAAGAGCTTTTGCAGTATCTGCTGTCACTTCCGAAATTCGGCAATAATGACGATGAGGCGGATTATGAAGCGGTATCAATTGCAGAAAAGGTTTCCGCAACGGTATGGACACAAAAAAACTATCTCGGCAATCATTTCCGCCCGGATTTCAGTTCGCCGTCAACCCATTTGCTTTACGGATATCGGGTCGGCGCTTTGCCGTGCGGCAGAAAGGCAAGGGATATGCTGAATTACGGTGTTGATCCGCTGTACGGAGATGCAAATTCGGGTCTCGGATTCAGAACACTGTCTACACGAAAGCTGCCGTTTTCACTTATGTGCGGCGGTTATGCTTCACACCTCGGTATTGACCCGAGGTATTTCAAGGCTGACAGTTCCTTCGGTAAAGGGATTGAATTGAAAAAAATTGTGCTTGACCCGCTGTTTGCGGCAAATGAAACCGGAAATGCTCCGTTTTATCTCTATCTCAATGTAACCACTCCGGAGATTCTTAAAAAAGTCCTGGAAAATCCCAAAAAGTATGCTCCTTCGGGAATATATATAATGCGTATTCACGGAACTTTTGTAAATTTTCTTGATTTGTCTCCGGCAATTCAGCAGGATATAATTAAAAGACTTGACCCTGCTTCCGCAAGTATCTCCATGTGTTGACGGCTTGATATTTTTTCCGTTCTGTGTTATAATATATTCAGATGGTAAAATGGTAACAATACTTGACGATGAGCTTGTTTATAATATATTGTCCGCAGTTGAGGATATCCCCGAAGGGCGTGTTGCTTCCTACGGCGGTATCGCAATAATGATAGGCAGACCTAAAAACCATTAAGGGTTCAGCTCTTGTTTGCCCGCCGGAAGGCTTGCTCCGCACTTTTATGAACAGAGGGAGCGTCTTTCGGCGGAATGGGTGGAATTTAAGAAAAACGGCTGCGTGGATATGAAAAAATATGAATGGACGGGAACGGAAAAATGAAATATAAGTGTGATTACAGTTCGCCACTTGGAAAGATTTTGCTTGCAAGCGACGGCGAAGCTATAACCGGCCTTTGGTTTTACGGTCAAAAATATTTTGCCGCAGGTCTTGATCCGGTGGCAGAAGAAAAAGCATTGCCGGTGTTCGGGACCGCAAAGCGTTGGCTTGATTTGTATTTTGACGGAGAAATTCCGGATTTTATGCCGCCGCTTAAATTCTTCGGAAGCGATTTCCAAAAATCGGTCTGGAATGAGCTTTTGAAAATCCCTTACGGAAAAACGGTTTCTTACGGCGATATTTCGAAAAAACCGGGGAAATCCCTTGGGTGTCCTCGTGCTGTCGGCGGCGCCGTGGGGCATAATCCTGTTTCGATAATAGTGCCGTGTCACAGGGTTTTGGGCAAAAACGGCAGTCTTATGGGCTATGCCGGTGGAACGGATAAAAAAATAAAGCTTCTTGAACTTGAAAACGGGCATAAATAATTGAACAGAGTTCGGCGGACGAAAATGTTTGCCGAACTCTGCTTTTTATGCGTCGGCGGAATTGTCGAGGTATGAAAAGCAATATTTGTACAGAAGTCCGAAATATTTTTTACAGACAAATTCGGCTTCACTATCGGTCGGCCGTACCGATTGCTTTGCCATGGCATCAACTCCTTTCGCATATAATACACACGGGAAGGGTAAAAGGTGATAAAAATGCTCCGCAGAAAATACTGCAGAGCAAAATTCTATTTTTTATACTGTTCTTTCAGTTTCGATATTGCATTTCCGAACCGCTTTGACGAAACGCTCGGGAATGCCTTCAAAAGACGCTTCTGACCGTGCTTCATATTTACGACAGCCGCGTGCAGCTTCTTTTCGTATTCCTCTTTTCGTTTTTCCATATTCAGTTCGTTTTTCTTGTCAACGGCATTTAATACCGCATCTGAAATCTTTGAACCCATACTGTCGGACATTTCTCGGATTTCCTTGGAAACCTCCTCAATAAACTTCAGACGGTTTTTGAGCTTGAACAGCGTAATTACCGTCATTGCCGCATCGCAGAGGAATACTGCCGCAAACACAATTGCTGTTATTAAGCCAATGAATTTCGGAATGTGCGCAACAAACGAAACAACCGCAGGGTGTACTATTTTAAGTGCAAATACGCATATAAATCCCCATATGACCG
Source organism: Clostridia bacterium (assembly GCA_034186235.1). Taxonomy (GTDB): domain Bacteria; phylum Bacillota; class Clostridia; order HGM11514; family HGM11514; genus CAKSKB01. The sequence goes on along the minus strand of JAXGBA010000126.1, from coordinate 3,527 downwards.
AAAATTTGAGGCATATATAGCCTTTGATGTTGTAGGGCATGTCGGAATAATCCCACCACTTGCTTTTGAAGATTTTTTCAAGAAGATAGCCGGTTACAAGCTCCAAAAGCGAGGTGACGATAACCGATGAAACAAAAAGAACAACGAGATTGCCGGAAAACGGTTTTAAAAGTGCAATGATTAGCAGCGCACCGAAGCCGTATATAGGGCATACCGGTCCGTTAAGAAAACCTCTGTTCTGAAAGTTGCCGTATGTCATTGCGTGGAATGCGACCTCGCCGCACCAGCCCAAAAAAGAATAAATGCAAAGATACCAAAGCACGTGATAAACGGTTTGCACAAAAATCACTTCCTCTCACATTATTATATCAGTTTAAACGATTTTTTTCAAGGATTATTTCGGTTAAAGCTATATTTTTCGCAAAAATTCAAAAAAAGTATTTACAAAATCGAAAATATGTGATATAATCATCTATGACCGTTTGCTGAGAGATAGGATAAAAGCCCGATAATCGGGGTTTCTCCCGCCTTTTTCCCGGCATTTAGGTGACAAAACAATCGGAGGTGAAAGCTATGTTAAAGGAAGTTAAGACTTCTATCATCGATGAGTACAAAATTCACGAAGGTGATACCGGTTCTCCTGAGGTTCAGGTTGCTATTCTCACTGAGAGAATTAATCACCTTAACGAACATCTTAAGGACCATAAAAAGGATCATCATTCAAGAAGAGGTCTTTTGAAGATGGTTGGTCAGAGAAGAGGCCTTCTCAACTACCTTCAGAAGAAGGATATCGAAAGATACCGTGCTCTTATCGCAAAGCTTGGTTTGAGAAAATAAGCTGTAAATTTTGACAAGGCGGTTTGACACCGCCTTGTCTTAATTGCAAATATTAACTTTTGCGGAACAAATGGCAGGAATTTAGCAGTTAGACAAGCTTCCGATTATTCGGCGGTTTATCTAAGTGCTGAATGCCGCATTTATTCCGACATTATTGGAGGTATTTTTGTGGAAAGAAAATTCGAGTACAATTTAGCCGGCAGACCGCTTATCGTTGAAACCGGCAAACTGGCGCAGCTGGCAAACGGCTCTGCTCTTATAAGATACGGAGATACGGTGGTTCTTTCAACCGCCACGGCTTCAAAATCGCCGAGGGACGGGATTGACTTTTTCCCGCTCAGCGTTGATTATGAAGAAAAGCTTTATGCAGTCGGCAAAATCCCCGGCAGCTTCACAAAGCGCGAAGGGAAGCCTACCGATAAGGCAATTTTAACATCACGAGTTATCGACAGGCCTATTCGTCCGCTCTTCCCTAAGGATATGAGGAACGATGTTTCGGTTGTTTCTACCGTTATGTCGGTTGAACAGGACAACTCCCCCGAAATTGCGGCAATGATCGGTTCATCAATCGCAATTTCAATTTCGGATATTCCGTTTGACGGTCCTATCGGCGGTGTATTTGTGGGTATGGTTGACGGTGAAATCGTTATCAACCCTACAGCCGAGCAGAGAGCGGTAAGCACGCTTCAGCTCACCGTCGCAGGTACCAAGGAAAAGGTTGTTATGATTGAAGCCGGTGCGCAGGAAGTTTCCGAGGACGATATGTATAACGCTATCGTTGCGGCTCATAAAGAAATCATTAAAATCTGCGAATTTATCGAAACTATCGTTGCCGAAATAGGCAAGCCGAAGTTTGAATACGAACCCCACGCTGTTGACAGCGAGCTTTATGAGGACACCAAAGCTTACGCCAAGGACGCAATCGAAAAGGCTCTCGATACCGATGATAAAACAGTAAGGGACAATAACCTTGCAGTTGTTATCGCCGATACTCTTGAGCATTTTGCCGAAAAATATCCCGAACTTACCGAAGGTGAGCTTCGTGAAGTATTTGAAAAAATCCAGAAGGAAATCGTTCGCCATTGGCTCATCGATGAGCATAAGCGTGTTGACGGCCGTGCAATAGACCAGATTCGTCCGCTTTCGGCTGATGTTTCCATTCTCCCGAGAACTCACGGTTCCGGCCTTTTCCAGAGAGGTCAGACGCAGGTTCTCACATCCGTTACACTCGGACCTATGAGCGAGGTTCAGAAGCTTGACGGCCTTGATGAAGAAGAACAGAAAAGGTATATACATCACTATAACTTCCCATCCTATTCCGTCGGCGAAACAAAGCCTTCGAGAGGCCCGGGAAGGCGTGAAATCGGTCACGGTGCTTTGGCTGAGCGTGCGCTTGAGCCTGTTATTCCGCCAGTTTCGGAGTTCCCTTATGCTATAAGGCTCGTGTCTGAAGTTCTCAGCTCGAACGGTTCAACATCTCAGGGCAGTGTGTGCGGCTCAACACTTGCGCTTATGGACGCAGGCGTGCCGATTTCGGCTCCCGTTGCAGGTATTTCGGTCGGGCTTGTAACCGACGGTGACAGACACCTCACAATGCTTGATATTCAGGGGCTTGAAGATTTCTACGGAGATATGGACTTTAAGGTTGCAGGTACCAAAAAGGGTATCACCGCAATCCAGATGGATATCAAAATTCATGGCCTTACCTATGATATTATAAAAGAAGCGTTTGCCAAGACCAAGGCGGCGCGTGAATATATTCTCGATGAAGTAATGCTTAAGGCTATACCTGAGGTAAGAAGTGAGCTTTCGCCTTACGCTCCCAAGATTACGACAATTACGATTAACCCCGATAAAATCCGTGAGCTTATCGGCCCCGGAGGAAAGGTTATTCAAGGAATTGTTGCGGAGAGCGGCGCTAAGATTGATATTGAAGAAGACGGCACCGTTTACATTGCAGCGGTTGACCAGGCTTCGGGCAACAAGGCTCTGGAGATGATTAACGACATCATTCGTGAGCCTGAGGTAGGTGAAATCTATACCGGCAGGGTTGTGTCGATTAAGGAATTTGGCGCATTTGTTGAGTTCCTTCCCGGGAAAGAAGGTCTTTGCCATATTTCCGAGCTTGATACAAAGAGAGTCGGCAAGGTTGAGGATGTTGTCCACGAGGGTGACGAAATCGTTGTAAAGCTTAAAAATATTGATGCTAAAAACGGTAAGTTCAGCCTTTCGAGAAAAGACGCTCTCAAAAAAGACGAAGAATAGTAATATATAATTTAAGCCATCTGCGGAAATTTCGCAGATGGCTTTTTATCTGCACGGGATTTTTTGTATTTATTTAAAAAGGATATTTACAAATAAATCGGTTTGTGTTATAATTAATATGCTAAACAAACATAATTGAATAACTGTACCTATAACAATGGTTATTGATGCCAGATCTTCACATCAGGATTTACATAAAAATGCAAATCTCTTAGTGTGAGGATATTGGTGCTTCTTGCTATAACTTAGTTTTGACGGTACGGTATACTTTACAGATTATGTTTGTTTAGCGACAACCGGGATTTGCGTTTTTTGTGCGTCGGTCTTCGGATTGGCGCACTTTTTATTTTATGCGGGAGAAAGAAGGAAATTTAATGTATCGCAGTATTTACAGTTTGAATATGGATACGGAATTAAGACGCGAT
>JAXGBA010000125.1:0-6968 GCA_034186235.1 Clostridia bacterium | reverse complement strand
TTTCGCGTATGCAACAGCAACGGGGCCGGTATATTCCTTTGCGCTTCCGTCCAAAGCCGTGTATGTGAAAGTCTTTACGGCTGCATTTGCCTTTGTTTCGCTGCCGGAATCGATTGCGGGCGAGCTTGCCGCCGCTTTTTTATAAGAAACCTCGATATCGGAGCAAACCGTGCTTTTTGAAATTGAAAGCTTGTTGTCCTTTGCGTCATAAGTGTTTCCGCCGTATTTAACGGATTCCAGCTCATAGCCTTCCGCCGGGGAGAATGTGAAATCAAGCGGCGTGCCGGTTTCAACCTCGTCCATAGCTTCACCTTTTGAAAGCGATGTCCCGTTTACGGTTACACTTCCCTCGCCCGTAATTTTTGCCGTGAGGGGTGATGTTTCCCTTATTTTAAGATTCCAGAACCCGAATGCTATGCCTTCGTAGTTTGTATTGTCGCCCCTCTTTGAGCCTTCGCCGTAAACACCGAAGGTCATGGTTGCCTTTGCGTCCTCGGAATCGTTAATCTTATTGAATTTTATTGCGTAAGAAGCCGACTTTTTATCGTTACCGCTTGCGGAATAATACCCGAAATCGGACGCCGGTATGCTCTGGGCAATTTTTGTATCCTTAAAAGCTCCGTCTTTATAAATTTCGGCATTAAAGCCGCTTCCGGGGGTGCTCATAAAGAAACCGTTCTGTGTTACCATGTTTTCGGTATAAAAGTCATACGAAATATAGTATTTTGCGCCGGCATGAACGGTAATTCCGTTTGTGTCCGCCGCAGAGAACTTGGAGTTCTGCGTTGCCGCCTTGCCGGGGTTGATGTTATAGAACGAAAGTGCCGAGCAAACAGCGTTGTCTTTTGTGATATTTCTTATTTTTTTGTTGTTCGTGTTCCAGTAATTCACGGAAGTAAATTCCCAGTTTGCGGAAATGCCGTCATCGCCTACGAAACCGCTTTCATAAAGCGGAGCGATTTCCGTCTTGGGCGTAAACACAACATCAAGCGTTGAATTTCTCTGTGCACCGTCGATTACAACGCCGTTTCCGTAAACCTTGTATGTTTTACCACCGTAGGTTATGCTGTCGATTTTCTCGCCTTCACCGGGGAGGAATGTTACATTAAACGAACTGCCCGTCCGAACCTCTGCCTTTTCGCCGTTTGAAAGTGCCGTTCCGTTAACCTTGATCGTACCGTTTCCGCTGATATTTGCGGTTAAGGGAGAGAACTCCCTGATTTTAACATACTTTATGCCGAGAGAACCGTTTGCCGCCTGACCGCCGAGCATATACATGTAAACAAGTGCATCCGCATATTCTGCGGGCTGCGTGCACTCCGCATCGCTGTAGAACTGCGCATTGTCAAGTCTTGCGGTTCTTAAGGTTGCACCGTTGTTGAAATATTCGCCCCAAGAATAGGTTGTGTAAAGCCCTTTCTTCGTTACGCCGTCCGCCATATAGCTTGTGGTGGGAATTGAAACAGAAGAATTCTCGGGCCATTCACTGTCATAAGGGCAGATTCTCTGACTTTCGGAAAGCTCCGTCAGAATATTCAGCTGACAGCTTCCGTTGATTCCGGAGGCTATGTAGTAATTTGAAAACTCATAGCTGCATCCGCTGTAGAATCTGTATGGTTTTTTCATAACAAAATAAGCCTGAGCCTGTTTGTTACCGTTGTAAGTGTACTGCAAACCGCCGCTGCCGTCATCCGAAAATGTACCGCTGCCTTCAGTCCACTGAGCGTGGGCGGTCCACTCATCGGTTGTGGTCTTAATGTCAACCGAGCCTTCGTACACGCCGTCCGCCGCAGATACGGAAATCATGCAGCAAAGAAGCATGGAAAGCACAAGTGCCATTGCCAAAATCTTTTTCTTCATTTTGAATAACTCCTTAATATTATTATTTTTCGCCGGACATACCCGACCGTAATTTAATTATAAATCCGGCTGCTCCTATTATCAATAGTAAATATTGACTTACAACCGAAAATTATTGACATTATCTTTTGTGAAAAAATGTGTTGAAATCTTGATTAATATATGATATAATCGAATTATCGGCAGTTATGCCTTTCCCAAAAAACTAATTGATATTGACTTGGAGGTGCATATATTGGAAACAGCAAAATCCGTTATAAAATGGCTTTATTCGCATACCGATTTTTACATGGACGGCAGGGTCTGCAACTACGAAGGTCCGAGCGAATATCTGCCCAACCGCTTCCAGCTTTTTGAAAACATAGATGAAGATGTCCGCATTGAAAACATCAACGGAATATATGAATCAATCCACAAGCATGAAAACTTAGAGATGATTTACCTTATCGACGGCAGCATTGACAAAATATGCATAAACGGCAATTATTACAGTATGCGCCCCGGCGACATTGCGATAGCGGATTCGGGCGTGTATCACGGCATAATCGAGAGAAGCCGCGCTACCATGATAACCTGTATTTACGATACGGATTTCATAAAATCCATGGGGATAAATATTGAAAATTACAGCTTCACACCGATTGTAAACGAAAGCGGAGCCGATTTTATTCCGAAAAAGATGTATTATGAAATGAAGCACACTCCGCTTTATTATTACAGGAACATCCAGCATCTGGCAAAAGAGCTCATAATAAAGCTTGTACGTGATTTTTCAACCGCCAAATCGGAAAACTCCGCCGCACCGAAAAACACGGGCGTCGAGCTTGCGAAGGAAACGGTTAAATACCTCCAAACCGAGTACGCAAATGACGTTACACTTAAAAAAATTGCAAATCATATGGGCTACAGCGAGGCGTATCTTTCTCGTGTTTTCAAGAAAATAACCGGGCGGACGCTGTGGTTTTACCTCAATTACATAAGATGCGAGCACGCAAAATGGCTATTGAAAACCACGCATTTTCCGGTTGAAACGGTTGCCGAAAAGTGCGGCTTCAGCTCGGAGGGATACATGACGAAGGTTTTAAAATCATACACGGACTTCACCCCGTCCGAGATAAGGGAGGCTGCAAATGCTGACAGATAACAAAAACATTATGCAAAGCCTTGCGGCGGAGATTACGGAGTACTCGTTTTTCCACGAAATCGAGCACCGCCACTCAAGGTTTGAAGTCAGGTATTTCATAAAAGCCGATGCGTCTGCCGTTATAAACAACCTTGAAATTCGGATAAAAAGCGGCGAGCTATGCGTTATAATGCCCGGCGTTACGCACCGCATCGACTCGAACGAAACGCTGTGCTTCATATCGTTTTTCGGAATTGACCAAAGCTTCTCGGATGTAAATTCCGACCCGTCCGTTCTCTCTTTTAAAAATATAATCGCAAGCGCCGAAATTGAAGCAACAGCAAAGCGGGTATATTCCGAGCTTGTGGAGAAAAAGGCGTTTTTCGGCGAGCGGCTGAAGGCGCTTCGGGATGAGCTTGCAATTGAGCTTCTGCGTTCCTGCGCGCTGCCGTTTTCGGACGAAAAAACCGGTATTTCGCATCATCAGATTACAGATGCGGTAAACGAATATTTAAACCTTCATTTTAAGGAAAAGTTTCAGCTGGAGGACATTGCCGCATACACGGGCTTTAACAAATCCTACCTTTCAAGAGTCTACAAAAGAACCTCCGGCTGCACCATATGGCAGCGGCTCGGATATCTTCGGTGCGAATACGCCCGGCATTTGATAAAAACCTCCGGCAAAAGCCTTGAAGAAATCAGCCAAATGTGCGGTTTTGAGAATATTTCATATTTCAGAAAGCTCTTCAAATCTCACACCGGCTACACCCCTGCGGCGTACAGAAAATCAGGCGAAATGTCAATATAATAAAAAACTAAGTCAAGATTGAATATTGACAATTGCTGCATTTGCCTATATAATGTATACAAATAAAAAATAAGGAGGATTCTCGGATGAGAAAACTGACAGCAATTCTGCTTGCGCTGTGCATGGTTTTTTCCTGCGTAAGCGTGCTTGCGGCGGAAGAAGTAAGCGCACAATTTATTTATGTCGCACCAAACGGCGACGATGCGGCAAGCGGAACAATTGAAAACCCCTTGGCAAGCGTAGCGGCGGCGGCTGCAAAGGCGAAAACCGTTGACGGGAATGTTGTAATCAATTTAAGGGAAGGTACATATCTTGTGTCCGACACCATTAAAATCGACGGCAAGGACATAGTTATAAGGAATTACAACGGCGAAAAGGCAGTTCTTTCGGGCGCAAACACGCTTCCCTATTCTTCCTTCAAAGCGGTTGAAGGCGAAGCGAAGGACAGAATCGTAAACGCAAAGGCTAAGGAAGCCGTTATGGCAATCGACCTCAAAGCCGAAGGGATTACCGAATACGGTTCAAACTATGTTGTTGACCACGGCTACGGCTCAAACCCGTACCCGCCGGCGCTTTATATCAACAACAAGTCAATGACGGTTGCCCGCTACCCCAACGAGGGCGAGGATTATCTCCTCACCGGCATAGTTATAAGGGAAGGCGCACATTCGTTCGATCTTTACTACAAAGACCAAAGCTATCCCGACCCCAAGGATGTAACAGAGGATATGTGCTTTAAATTTGAGTGCAAGGACGCAAGAATTAAAAACTGGACAAAGGCTGACGACATCTGGATGTTCGGCTACTGGGTTCACGACTGGGCGGAAGCGAGAGTCGGTGCGAGCGTTAATGCGGAGGAAGGCACGGTTACGTCGAAGTACCCGGCAGGCTTCGGCGTTAAGGAAAACAGAAGATACTACTTTTATAATCTCCTCGAGGAAATTGACGTTCCCGGAGAATGGTATCTTGACAGAAACACCGGTATTCTTTATGTTTACCCCACATCGGATTTTGACGCTTCGGCATCAATCGAATATATCACCTTCAACAAGCCGTTTTTCGATGTAAGCGGCTCCGAAAATGTGACGATTGAAGGCATAAACATCGAAAAGAGCGTAGGAAACGGCGTAATCGGCGACAATGTCAAGAATTTCACACTCGAAAACTGCAAAATCAGCGACATAAGCGGCGACGGCGTGAATATTACAAAAGCCACCGGCTGCACCGTAAATGCGTGCGAGCTGAGAAAACTCGGCGCAAAGGGCGTATTCTTTGAGGGCGGCGACAGAATGACCCTCACCCCCGGAAACAACAGGATTGAAAACAACCTTATCACCGAGTTTGCGCAGATTAAAACCACATATAACGCAGGTGCAAGCCTTAGCGGCTGCGGCAACTATATCGGTCATAACGAAATCTCCGAAACTCCGCATATGGCGATCGGCTTTTCGGGCAACAACCATGTTGTGGAGTACAACGATGTCCACGATGTGTGCAAGGATACGTCAGACTCCGGCGCGCTTTATGTGGGCAGAAACTGGTCATCTCAGGGCAATGAGATAAGGTATAATTATTTCCACGACCTCACCATGGCAAACGTAAACACCGCATATCAGATGCAGGCGGTATATCTTGACGACACGTTCTCCTCCGCAAAGGTTCACGGAAACATATTCTACCGCTGCGATTCCGTTGCGCTGTTCGGCGGCGGCAGATACAACACATTCACAAGCAATATAATTCTTGAATGCAGGAAGCCCTTTGTTTACGACGCAAGAGGCGAAACGTGGACCGTTGCATGGCTTGACGAAAAGGACGATACCTCGCTTGTGAAGGAGCTTAAAAAATATCCCTATAACGAGGGCGTGTGGGCGGAGCAGTATCCTTATCTTTCAAATATTCTTGAGGACGACCCCAAAAGCCCGAAATATGCGGTTGTAAAGGACAATATCGAGTACCGTTCCGCAGGCGCAGACATTGCGGATTCCGTTAAAAAGTACGGCACGGTCGAGGACTTTGTTCAGATAAAGGACACAAAGGGCTTTGTTGACTATAAGGGCAAGAACTTCACGCTCAAAGAGGACAGCGAAATCTTCACCTCGAACCCCGATTTTGAAAAGGTTGACTATACCAAGGTCGGAAGACAGGCGTATGAGCCCTCAAAAACGTATGTTGAAAAGGGCGGTGAAACCCAAAACACACCGAGCGGCGAAATCAAGGTTATCGTGAACGGCAAACCCGTAGCATTTGATGTTGCGCCGGCAATCATAAACGACAGGACAATGGTTCCGCTGCGCGCAATCTTTGAGGCTCTCGGCGCTGATGTTGACTGGGACGATGCCACGAAAACAATCACCGCAGCAAAGGGCGAAACAACAATCAAAATGCAAATCGGAAACGATAAGATGACCCGAAACGGCGCCGAAAGCACACTCGATTCGGCACCCGTAATCATCGATTCGAGAACTCTCGTTCCGGTTCGTGCAATCGCAGAATCCTTCGGCTCGGACGTATCGTGGGACGGCGAAACCAAAACGGTTGTGATTAAATAAACAAAAAATCCGGAGCACTGCCCGAAAATGCGGCAGTGCTCCTTACTTTTTTAATCATCCGGATTAAGTTTTGTCGATAACTTCGGTTAGCGCACTTTTTTATTCTATTATTAAAAAACAGTTTACAAATTTAATAAAATGTGGTATACTGTTTATTGTCACACAAATTAATATCAGGTATTGGGCATTTTGCAAGCATGTAAATTAGGCAAAAATACATGCTCTGCTCATCGTGCTTGCTATGCTTGTACCTGTGCTTGATTTGTGTGACAACAATCAGAGCTATGTATTTTTCGTGCGTCGGCTTCGGTTGGCGCACTTTTTATTTTAAAATCTTATATCACTATTTACAAATCATGTTTATTGTGATATAATGAAATAGCCAATCAATAGTTTTTATTTTAATAATCAGCGCGTATGTGTGTTAGACAAAAACGCACATGCTCTGTTTCTTTATGCGTGCTGAGTATATAAGAACTATTGTTTGGCGACAATTCGGAGTACTGCGTTTTTTGTGCGTCGGTCTTCGGATTGGCGCACTTTTTATTTTATGCGGGAGAAAGAAGGAAATTTAATGTATCGCAGTATTTACAGTTTGAATATGGATACGGAATTAAGACGCGAT
>JAXGBA010000124.1:0-37825 GCA_034186235.1 Clostridia bacterium | reverse complement strand
CAAGCTCCGAATACGAACCCGTCTTATCGGTTATGCAAACAGGCAATTTGTAGTTTGGATCGTCCGAACCCGCATCTCCGACATTATCGTTGCACATTGCGAAAACATCTCTGTCCTCTGTGGTTTTCATATCCTTATCCCAGTCAACAATATATGCAAGGTATGAAATGCCGCCTGTCGAGCAAGCCGCTATTTCGGTGATATAATTAAAGCTGTCCGTACCCATACGAGTATCAACAAACTGTTGCCCGTACCATTGCGCCTCGTATTCTTCCGGGTCAATACCATTTTCCGAAAGGGTTATTTGTTGCTCCTCTGTATATTCCTCCGACCATTCTCCCGTTGCTGTGTTGTAATCACGGTATGCAATAATCGACTCTGTAGTTGTGAGGCTGTTCATTACCTCGCTGCTTTCAGTGGATAATATATTATAATCCGCCTTCAGATAATATACTCTGTATATCATATCTCCGTTCGAGTTAAGGAACGGTGCGGGAGCGGAGTATGTATCCGAGGAGGTGTCGCCTTCCGTTGTATTTGTAATCTGCATTACGGTACCCATCTTCATATTGTCGGTATTAAATACCGCCGACTTCAGATTCATGGAGCCCAGCGCGTCATTTATTCCGGCATTGCTGTCGAGAATACTGTCGGCAGATGACCATGTTATAAGAATATTTCCGTCATTAAGCTGACACAGTGACGGATAGTCGTCAAGTGTGCCGTCATCGTCAATAATCTGCGGAGCTTCACATGTGTTTCCGCCGTCTGTTGAACAGGTATAGTATAATGCGTATCTGTTTACGTCACCTCTTTCGGGCACATCATCGATGTAAACCGCAAAAATATCATCATCGCCGAAGCGGACACTCTGCATGGAGCCGTATTCCGCTGTACCTTCCTGAAGTGTTTTCGGTTCGGTATTATCATTTGCGGCAAACAATCTTATTCCGCCGTCAAGCCAGCCTGAACGTTCTGACAGATAGCTGCGGTCGCTTTGCGTAACAACGCTGTTTTCGATGGTTTCCTCTATTGCCGACAAAATTGCCATCTCAACGGAAGCTGCATTTGCTTTTTCGCCGTCATCATAGCTTGCAAGAACTCCGCTGTTATCAATAGTCGGAATTTCGAGCGGTTCATTCTCTCCGAAAAGATGTACTTTCACGGGATTGTGCATATCCATTGTAAACACATCAAAGCTGAACAGCATTACCCTTAATGTGGTTTTGTATGTCATCATACCATAGGTCTTATCCGCCGCCTGCGAATCAAACAGGAAGTCAAAGTCAAAATCAAAGCTTGCACTTATTTTCACTCTGATAATGGCAATCTTTAGTCCTGCCTCAATCGTAAGCGTGGGGTTTATGCCTAAATAGCCGTAGCTTCTTGTGTTTTCGTAAATTGCACTTTTGCTGAACGGACGAAAACCGCTGTTGTCTCCGCCAAATTCAATTACAGGCTCAAGATTTATCTCGTCGTCATAGGTTGAACGCAGCATATACACGCCTGTGATGTTTACATCAATCTTCGGCTGTATTTCAATTGCAATCAGCTTTACAAGGTCTATAGTAATGAGCACATCATAATGACCTGTGACCGAGAGATTTGCTCTTAAGCATTCAAAGCCGTATCTGTCGGTTCCGTCCTTGTTCTTACCGCGGCTCGAAAGAACCATTTCAAAGCCGAACTCAGGTGTAAGGGTGTAGTTGTAAAGTGTGTTAACCCGGCTTGGATCGGTGCTGCCTGCCGAGTCTCCTTCACCTAAACCGACAGACGAATTTTTCTGATTTTTATCCTTCGGCTCCTCTTCATTTTCAACAGGCTTGGTATTATCAGACTTATTATTTCCTTCTGAGGACGCTGTGCCCGAAGCAGATGTGTTGGGTTTATCTGTTTCAAACTGTGTTCCGTAATTCCACCAACCGCCAAAGGTTTCATTGTTGTCAAAATTCATAACCTTGCCGTATCCGAATCGCACGGCATTGTATGTCTGTTGATAGTCCGCACCGTCCTTTATGGTCGGCGCACCTTTAATTTTACCTGTAGTTTGTGTAAATCCCTCAATCTCGCCCATGTCAAAGTTTAACATGGGAATGCCCAGCAGCGTTATTGAATCTGAGGTGCTTGTACTTCCTATTGCACCCATTATAAACCGCCCCATGCTCGGTGGCTTTAAGAAGGTATAACCAAGGTTCATACGGCGGTAATTTCTTTGGTCGTCCTTGTAGCTTATAAAGATACGGTCATTTGTGGAGGCGAACTTCTGCGGATTTAAAACGAGCGTCGCCTTGTTGGTTATACGGTCAAAGCCTGTATAGCAGTCAATAACCTTATCATCTCCATCGGCATTTTGTACTGTTCTGCCCACAAGATATAATCCCTTGTCGGCTTCATCAAGCTTATCCCAGTCTCTTGACGAATTTTTCTTTTTCCATTCGTCAATCGCCTTCTTGATAAGCTCTGCCTGTTCTGCCTGACGTGCCGTAAAATCACAGTTTTCCCGCACTCTTCCGTTTTCGTCGACTATAGTAAAGTCCGCACCCGTCAGAACGTCAGCCGCTCCGTTTTCGGGCATCTCTACCTGTGCCTGTACTATAAGAATTTTATCCTTTATAAGTATCGTATTATCTCTTAAAATATCCTCGCCGTTGTAGCGTACTGTAAGAGATTTAGGCATATATACATCATAGGACGGAATACGCAGGTCGCTCCTAAAACGCTCCGGTGCGATATTTCCGACATAGACCGTTCTCGAACTGCCGCCGTCACTGTATGTAAGCATCGGAGCAATGTTCCCGTCCGCCTCGATGTTGCTGTCCGACATATCCATCTCAAAATTGCCGTTTGCGTCCGTTTTTGCGGAAACACCGCCTATTGTGACATTCACTCCCGAAACAGGCTTTAGATTTCCTGCCGGAATTTTTGTGCTGTTGTTGATTACAAGGTCATAAAAGCTTCTTGTGTCTATTCTGACAGTGCCTTTTCTTATGCCCGATGTATCAAGCGTTTTCTTTTTAAAACCATAGCCGATTGTTGTGCTGCCGTTCCATGCACTGCCGCAGTAAACATCACCCGACACCGTAAAATATCTCTGTCCGCTGTCGTCAAGCTGTCCCTCGGCAATTTCGTCATTGTCTATAATACCGTCACCGTTTAAATCACCCGATAAATCCCACCATGTAACGGTGTAGCCGGCAGGACAAACCGCCTTTAATATAACAGGTGCGTGGGGTGTTACTTTAAATGACATATTACCGTCAGCATCGGTTTTTTGAACTGTCTCTTCAGACTGCTCATTAAGCGCCGAGCCAACCATAACAACTCCCTCATAGCTTTCTGCACCCTCGGGAAGAATAAAGTCATTTTCGCCGTCTTTATTTCCGTCATAGAATATCGGCTTTACAATCACCCTGCATTCTTCGGTCTGCGGAATAATGTCAAATCTTATAAAATTATCCTCGTTTTCAATTCTTACAGGCGGTACATTGAATAGTGCTTCGCCATTTACACAGCTTATATCACTGCTCCATTCATACTTTCCGTATTCACTGCCGTCTGAATTTTTGTAGACGGGAACGGCGATAAAATTCACAATTCTGTCGCTTGCACTTTCGACGAGCGCGCGGATTTTTACTTCCTCGCCAACATACGCAGATATGTCATCTTTATAAACGAATTTCGCCCTGTCTGTGTCCTTAAAGGATATATTAGCCTTTATACGGGTGTATTCACTTTTTACCATACCTGCAAAGCTGACAGGCAATGATGTTTTGTTTGTATTTTTTAACTCCACAGTCTCCAGGTCAGCGGTATGGAACGGAAACAATTTGAGTTTATTCGGACGTATTCCTCTTTTGTAAAGCTCCGAAGTCTTTGCTTCTGTTTCATAGCTGTTAAAAAATACATCTGTACTCGCACTCGCATAATAATTTCTTACGATATTTCTGTCGTTATCGTAAAGGTACATTACAGGAGGTGTATATTCAGAACCTAAAATAGGCTTTTCAGTATATTTTCCGTCCGACAAATCATAACGAGTATCTTTAAAATTATCAAATGTCACATAATCTGCGGTGAATACTCTGTAATATAACTTCATCGGCATAAGCGGAAAAACCTTATACCCCTTCATAATTGCTAAACCTCCGGGATAGTTTTGATCTCCCCACCTTGAAAGAAAACTAACATTGCCCGATATATTGGGTGTGTATTTATGGCTAATATACGGTGATGCCGTATAATTCTTTTTATCACTTGTCGAAAAAGCTGAATAAGATGCTTTATTCAATGTTTCACGTGCTTCGTATTTTAAATTTGATTTTAAATTATTCATTCCTGTTGTAGAAAGTGATACTTTAGCTGTTGTACCGGGCATCTCAAGTAGTCCTTTTTCGTCTGTTAAAACAACATAAGCTATGAATCTGTACTGTTCGTTTACCAATACATTCAGCGGATCATCAGGTTTGGAAACCGCCCAAAGGTTGCCGCCTCTGTCACGCTGAATTTGTGTATAAGGTCCTGCAACCCATTCGTTTGCACCGATTTCCACATATGGAGTTCCTAATATATCCTCCGACATACTCTGCAATCCGTAAAAGCCGGCTTCGCTGAAAAACGGACGGATTTCCTCTTGCTCATAAGCATTTATTTCAACTGTTTCTTCATTGTCCTCTAAACGGTCAGCCTCAATATATATCACCGCTCTGTCCGCATTTGCCGCAACTCCGCAGGTCGTATCAGGCTCAATTCTCAGACCAAGCTGTGCATTTTCGGAAAAATCCTTAATCTGCACCGACACAGTCTTTTCAGTCTCACCCGGCACAAAGCATATCTGCTCGCCGTCTATCGACACAAAATCCTCGCCGGCAACTGCGCTTTCCGAATATGTATAAGCATTGACGCTTGTGTAATAATTGACGCCTGTTTCACGCTTTAACACAACCTCGGCAGTGCCGGTTTTAGGATTTGCCGTAACATCGGACTCAACCGATATAATCGGCTTTTCGTATTCCTCATCGTCCTCAATCGTCAGCACCGCCGTACCGTTTGCGGAAATACTTCCCTCTGTCGATGCCATAAGCGCCATAAGAACAACTCTGTCCGCCTGTGGCAAATCGTTGTCTAAAATTTCAATTGTAAAAGTTTTTTCTGTCTGACCCTTCTCAAAGGAAACCTTGCACAAAACGCCCTCGGCTTCGTTAAGGCCGTCATACATCGTTTTCAGACTCTTTTCTACATTGTTTTCTGTTTCAGCCGCAGCCGCTTTTTCTGTACTTTCCGTGTCCATGCCGAACAGTGCCGCACGCGCCGAAGCGGCTGTCGTTATACTGCTTTCGTTTTGGGCTTCATCTTCATCTTTATCTTCATTGTCTGCCGAAAAATCTTGATGTTCTTCCGCAAATTCGTCTATCATGCCCTCATCGGACTGTAAAATCTCAGTTCCCGACATTTTTTGGAGCGGATTGCCGTCCTCGTCATATACAAGATAGTCAGTACCGTATTCTGATTGAATGTCAATAAGCTTAACGGCTGCATCAGCAGCAAAATCCGCGCTACCGTTACGCTTTACTGTGATTTCGTAGTTTCCTTCTGCCTCAGACAATACATACTGTGCCGCCGAAAAGGCAAATTCACAGTCATTGTCTGCCACTGTTGACAGCTCACCGACCGCATCCTGCTCTGCAAAAACCGTAGTACCTACCATCTGCGTTGTCAGTACTGCTGCAAGAATAAATGATAAAATACGCTTTTTCATTGCAACCTCCTATGTTACCAAATTCTAACCCTGTCTTCTGGTGCTACCCACATTCCGTCCTTTTCGGTTATGCCGTAAATCTCATAGAATTTATCAACACTTTGGAGCACTCTGTCAACACGAACATTTGACGGACTGTGAACGTCTTCATACGTCATGCTTTGCAGATATTCTCTCGGAGCAGTCGAAAGCCAAAGCCTTGCGTAGGACTCGTACATTTTTTCAAAATCAAAATTTTCCGTTTGACTGCCGATTTCCGTAATACAGGAGAGCGCGCCCAAATCGGCGATGTTTTCGGTGAGCGTCAGTGTTCCGTCAATCTCAATGCCCGGTGCGGATTCCTGACCGTCAAAGAAGGATACCACATTCTCGCACAGCTTCGCAAAAGCTGTTTTATCCTCCTCGCTCCACCAGTTTACGGCGTTTCCGTTTTCATCGTATTGCGAGCCGTTGGAATCAAATGCGTGCGTTATTTCATGACCGATTACAGAGCCTACGGCACCGAGATTTTCTTCGTAGGAGGCGTTTTTATCATAAACCGGAGACTGTAAAAACGCAATAGGGAAGGTAATTGAATTAAAACCCGTATAATAGAAGGCATTTACAGTCTGCGGTGTGGTAATCCACTGATCCTTATCCACAGGCTCTCCGGAAAGTCGGGCATCGTCCCTTTGGATTGCCTTATTTATCTCCATTCTGTTGTAAAAATAGCTGCCTCCGTCCTCACTGCTTTTAAATACGGCGGTATCCAGCGGCGAGGTAACCTCGCTGTAATCTGGAGCACCTACGTGAATACGCATGGAATCAAGCTTTAAAATAGCCTTGCTTTTAGTTTTTTCGCTCATCCAATCCAGTGCGGAAATTCTTTGGCGATACACCCCGATAATTTCGTTAACCATTTTTGTAACATCGGAAATTATCTCTTCAGAGCAATACTTTTCAGCATAAGCCTGACCTACATAATCCGGCAGAAGTTCTGCAATTACTTCGGCAGCTTCTTCCTCCAGGGGTTGTTCTCCGACTATACCGTAAGCTTCCTTATAGTAGGTGATACGGGCGTTTCTGAAATCCTCGCCGAAATATCCTGCACACATCATAATCAGGCTCATCTTAAGGTAATTTTTGATTTCATCAATGTTTTCGTCCGTCAGCATTTTTGCAAGCTGAGCCATGTTTCCCTTGTCGTATACGCGAACACGTCCGCTGTCCTTAAGACCGGTCCGCGAAAATTCCGCCTCCAAATCGACAGCGGAAAAGATGTCTTTTAATTCGTCAAGGGTGTAAATGTTGTAGGTTTTTTCCAAATCGTACTGCTCCGCAATTGTAAGCGAAGCGTCCGAGAGCTGTTTTTCAAAATCAAAAAATGCCTGAGCGTCCCTTTCGGCGCTTTTTTCGTCCTCGCCGCACAGGGTGAGCAGCGCTTCCAGATATTTAAGATATGCGTTTTTCTGAGTTTCCGCTTTTCCCTCATATACCTGCTTTGTCTGAACTGCTGATGCGGGAAAAAGGAGAGTTATGCATTTTCCGCTGTCAAAATCGTCAATTCCCAAGGAAAATTCGGTCATTATCGACAGTGCGGAGGCACTGCCCTCCATTAGTGGAATTTTGCTTAATTCCGACACGCTTTGAATTTTTTCAATAGCCCTTAAATCATCTGCAATCGGTGTGTATCCTGCTTCGTTGCGTGACTTGGTGTCCATAAAGCAGTCGTAGAGGATTTTGATTTTCTCCTGTGCTGAGCCCGATTTGGGATTAGAAACGGAAATTTCTTTGATAAGCTCCGAAACCTGAATGTTGCTTTGGTCAATAATACTGTAAACGGTTCCGGCAATACTGTTGCCGGCAGGTATTTCAAGATTTTCGAGAGCGGTTTTGTTTACCGTCGCATAAAAGCTGTCCTTGAGGTTTGAGCCGTACAGAGTATAAACGCGGTTTATAAAGGTTTTCATCTGTTCTGTCGTAACAGGGTCGTCCGGTGAAAATTTTCCGTCCTCCGTACCTGCAGCAATTCCTGCATCAAATACATCTGAAAGCTCCGTTCCCGCCCAATCCGGTATATCGGTAAAGCTTTCTTTCGGAATTGCAATTCTAAGGTTGTTGCCCGTAAGCACCGGAAATCCTCCGAAAGCACGTTTTAACATCACTAGCGCCTGAGCACGGGTGACGTTTTCCTCCTCATGGAGCTCTCCGTCTTCGTAGCCCTTGATAATATCTGTCTTTTGTACCTGCGGATTGTATTCGTCTGCCGCATTCATCAGCATTTGCACCACTTCGCCGCGTGTGGCATAATCCTCCTGTGCCGCTATTCCCGACAACGGTGTTGCTGATATTGCAGTCATTGCGGCAAGCAACAGCGCAATTAATTTTTTTGCTTTCAATGTTATCCTTCCTTTCTGTTATTTTATATGCTTTAAAATTTTAAAATGTTTTATTTGCAGTTATGCATTTTAATCATCACGTCACGCACGCCGTTATATTTTTTTACGGGAATGGGTATTTGTTTGCCGTTTTTCATTGTAACTGTGTACCTTTCCAGCTTCATCATAAAGTCGGTATTTATTGCGTAGCTACGGTGAACCTTCAGAAATTTGCTGTCCGCCAGCTCCATAAATTGAGAAATACTTATTTTTACCTCTATGTTTTCGCCGGTAGTTACAATAACCAAATCGTTGCGGTGCGCTTTTACATACATTATTTCGGATAAATATATAAACCGAACCGCGCCGTTTACGTCCGTTATAGTGATTTGTTTTCCGAAAAATCTTTTCTTGAAGTTCTCTTCAAGGTATTTGTTTGCCATATATCCTACGGTATTTACAAAGCGTTCGCCATTTGCAACCTTTAATTCCCCCATGGGGTTTGACACATGAATATGAATTATTTTGTATGCTTTGTTTTTAACCTCCCATACGAAGGTGCATCTTTGCTGCGCCTGCAAGAAGTAATCGTTTGTTTCATCTGTCGTAACCAAATATCGCCCTATAACGGTGCAGGTATTCTTTCCGCATTGCTGTGCGTAAAACTCCTGATTCAGCAGATGGCAGGTGCGAAGGTGCTGCAGAAGCTCTGCAAAATTTTTCTTTAAATTATCAAGACCTCGGATAAATTCATTTTGCTCCGCGCCTATCCATGTAACCTTTTCATCACAATAGCTAAGCATAAAATCCATATCAAGCTTCCAGTAATGCTGCCAGCATTGCTGTGTTAAGCGAACGAGCTCCGCCTCCTGATTTTTTGTCATATAATCACTCCATTCCTGTCATTAACAGACCTATGCAAACATCATTCTTAATTAAGTTATATTTTACCATAACCCTTTATGAATTTCAATGATTTAGGACGAATGACCATATAAACATACGAAATTGTTAAAATCCTATATTTTTCATGTAAAATTAATCTTACCTATAATTATAAAATGCACCGCTTTTGACCTAAAAAAGAGGCAAAATCGGTGTATTATTTTTCGAGGAAAAGTTTCGGAGTGAACGGAATTTGTGTGCGATGGCTGAAAATGCTCTGATTTTAGCAAACCATCCATTACTCTGAAACTTTTCTCTTTTCAAAAATCCCATTACTGCGGCGTTTTCGGGCAAAAAAATAGAACCGCAATTTTGTATCAAAATTACGGTTCTTATTTGTGAAAGAAGTTATATTTTAATAGAATTTCATTAAGGGGGTGCATTTTGAATTTAGGGGGTGCAAAATCTATCAAGGGGGGTAGGGTTTGTCAAGTAAAGTGTTTAAGTTGGAAAAAGTAGCTTAAACACTTTATTATACACTCTCCCAAACGATTAAAAGATGTTTTAAAACATTTTTCATGTGATGTAACACAACTGTCGTCGAAATATTTTGCAGTGGAAAAATTCGTACAAATTATTGACATTTATTGAGTTTAATGAAATAACCCGAGTTTGCCACTTAAAATGATAATAACAAATCTTGCATTTTTCCGTGACCGCTTATTATAAGAGTACCTTCATCATCAAGCGTCCATGTTAGATTGGTTCCACATTTACCGCTTTTTGCCGCCGAAACTGTAGTTGATAGTAAAAAAGTAAAGTTGCCAATATGCTAAACACTAACATTAAACTTAAAATTCGTTTTTTATTTTACAAAACTCTCCTTTTCTGCTTCGATACAAGATTCATATACTCCCATCATCATTTTTATTATATAATTAATACAACCGCCACCGCCGATAACAAAAAGCCGCATAAGTTCGGAATCATATTCGTGTTCCCGAAGTATGCGGAAGATGCTTTTCAAATATTCTGTTGCGGCAGTACCTTATAAAATTTTCTATAAGCTAACGGAGGAATATTATATTTTTCTTTGAAAAGCCTGCTGAAGTATGTATATGTGCCGATTCCAATCTCCTCGGCTATGCGGCTGACAGACAAATCGGTATTTTTCAAAAGATAACTCGCCCGACGCATTCTGCAGGATACTATATAATCATTGACGGTTTGGTTAAAGCTTGTGCGGAATTTTTCATATAGATAATTTTTCGAAACATTAAGCTCCCGGCAAAGAGTTTGCACAGTCAGATTTTCCTTCAGATGCCCGTCAATATATTCCGCCGCCCGGGCAGAAAACGGGTCAAGCTCCGGGGTTATTATCTCGTTTGTAAGAATATATGACACAATCATGACAGCAAGCTCAAACATACTTTTTATTTGCTTTTCGTTATATTCCTTGATATTCATATAATAGCTTTCCATCATTTTGTAATCAGGCTTCATCCAGTCAATTCGCCTGTACACCTCATCAAATTTCATAACTCTTGTTCTTCCGATAACGATGTACCCGATTATATTATCGCATTTTATTATGGGAACAACGGCATCAAGAATACCGGCATGGCAAATATGCCATTCCACACGACGGCTTTCCCTGCATTTTTTCAAAAGCGTCAGATCGGAGCAGATGCATTTTTCTTTGCCGCACGTAGTTTTTTGTATCTCCATACAAAATTCCGACTTATTCTCACTGTATGAAGCAAGACAGGCAAATTCCGAATCAAGCACCTCAACAGAAATGTCCGTTATTATGCAGAAATCCTTAATTACGCTGTTTAATCTTTCACTGTTATATTTTATATTCGGCATTCAATACTCGCTCCAATCAGTGTATTTATCATTATTATACCTTCAGTTATATTAAATGTCAATAATATATATAATTTTTTCAGGAAGATTTTATATAAATTAGAGAAGCTTCTTACTATTAATAAGCCGCTTAAAGATATATAATGTAGATATGTAATTGTAAATGTCAGCTAAAGATATTTCCGCAAATTTATTGCGCACGACTTTCTTAGTTCTTGTGGATTTTCCATAAAACGAAGAAAAGTCATTATAAATAAAGTAAAAAAAGCCGTATAAAACCTATATTTTTAGAGTTTTACAATCGACCATTATTAAATATATAGGAGAAATATAATGAGCAAAATCGAAGAGGTTGATAAAAATTTTAATGTTTCCTCCCAATTAACCGAGAAAGATATAGAATTCTTTGATATAAAACAAATGCAATGTATTATGTATGGTGCTGCACAAATGGACGATAACGGAATATATAGATTACCCAAATCAATAGCCGGCAGTATTAGCGAAGGAGTAGACATACTTAGTTCAAATACAGCAGGAGTCAGAGTTCGTTTTAAAACAAATTCGGATTATATTGCTATTGTTGCAGAATACTCAAACATATCCAAATTCTCTCATATGACGCTTACGGGAAGTGCAGGATTTGATATGTATGTTTATGAAAATGAAGGGTATGAATTTGTTAAAGCCTTTGTTCCGCCGGTTGGTTTGAAGGACTGCTATGCTTCGGAGCATTATTTTGATTGCAGTAAAATACGTGATATAACGCTAAATTTACCATTATATTCAAGTGTTAAGACACTTAAAATAGGCTTAAAAAGAAACAGCGAACTACAAAAAAGTGAAAACTATATAAACAGTAAACCCATAGTGTATTATGGTTCATCAATAACGCAAGGCGGCTGTGCATCCAGACCGGGAATGACATACGAGTCTATAATATCAAGAAAATTTAATTGTGATTATATAAATCTCGGATTTTCGGGCAGTGCAATGGGAGAAGTGAAAATGGCTGAATATATTTCACATTTGGATATGTGCTGCATTGTGTACGATTATGACCATAACGCCCCGACAGCACAGCATCTTGCCAAAACGCATAAACAGATGTATGAAATAATAAGGAAAAACAATCCGGAATTGCCGATTATTATAGCGTCAATGCCGTGGCATGATAAAAACAACTGTAATTGGGCAAAGGAACGCAGGGCTGTTATAATTAATACATACAATAAAGCAATTGACGCAGGAGATAAAAATGTGTATTTTGTCGATGGTATGAAATATTATGAAAGCTACGGTATGAGTAATTGTACTATTGACGGCTGTCATCCAAATGATTTAGGCTTTTGGGCAATGGCAAACGAATTTATAAAAGTGATAGAGAAAGCGAGGATTTTTTGAATGCATAAAATGTCAGTACCGTTTGTTATAATCGTAAAAGTATAGAAAGCATGGAAGAGGTCATCAGAAATAAAGTAAAAAAAGCCGTATAAAACCTATATTTTAGAGTTTTTCAATCGGCTGTAATGAATTACGAAAAGGAGAAAATTGATAATGTATAATGTTTCAGTTCCAATCATAAACATAACAGCCGAAGAAATGGGGTTGTAAAAGCATCTGGAATTGCTTAAACGACTTGATGCCAAAAGAGTTTTTCTGGCAATTAACATTTATTATCTGTCAAAGAAACGGCGAGAAAAGGAAATGACTGCGCTCAAAAAGAACTGTGAGTTTTTCAAAAAGCATGGATTTGAAGTCGGAGCATGGCTGTGGACATTTATGGTGAACGAAAAAAATGACTATGTTCATATGAAGGGTATATCCGGGAAAATATCCCAAAACGAAATCTGTCCCTCCGACAAAAACTTCCGGGAATTTGCCGGCGGATACCTTGCCGATATTGCAGCCTGCGGAGTCGATTTAATCCAGTTTGATGATGATTTTCGTTACGGCACATACGGCTTCGGCATGGGCTGCATATGCGAAAACCATATTGCATATATGGAGAATATCCTCGGTGAAAAGCTGAATCCCCAAGAGCTTTCAAAGCTTATTCTAACAGGCGGCGGCAACAAATACCGTTCGGCATGGCTGAAAGCAAAAAGACATTATTTTGAAGTATTTGCAAAGGAAATGCGTGAGGCGGTAGACGCTGTAAATCCAAAGATTCGTCTTGGAAACTGCTCCTGCCTAACGGTATGGGATACCGACGGCATTGATTCAGCCTCCATAAGTAAAATACTTGCAGGCGGCACAAAACCGTTTCTACGACTGATAGGTGCTCCTTACTGGGCTGTGTCTAAAGGCTGGGGAAACAGACTGCAAAACATTATTGAGCTTGAACGAATGGAAAGAAGCTGGTGCAGTGAAGGGATTGAAATATACTCCGAGGGAGACGTGTATCCCCGTCCGAGAACAAACTGCCCGGCAAGCTATCTGGAAATTTTTGATACAGCACTCCGTGCATCAGGCGAGCTTGACGGCATTTTAAAATATGGAGTTGATTATATATCAAATCCCGGATACGAAAACGGATATATAGAAAGACACGAAAAACACCGCAGTCTATACAGTGAAATAGATAGGCATTTCGGCGACAAAAAGGCTTGCGGTGTCAGAATATATGAACGTATGACGAAATTTGAGGATATGGTTTTGCCTGCTAATCTTGAGGGGGATTCTGCCGAAAACATATTCTTCTCCCATGCTTCAAAAATGATAGTTGACAACAGTATTCCGTCCGTATATGAAGGATTTGGTGTCTGCGGGATTGCTTTTGCGGAAAACGTAAAGGCAGTACCTGCCGAAGCATTTAAAAAGGGACTGATAATTGACATCAGAGCTGCTCAGCTTTTGCAGCAGGAGGGCATTGATACCGGTCTTTTATCTGTAGGAGAAAAATACTGCGCTCGTCGTGAATACTTTGACAGTTTCAGAGAAAACTATGCGCTCAGCAATGATGTATATGAAATAGAGGTCAACAAAGAGGCCAAGATACTAAGCCACTTCATTTCATTTGATGAACGAGATGACGAAAAGAGCCGGTCAATCGGTGCATACTACTACAAAAACAAGGAAGGACAGCAATTTTTGATATTTGCTTTCGCGGCATACGAGCAGTCATGGGGAAATGATAATTTCTATCGCAGCTATGCCCGCTCAAGACAACTTAAGGAAGCTATCGACCTATTCGGAGGCGAAAAACTTCCTGCATATTCCTATGGCAATCCCGATTTATATATCATTGCAAAAAAAGCCGGCAACTCCATGTCTGTAGGACTTTGGAATATTTTTCCGGATGAAATTTTTGAGCCGATTGTCGAACTTGACCGGGAATATTCCGAGATAGAATTTATCAATTGCAGCGGACGGTTAGAGGGCAGCAGGGTATATCTTTCCGAAATGGTGCCGTACAGCTTTGCAGGCTTTGAAGTAAAGTAACAGAAGGAATGTAAATATGGATTATTTTTTCCTGTTTATAATAATATTGATACAGCTTTTTGAACGGATATTCGCAAAGCAATACAATATAAAAGCAAAAGCCCCGAATATAAACCTTTTTACCGCAGTCGGCTGTTTTTGCGCATTGCTGTTCTTTTTAATAAACAGTGGCGGAAGTATAAGCTTTCCCCGAGAGCTTATCCCTTATTCGGCGGCATTTTCCATGGCTTTCGGAACGGCATCTGCTGCAATGATATTTGCTATTAAGACAGGACCGTTATCCATAACAGCACTGATAACCTCATATTCCTTGCTGATACCCACCTTTTACGGAATTTTATTTTTACACGACCCCATACATCCGACATTGTACATAGGTCTTGTGGCATTGTTGATTTCACTCTATCTTATAAATAAAAATAAGGATGAGAGCATGAAATTCTCTCCGTCATGGATAATATATATCCTGCTCACCTTTATTGCCAACGGAATGTGCTCTACTATTCAGAAAATGCAGCAGGTGCATTTTGACGGCGCATATAAAAACGAATTTATGATTATTTCGCTTGCTGTTGTAACCATAGTACTGCTTGTACTCGGATTATCCAAAAAGGGAAATAAGCGTGAAATGCTTAAGCCGTGCATTAAATACGGAGCAGTCAAGGGACTGATAAACGGAATAATGAATTATCTGGTGATGGTAGTTTCCGCATCAATGCCTAATTCCGTTCTCTTTCCCAGTATCTCTGCCGGAGGAATTGTGCTGACCTTTATATGTGCGCTGACTATATATAAAGAAAAGCTTTCAAAAACTCAGACTGTCGGGTATATTCTTGGGATTGTGTCTGTGGTATTTCTAAATATATGAAAATTAGGCTTTGTGTTTCTATTAATATGAAATTCTCTGATATAGTTGATAAATATGGAATTTGTCGAGATATTACTGGTGTAGGTCGTTGGGGCAATGGTGATGCCGAGCTTTTCTTTGAGAATATGGACGAGATTGAAAAGGTTATGTATATAATCACGCAATCATTTAACTCTCATATGGATTGAAGTACTACCAATATATAAATTAAACGATTACTAAAAATAATAACAGTGCCGTCGAGAAATTAACTCTTTGACGGCACTATTTGCTTATTCATTAAGGATTTGTAAAAACCGTAAAATACCGCAATACTGCAATATTTGAGCGTTTTTGATAAAAAAGAAAAGACTGACTATTCTATCAAAATAGTCTGTCTTATTTGGAACTAATGGTCAATTTTAATACGACCGAAAAAGCGGTGCATTTTTCAAAAAGATTAGTTCATAGTGAACTTTTCTTTTTCTCAAGTCAAGACAGGACTAAAAAATCATTTCCTTTTTAACTTTTATACAACTACACTAATCCCGTAAAATATTAAAGTTGTAATTAAAATATAAACAACAGATATTGCAGAAAAAGTATTATTTACCAAGATTGTTTCTGAATCACTAGAAATATAATCATAATAAAGCAGACCACTTATGTAGTAACCAACCACTTGGGCAACTCCAAAAACAAAATTTTGCATCAAAAAGTTCTTTTTATTAGCAGAAAAAATAACATTATAAACAGAGTAAACCAAAGGTAGCCCAAGCAATAACAATATTTGAATCGTCCCCAAGTCTGGATTTATTTCAACATTATTTAAAGCTAATAAAAACCACCCAATCCATATAAAGAATGGCAAAACATTTAACACTACATTAAAAATTTTCTTCATTGTTATCCCCTCGCTTTTTCGACAAAATTCAACATCCTTTATATAAAGACTGTATAATCTGGATGCCAATGTTTACTAGAACAAACTTCACTTACGCTTTTATCAATCATTATTCTTCATAAACATTATATGAAGAAAGAATATATTTTGAAATTTTATAAAGTAATGAAAGGGCATCTCTCTTAAGTTCTGTGCTAATGTGCGAAAGACTTCCATTCTCACGCCCACGATTAAACTCGAAAAATCCATCCGCTTCCAAGGTAAAATAACCTGAAAACCCCGATTCAATAAGTCCTCTCATAAGCGAATCATAATCTGCTGTTCCAAGGAAAGGTGCTGTATGGTTATCTCTCATACCATTATTATCATGCACATGAATTGCTTTTAAGTTATTTCCCATTTCCATAATTTCAGCATAGTGGTCTTTTTCATCCATATTGGCGTGTCCTACATCCCACGCCGCACCGAACAATGGATGGTTCATATAGGAAACGAAATCGTTTAAGTCCTTTCCGGTTATAGGAAAAAAGCACTTTTCAGGACAATGCTTTAAGGTTGTATTTTCAAAGAGAATATTGACGCCATTTTTCTCCATTGCCGGAATAAGCGCTTTGAAAAATGGTTCATTAGCTTTAAAATATAACTCTTTGTCATCGGGATATTTTATCTCTTGGAAAAATCCCGAATGGATTACCATATTTTTAATACCAAGAATACCACAAGCCTCAATTGAACGAATAGTGGCCAAAATTCCTTTTTCCGCACCTTCTCCTCTTATATCACAATCGGGCGCATGCGCTTGCACAAAAGAAAAACCAAGCCTTTGTGCAGTAGCTTTCGCTTCAAAAATTTCTTCCTTCCAGTTATCCGTCATAAAAGGATGGTTCGGAGTTCTCACCACATTATAAAAGCTATAATCAAGGTACTTAAATCCGGTACCCTCGTATGCTTCAATAGCTTTTGCCGGTTTTTCAGAATATGAATACATTTCTCCAATTGTAGTTGCGATTTTCATATGATCTTCTCCTTTATATTCACTTTGTAGCATTGCTCCGCTCCACACTTATATCTCTACTATCATCCCGTCATATACTCTTGTCAAGACTGGCCAAAAGATTATTCTTTTTTTCTACTTCGTGCATTCCATATGAACTAATCCAATA
The DNA here is from genome assembly GCA_034186235.1 of Clostridia bacterium. GTDB lineage: Bacteria > Bacillota > Clostridia > HGM11514 > HGM11514 > CAKSKB01. The sequence continues at coordinate 20,601 of JAXGBA010000124.1, read as the reverse complement.
ATATCCGTTATCATCTTTTTGATAAGCGTTCTTATAAATAAAGATATGACAAAAAATACTATCTTTTTTCATTGCAAACTTCCTTTTTTCCCGACAATATCTGACAAATTATCATTGATATTCCTGAACGATTTGATTTCTTAAAACATTATATCATATAATTGAACTTTTTTCAATATTTGCATCGTTTTTATGGCAAAAACACAATAATCGGTGCATTATTTTTCGAGGAAAAGTTTCGGAGTGAGCGGAATTTGTGTGCGATGGCTGAAAATGCTCTGATTTTAGCAAACCATCCATTACTCTGAAACTTTTCTCTTTTCAAAAATCCCATTGTTAGAGGGTTTTCGGGCAAAAAAACAGAACCGCAATTTTGTATCAAAATTACGGCTCAGATTTGGTCGGGGCGACAGGATTTGAACCTGCGGCCCCTTGGTCCCAAACCAAGTGCGCTACCAAACTGCGCCACGCCCCGACAACTTTTATGTTATAACCCATTATAATATAAAAGTCAAGCAATTTTGAAATTTTTTCATAAGTTAATTTTCATATCTAAATTGCAATATCAAATAAGACATTTTCAAAAAGAATATTTGCTGAACTATGGCAAGTGAAGTAAAGAATGTGTGGGGTGTGATAAAAGTAAAAATGTTGTCTTTTCGGATATGGTGAAAAACGAGATATAAAACATAATAATTGTATGACATAAGTTCGTTATCCATACAATGCAAGAGTACTTATTATAAAAAATTACGAAACTTTTTCGTAGATTAATCTATTGACATAAAATTTGAGCGGTGCTATAATGAGCTAAATAAATTTTTTCGATAAAAGGAGTAGTTAGCATTATGGAAAATATAAAAGTTGATTTTTCGATAAATACGGGGAAAATCAAGCCGATGAATGCGGTAAATAACGGACCTGTTTACAAATTTACAACCGACCAGCGGGTAACGAATATTGATGCTTTTAAAGAAGCGGCAATTCCATACGCAAGAACGCATGATGCGGCATTCTGTTCTGCTTACGGAGGAGAGCATATAGTCGATATTCTTGCAATATTCCCTGATTTTGATAAAGATCCCACCGATCCCGAATCATACGATTTTACCCTGACAGACGAATATCTTAAAGTGATGATATATGCAGGTGTAAAGCCGTTTTATCGCCTTGGTTCAAAGATTGAACATGAGCCTAAAAAATACGGTACTCTGCCGCCTAAAGATTTTCATAAATGGGCTGTCATTTGTGAACATATAATACGCCATTATACCGAGGGATGGGCTGACGGATTTGATTATGACATTGAATACTGGGAAATATGGAACGAACCCGACGGCGCTCCGGATGATGCTGATTATGTTGACAAAAAGTGCTGGGGCGGAACAATGCAACAGTTTTTTGAATTTTTTGACATTGCGGCAAAGCATTTGAAAAAATGTTTTCCCAATAAAAAAATAGGCGGTCCGGCAGTGCTGCATCCGTTTAATGATTGGGCAAAAAGCTTTTTGTCTTATATTAAAGAACATAATACGCCGCTTGACTTTTATTCATGGCATATATATGCCGACGATCCGAATTGTATACTTGATTGGGAAACAAAAGCAAGGGAGCTGCTTGATTCTTACGGATTTAAGAATACCGAAAGTATACTCAATGAGTGGAATTATGTCAAGGGCTGGAACAACGATGATTGGCTGTATTCACTTAAAAACGAAAAGGGTATCAAAGGTGCGGCGTTTGCGGCGGCTGTAATGTTTGAATCACAGTACAGACCCCTCGATATGCTGATGTATTACGATGCTCGTCCGTGCGCAATGAACGGAATGTTCGCAACTGATTATGTATGCGAAAGGCTCAAAGGCTATTATCCGTTCCGTATGTTCAACGAACTTGTTAAGCTCGGAGAATCGGTTAAAACCGAAAGTGTATGCGATAAATTGTTCAGTTGTGCGGCAAAGGGTGAAAACTCAATGGCGTTTGTCGTTTCGTATTTTGATGATAATGACAATGCAGATGAAATGGATGTTAAAATAAGCTTTGAGAATATGGGCAGCAAAAAGAGAAAAGTTTCTTACTATCTTCTCGATGAAAATCATAACGAAGAGCTTGTGAGAGATGAAACGGTTACGGGCGAAAGTATATCGTCATATTTAAAAATGCCTTTGTTCTCTGCATATCTTATAAAAATAGAGGAAATATAATATTTGCATTTTAAAAGCGCAATCGCATATCTTAGGATAGTACACAAAACGCAGACAAAGCAGGATGTTTTCAAGCAAAACAGCCTGCTTTTTTGATGATATTGTTTAGTTTTCTAAAAGCACAACAAATGAATATAAGATTTGTATGATTCAAAATCCTTCGGGAAAGTCAATACGCCATCCGGCTTCCAAAATTATTTGGGTCAATCCCTCATTTTGTGTAAACCTCAAATTTAGCTCCAAAATGATGATATAATCTAATTAGTTTATGTGGGCTGAAAGCCTCCGCGCATATTCCGTATAGCGATCGCTTACGCCTGCAAAAAACTTCTTGCCATGTTCAATATACTTCGGATGGGTATAAACCTGATGCATCAGACGATATTTCTTACCGTGATTTTTTGCTGTCCAGTACGGAACCTCGTTAATAAAACGAAAAATATCCTCCGGTTTTTCGGGCGCAAGCGCCATAAATCTGATTTTAGCAAAACATACATTACTCTGAAACTTTTCTTGAAAAAGAGTATATTCAGAACGGCGGAAACCCTTAAAAAATGAGGACTGCCGACGTTTCTCTATGCCGTTTTGTCACTCATTTGTCGCTTAAATATACAAGAAGATATTGAAATATAGTTGACAATACTTCATTCAATAAGTTCTGTGGTAATCAAAAAAATATCTTGACATTTGAAATTAAAAGTGTTATAATAATTTTAGAATGATTCTAATGATTGGTTGAAAAAAATGACAAAGTATGAGAAACGCATATATGAAATCGTTAATCAATCGTCATCACATATGACCGTTGAGCAAATCTATCATATATTAAAAGCTGATTTTCCGAGTGTGGTTTTGGCAACTGTTTATAATAACTTAAATAAGTTGTATAGGAACAGGCTTATCAATAAAATCTCTATGGAGGGTATGCCTGACCGCTATGATAGAATTGTTAAGCACGATCATATTGTTTGCCAAAACTGTGGAAAACTGACAGATATACAGTTTGAGGATTTGACGGAAACTTTAAAAAAGCAATTTGGTGCAGATTTTTTGTCTTACGATTTAAAAGTATTCTATGTGTGTCCGGATTGCCGAAAAAAACTCGGTGCAGACAAGAATATTCATGGATATACCAATAGTATGTATTAACGGACAATGAAATTTGTGGGGATAGATATTATGCCAACAGCAATATTCCTAACAGTTTCAATTCCCATCTTAAATAAGGGCGTATGCGGGCGCAGACAACCCGTAAATATAAATATATAAGGAGATAAAACAATGAGAAGTATTACGACATTGGATTTACAGTATGCCCATCGTTTCTATGGGTTCAAGGGAGAAGCACAGTATCTTCATGGACATACTGGAGTACTTACTATCGAAGTAGAGGATTCGGTTAATGCAGGAGTTAATATGGTTTTCCCGTGTAATGAAATTCAAAAGACTGCATGGGAAGTTCTGAAGAATTTTGACCATGCCTTGGTTCTTCGCGAGGATGATCCGCTTTTGCCGGCTATTCTCGATGTCTATGAAAAACAGGGAATTAAAAACGGTACACCAAATAACGTTATGAAAGGTCCTGCTTTCAAAACTGATTTGGCAACGGCATATCCGGAGTGCCGCTTAGTGGTTACAAAAGAAACAATGACCGTTGAGGGTATGATTAAAATTGTTTATGATTTATTGAAGGATAAGCTAAACATAGTTAAATTGACCTTTACCAGCGGTGTTAATGCGGCTTCTGAGGAATTTGAACCGAACTTACATACGGAGCGCTGTCCTTTGTGTGGTATTGCACTGAATGAAAACGGCATATGTCCGAAATGTGGTTATAAAAAAGCCTGATTTTTTCAAATCAACCAATAATGTGCTTGTGCATATTTTTGACAATTATATGATGTTTAGGCAAACGAGGATTAATTACGATCCTCGTTTTGCTTTTTTTAATAAGGCTGCAATCAGTTACAATATCTGCAAGCGTATCAGTATTGTAAAAGAGTAATTTTAAGAAAATTCACCAAACACAATGCACCGCTTTCCACCTAAAAACAGGCGAAAGCGGTGCGTTATTTTTCGAGGAAAAGTTTCGGAGTGAACAGAAGAAGTTATATTTTAATAGAATTTAATTAAACGGTTTATTCTACCTGTTGGAATATTTCCTACAGTGCCGACTGTATCGCAAATAACCGTAATATCGGCAGTTACGCTTTCATTGATTTCTTTGTTTTCGATTTAAGCCGAGTTCCTCTTTGATAGCTTTGCGAATGTTCTGAGCTATTTTCTCGCCTGAATCATAAAGCCGAGTGAAGCAAGACATATCAAGCCAACATTCATCCATACCAAAAGGCTCAACTAAATCCGTATAGCGATAATAAATCTCGTGCGAAAGTTTGGAATATTTGGTCTATCATCTTAATCTACGAACTTGGGTTACGTTTACCTTCAGAAATTCGTTGCTTGCAGCCACCTTATCCAAAAAGTACGCCTTATTATCATATTTCCGTCCGTCAGGCTACGATTTCTATTGCGTCCGCGACGCATTTTTTTACAGATAAGCAAAAATGAGAAAAATCGTGTAAAACGAAATTTCTCATTTTTTGCATTTTGTAATTATATCTTTAATTTACAAAACCGAGAATATGGCATCTTTATTTGCCGTCATAAAGATAATCCCGATAACTTCAAACTTGAGCATAGTGGCATAAGTGAATTCTTTTCCCAGAGGAAAATCTTGCAAACATAGCCCTGTATGTTGCATCCAAAGTCCAGCTTACCGATGTATGGCTCACCTGCAGCAAGATTTGAAATATCTATTGTTGTTGTTTTAATACATCTTCCGCTTGCATCATAAATACTGCCAATCAACCAAATCTCCGATACAGGCTTGTTTTTTTGATTTTCTACGGTAACTTCTACCTTTTGGTTACCATCGGTCATCTCGGTATTTTTGATTATAATTCCTTTAACTGCAGGAATTACAAACGGCACGCGTATGCCTGAACCGCTTTCAATATATATAATTTTGTCGGTCAGGTCTCTTTCAACAACATCACCGTCACGGATTTCTTCACCACCAACCTTATCAGTCCATGCTTTGTATCCAGCCTCAAGCTTCAAAGTCTCATCATCTTTGTCATAAGAAGCGCCGGCTGCTGTCAAAGCAATAGTCTGCATCTTGCCGGAGGAATCAACGTTGATAGTTCCTTTAAATGTATTATAACCTTCTCCGATTATCTCACATTCATAAGTTCCGACATTTTTCAGGAAGAGAACATCACCGTTGGTATCGGTAGCTGACTCTGTTCCGTCAAGTACAACACGGAGTCCGCTTACAGGATTTCCTTCCGCATCAATGATTTTCAAGTATGCGGCGAACTCGCTGGATTTATTAACAATTAGTTCTGTCTTCAGCGGTTCAACCGTAGTATCGGCAAATGTGAAACTTCCGCTTTCATTTCTGTAACCTGATGCAGATATCTGATAATTATATGTGCCATAAGGCATTATTACCTGTGCGGTTCCATCATTGCCGCTCACGGCTGACCATGTTCCAAATGACACCTTAGCTCCGCTTATAGGCTTCCCGTTAGAGCGTACAACTACCTTCATAACACCGCCTGCCTCAAGGTCAACATTCTTCTTTCTTGAAGTTGCAGTGATGTTTAAAGAGCCGCTCTTTGTCAGGTAACCTTCCTGAGATATGCTGTAATTATACTCTCCCGGAGTAATCGAGAACGAAGCCGTTCCATCATCGCCTGTCAAGTTGCTCTCGCCACCTAACATAACCAAAGCTCCTGCAACCGAATGACCGTTAGCTGTTACCGAGATAACTGCTTCAACCATTCCGCCAACGATAACTGTAAATTCTTTAGTTGCAACGCCTCCACCACTTACAGCGCTAATCTTTACTTTGTGAGTTCCGTCTCCGATATTTCCTGAGTACAGAACTGCGCTGTAGCGACCTTCTGCTGTGCTGGTAACTTTGGCTTCAACTCCGTCTACAGTCAATTTGGGAGTACCTGAAATTTGACTCTCGTCATCGCTTACCGTAAAGATAATCTCTGATACCTCTCTGGGCAATTGGATGTCTGTTTGCGGCGATACCATAGTTATTACAGGAGCAGTCTTGTCACTAATATCTGTTGTAACAAGTAAACGCTTGCTTTCAACTCCCATAGTCCCTTTTTCGTCTGCCGCTCTTACATATACATAATATGAACCGCTGTCATCCGGCTTTATCCAAACTGAGAATGTTCCGTCTGCTTCAGTCGGAATCGAAGCTGCAATGACGCCTGTCGAGGTTTCATCTTCTGCTAAGAAGACTACCGCATACAAACCGGGCTTTACTCTGCCTTCTACGGCGATACGACCGTCTGCATTTGCACTTGCGCTTATAAGCTCTGCAGCAGCCGGAATCTCGCTGTTAATCCTTACAGAAACCGGTATTGTAAGCTCATACGCCTCGCCATTCAAAGTCCAACCAAGCGGTGTTAGGTCATGCTCGAAGCGTTCTGATACAACACTTAATGTAACATTTCCTGAATAATCTCCGTCAGGTGTTTCTCCTTTAGGATAATATCCAAGAATCAAGCGTTTGCCTTCTCCAGCTTCAAGTCGGAAGTCTCTGCTTACATCATTACCCTTCAAATCAGTAATTTTAGGTGCCGATATGCTGTGTCCCATGCCGTCGTCGAGTGCCGTAGCACTGATGCTTACATCCATTCCGGTTGTAAGTCCGGTTTCATAAATTGATACAGGTATTGATGCCTTGATTCCGCTCACCGTCTCGCCGCCGTCAAGATAACTATACTGACCTGCCATTACATTTGCATAAGGCATATCGAGTCCTGCAACAGCGCCCATATTCGGAGATACTACCGTAAGCAGAGCATACTCAAGGTCTTTATCTCCATTGTTGGAAACCGTTATTGCATACTCTCCGGATGCATCTGCAATCAGCACGAAATCGTTCGTATTGGCGTGCGAATAGTTTTGATGTACTCCTGCTCCCGTTACGGTAAGTGCCAGATTATCTTCACCTGCTTTAGCAGCGGCAAAAACATACAAAAGATTTCCTTCGGATACATTTAAGCTAACTGTCTTACTCTCGCCTGCTTTAAGCGTTCCGCCAAGTGGCTGTTTTGCCTCTGCATTTGATCTTAAATAATCTACTGTCTTTTCTGTTCCTACATTGAAGTGTGTAACATATGGTCCGAAGCTTGGTGCTATCGTCATAGTTTCCGCTTCCGATGCGGCAAATGTGAATACTGCCGTATAACCACCCATATCACGAAGCATATTGTTCGGAACACATATCTTAGTTACAAACTGTCCTTCTTCTCCCGGAGCGATAGTCTTTTGACCCATGTTTACCGTATTAACCATGCCATAGCTGTCATATATTTCAACAGTCGGTGCTATAGTTACGCTGCCGGTATGCTTATTTAATACTGTAAGAGCAGCCGTTGCCTCAGCAAATACTATGTCATCTTCAACAACAAGGTCTGACACATCTGCCGTTACAATCTCAAGGGGCAATTCAGGGTCAACCTTGCGCCACTTTTCCATTGTTTGGAATACACTGTGAAGGTCACTTGCGATTGTTGTTCTATAATTTCAAGTCTATTTTCAGGTTTGGGATAATACTTATAACCAAATAAATGTCCGTTTGAATGTATAACACCTTTTTTAATGCCCTCGTCAATGCCAAACAGCACTTTTTTGCTTTTATCTCTACTTTCACGTTCATCAAAAGTCAAAAATATTTGTATATATGTTATGTCCTCTGGATTTTCTGTACTTTTGTCTAAATCCAAAAAATGCACATATACATTATTCTTTGCCAATGCTTTCAGTATCACGTCAGCTGACACATTCCTTGCAAAACGGCTTGTATTTTTCGTTACTATAATGTCAAATTTAGGCTCGCTAACTATTTTGTAGCCATCGTTTACATCTAACCCTGCGTCTGTCAACATACGGTTAAAATCAGGGCGTTTTTTCAATGTAGTACCTGTTATACCCCTATCCGCATACAGCCCATAAAACAAATAATCTGGATTGTTCTTATATTCACGTTCAAAATAATTCTTTTGATTTTCAAATGAATTTTCCTGGTCATCACTTTTTGTACTTACTCGGCAATAAGCCGCAACTCGTTTCTTCATAACTGTATGCTCCTTTGTAACTCAACGCTTGTTATATAATTATCGTTTCTTTTTCCTCGTTTGCAAATCGATAAAATGTATTCGGTTTCAAATTTAAAATTTCCATAGCCTTAACTGCTGTAATTTCTTTATTTGTCCACATTGTATAAACTTCCATCCAATTCTCAGGCTTTACTGCTCTTGGTCTTCCTGTCGGTCTGCCTGTCTTAGCCGACACCCTTTTTCCGTCTACTATCGGCATAACATCTATGCCTTCACGCTGTCTTCTACGAATATTTTCACGCTCTTTTTCTGCCGTATAGCAAAGTATCTGTAAAACCAAGTCTGCAATAAACCGTCTGTCTAAGTTTTCTGTCGCCGTGCTTGTATCTAATAAAGGCATATCTAAAATCTTTACATCCGCCTTAATATCTTGTGTTATATACTGCCATTCTTTTTGAATTTCAATATAATTTCGCCCCAGACGGTCTAAAGAAGCAACAACAACCAAATCACCCTCACGTAATCTGTCAACCAATGCTCTGTATTGCTCACGGTCAAAATCTTTACCACTTTTTTTGTCAATATAAATATTTCTTTCGTCAACGCCTGCTTTTCTCAGTTCCTCAAGCTGACGTTCCTCGTTTTGGTCTGCACTTGAAATTCTGACATATCCAAAAACCATATTATTCATTCTTTGACACACTTCCTTTATTTACCTTGTGTATATATTATAAGATATTCATTTGTAAAAGTCAACCGGTCTTTATAAATATTTTAAAACTGTTTTTATATCTTTGCAAACACTATTTTCTTAATATTTAATTGCTGTTTGAATCATTGTTTTAAGTGTACTTTTATAAACGGCAGTTACAAAATATTCTTTTTCAGAGTTATTGCTATACTTTAGATACCCTCTCTTTTTATATATTACTGTGCAAACCTTTATCTGCAAATTTACAAGGAGGCATGATAAATGGCAATACCGGAAGAACCACAATCAAGGATAGAAAACTATCTCGGCACGCTCATCAATCAAACAACGGCAGCACTTCCAGATGTACCGCAGTCGAGAATCGAGGAGTACCTCGCCTATATTATTATGAAAGGGATAAGTAATCTTCAAAAAGGAAACGGAGCCGGCTCAATCAAGCAAACTGCTGACCCGAATAAAACGGGTGGTAAATTTGTATTAAACAATCCAAACTCGGAGTTAAACGGCAAAGCTCAGGAAATCGGCAGCTTTGGTGATTATTCCGTATCATTTGGAGGATCGTCAAGTGCCATTGGTATGTCGACTCAAACTTTGTAAAGAAGAATGCCGATACAACTATCGTATATAGTTTTTATTTATGTATTTCAATTCTGCAATAAATTCAATTATTATTGAATATTTTAGAAATTCGTCTAATATTAAATCGCCGCAGAGAGCTTACGGCGATTTCTAAATCATAATTATTTCTACAAGTCCATAAAATCCATTTGCTCTCAGGATATTTATGTTGTAAATAAATTATTTTGTTGATTAATTTAATATTAAAGTTATTATCTATACCGGGATAGTTTCCTAAATATAATGTGTTGTCAAAGTCAATTGCGAATATCATTTTTCTTATTTATTTTCTGAAATCATTCTAAATGCTTTTGATGTTGTGTCGTAGAAGATGATGTTTTCGTTACTAGTCATATATAAGCGATGATATATAGCATACTTGCCACTAACGCCTTCTTTATAAATAGCAATTTTGTCTTTATCTATATAAAGAGGCTGTTTATCTAATACTTCAACATCGGATGCTTTAATGGAATTTATTTTTTTACCATTAAAATTATAAAGGTTTATACTCGAATTGGACATACCAATAACAATGTTATCATAAATTCCAACACAAGTGTCGTCTATATTGACAACAGCTTCTGCACTTGAATAATCATATTTAGAAACTTGTCTGCCTAAACCACCTAAAGAATAAATATCATTTCCCATTTCAACTAATCCAATAATAAGATAATCATTCATATAAATACTGGAGTTATCACCAATCCAGAACTTATAAGGAACAATGTTTGATTTCGCTTTAAACGACTCACTGTCATATGTGTAACCATACATATTAACAATATCACCATTGCTTATAACCCCTGCTAAGCATTCATCCCACTCTTCTGTCAAAATATTAGCACTATTATTTTTAATTTCCAAAAGAACTGGATTTTGTATGGTATTTGAAGGATTAACAACACCATAATTTCCAGTAGCTAAAATTCTATCATTACAACTGTCATAAGCAATGCTAGTAATTTTAAAATTGCTTAAAGTCATTTTTTCATTATCTATTGTAAAATCATCACTTTCAATAATTGTTTCTTTTTCATGTGTATCAATATTGACTTTGAAAATACTGTTGTTTTCAGCATAATAAATATCGTTATTATATTTTGCGTGAAGCAAAGGACTGCTTACATTAGCTTTAACAATTGTATCAACTTTATAGGGTTTTACTTCAATTTCAGGTTCGGGTTCAGGATCAGGCTCAGGAGCAGGTTCTTCTGTAGGGGCGGACTCTTCTATTTGCTCATTATTGTTTTTCTGTTCTTCCTTATCAGTGTTTGTTTCTTTTGGTTTTTCTGTAGGCTCAGGAGTTACTGTGGAGGTGGTATTACTTACAGGAGTATTAGGCGTATCAACTACTTTATTATTACTGCCAGATTGAAAAGCTTTCCACAACAGAGTTGCTGCTTCAGCTCTTGTTAATGTATCTTGTCCTCTGAATGTGTTATCATCAAAACCACTAATTAAATTGTTTTGTATTGCGACTGCGACATATGCTTTTAAGCTATTTGAAATAGAATTTGTATCTTTGAATTGACTTAAATAAGAATAATCAACACTATTAATATCATAGCCTTTTAATTTTACTAAACTAACCGTTACATCTTCACGCACTGCGGCTTGGTCTGGTTTAAAAGTACCGTCTGTATATGCAGCTAAATAATTTTTAGCTGTATTTACATATATATTTGCCCAATGATTTTGCATATCTGTGAAATAAACATTGTTATCACTTGTCGGCAATCCTGCCGCTAATACCATTATTTTTGCCCACTCGGCACGTGTTACCGTAGCATCAGGTTTAAAGCTACCATCTTCATAGCCCGCAAGAACACCTTTATTTACTAATTCTGCTATATAATTAAATGCCCAATGGTCTTTTGGTACGTCCCAGAATTTTTGTGGATAATCTTTCTGCGATACATCTGCCGCAAACACGCTTACCGCCGTAAGCATCATTGTTACTGTCAGGATAAAACTGATAATTTTTTTCATGGTAATAAATCTCCTTTACTTATTAAATATGTATTTATTATCCTACGCACTCTCTACACCGTGAAATTCAATAAAAGTTTCCGGACTGACATTCAACGCATAGCAAATTGCCCTTAAGTCCTCAGCATAAAGTTTGCGTCGACCTTGCATAATTGCGTTAAATGTCACCTGTGAAATTCCACACTTTTCCGCAACAAATGCTTGTGTGATTCCATGGTCTTCCAGATATTGTCTCACCTTTTGATATACAAGCAATGTAATCGCCTCCTAAAATACAGTATTTCTGGAATAAATATATTATATAACATATATTCTGTATTGTCAATATTAAAATATAGATTTTCTGTATTTTTAATTGACTTTTTAAGAATTTCAGTATATAATTTATCATAGAGGTGATTGATTTGGTTTTTAAAATCGGCGATAAGATAAAACACTATCGGGAACTTAGAAAATACAGTCAGAAGGATTTTGCTGAAAAAATAGGGGTTTCAAATTCTCGTGTTTCCAACTGGGAACAAGGCTTAAACCGCCCCGACTGTGATATGATTAGAAAAATATGTAAAGTCTTAAATGTTTCACCGTCAGAACTTCTTGATGTTCACCTCGACACTGACGAACTTACCGAACATGAAAAACAAATCATTAAAAACTACCGCATGAAAATTGACTTGCAAAAATCTGTAAATATTTTGCTCGGTCTGGAACAAGACGACTAAAGTCTATGTTTTACATTATTATTTGTGAACGGTAAATTTTCGTTTTCTGAATATTTCAAGCACAAACAGTTTAGCAAATTCTAAGCTGTTTTTTTGTTTGCCGGATTATCTATGGTATTACTAAAATATCTTTTTATGAATTTTCTAAAATATTTAATACCAGCATCAGCGCAACATTATTACTTCATTTCATAATACTTTATCTTTGCCGCCTATTTCTTTCAAATTGAAATGCAATATAAAAATCAATATCAAATTACCGCTTGTATAGAAAAAACTTTATACAACTAAAATCTCACCTTCTCTCAGGTATGTATCTATATTCTTGCCTCCCTGGCTGACCGTAATTTAGATTTACGGAGTTATCACTATATTTTAGATGTCCTCGAAAATGTAATTCTCCCATTTTGTATACACAGCTTTTTCACGGGGATTAAAAAATTATAGCAGTAACTCACTAATTGGAATTACTGCTATCATACAGACCTATTTCAGCAAACTAAAATAATCACCATTATCATATTTTTTTATAAGTTTCATACCGTACCACATTAACCACATGCCTGCTTTTACCTTCTCCCATTTCATATTTTGAAATATTATCATCGGTCTTTTTGAAGTCTGCAGCAATTGCTTGTGCTTCTGCTGCTGTCATAGTGATTTTTTTAGGATGTTCTAATTCTTCGGAACAAGTATATATTTTCTCTTTTCTGGCATAGTATTTCGATAAATTGCTATTGTCTAAAATGGATATTCTGTTTTTATCATCAAAAAGCAGATTGCATAGTTTATTGGAGTTTTCTTCCAAACCTACGGCTTTTGAAATGTAACTGACAAACACATTTTCATGTTTCCACAGCTTTTGTATCTGCTCCTTTGTGATTTGTAAATCTGTTCCGTTTTGGGCTTTCACAAAAAGATGAATATGCCAGTCTTTGTTTCCTTCAGGCGTTAAAGGTTCTGCCGTTTCTAAAATTCGTATATATACTAACTTCAAATTAAACTTCCGCTTATAATAACCGACAAGTTTATCATAGAATTTTGTGTAATCTTCTTTTACCTTTTTGCTTGTTTCCATAAAATAATCATAGGATAAAGTTATAAAATATCCATTGCTGTTAACAAAATGCTTTTTTATTAAACGCTCTAATTCTTGCGTAGATTGATTCACGAATCGTTTTCTGTGTTTCCTTTTCCGAAGTACCTGCCCTGTTTTCATATTCATATATTTGTTGCCGGGTAAATTCTTGATATGCTGAAAACTTTTTCCGTCTGCACGATTGGAAGATGTTATTATTTCTAATGTGTCGCCGTATCTAAACACATGTACGGGACAATCATCGTTCATTTTATATTCTTCGGCTAAATAATTCCTTCTAGCTTCTTCCAGTACATCTTCAGGTATCGTGGAAGAAAGGTCAAAAGGGTCATAATTAGGAATATAATCCATTAATGTTTTTTCGCGTTTATAATTGCCGTAATTGTGATTATCCTCATAGGTATAATCATTATCAAACAACATCTCATCATACATATTTTCATCGCTGATATAATCCTCTTGAATTGTACATGGCTCGTAATTTCTTGCTTTTTCATAGCTAATTCTCATGTTAATACACTCTCCTTAACAACGTCTGTATTTTTAATAGATAAGATACCTAACAGCTATTTTATAATTTTATTGCCAATAATATTAAAAGTAATATTTTTACAAAAATAAAGTTATTGCCATAATATAACATATTCAACCTTTATATGTTTCTATATTTACTTGATTTATCTTTTCTCCTGTTTCCTCAACAACTACTGCTAACGAGCATTCACTCATCTTTTGTTTACCTTTTACATATGTTCTGGCTTCCCCTCTCGTTGTTTGATATTCTTTCCATTTTTTTATTCCATTTGACTTACCGTAAATTCTTTCGTTGTGCGGATAAAAATTCAGCCTTTTTGCTTTTTCCTTTGATTTTGACAATACAAAAATTCCCCCATTTTCCTCTTTGCTTTCATTTCCCGTTAAATCATCTTTTTTATAACATGGAGCTAAGTAACATGCCAGACCTGACACATCATAAATGTCTTGCACGTCTGAACTACCCTCTATCCATAATCCCTGTAGTTCTTCCGCTGTAACTTCCTCGCCTTTCGTCAGCAAATGAAAATGCCATGACCCCGTTGTCTTCGGCTCAAGCACCCAAAAATATTCAATAGCTTTATGCCTTTTGCTTAATGTTCTCAAAAAACAGCTCAAATCCTTTTTTGCTCTCCTAAAATCTTTCATAACGCCGTCATAGCATAATGTTATAAACTGCCCGCCGTCATAAAAATTTGTATTGATATACTTTCGTATTTTTTCCAGTGTTTCTTTCAAATGCGGATTATCTGCACGCTCTAAAGCACATCCATACTCTTTTACCTCACCTGTATCAAGGCAAACATAAGAATTCCTTGAAATACGTTTTGCCTTCTGCAAACCCGACATATTTGGCTTACATGCTAATGTCCTTAGTTCTGTAGTGGCTCCTGTTTCAGTAATTTTTGTGTATGAGCTGTCTGGTAACTTACTAAATCTTTCTTCCACTTCTGTTATTATAGTTTGTTTTCCGTTCATAGTATCGTACTCCTATATTTCTTAATTTGATAAATTGTAAAAATGTTTTCTAACCTTTGCTTTTACATTAGTATCTCGCCCTCTCTTTTTTAAAACTTCTCCCCCCCTATATAGTAGTTATTTGACCTTGGTCTATTTTGACTTTTTTAACATTTTAGGAGTCAAATAAATATTTTTGTGTTATTTGAGCAATTTTAAGCTGTATATTTAATTTCACACTGTAAACATTGCATATATGCAAAAAAGCTACCTGCTGAAACGCAAGTAGCCTTTATTTTACCTTTGAAATTATAAATATATTATTGATTATGTACACAACCGATGATACCATACAAAACGCAATAAGGCCATAACTGTTGGTCAACAGTTTACGCAAATTAAAGAACTCACCACTACATGCCAAAGCAGCAAAAACAAGAAAGTTTTTAATAGTGATGCATACGCATAAGTTTTAAATAGTATTTCATATTACTACCGCCTTCACCTGAGATTTATTTAATTTTTTTAACCGTTTCATCTTTTATCACAAAAACATGATTGTACAAACCTTGGTTGCGTTTAATATAAGTTTCTGCATCTTCTTCAGATTTTGCCATATAATTGGTGTGAATTAAATTTTTCCAATTAAAATATGGTCGCATACTCAGTCCGTATTCTGTTCCGGTTGCTGCAGATTGTTCAAAGACAGAATATCCTTCCCTGTTATTTATCACAATAAATAAATTCGAACCATCAGGGTCATCATAAACATTTTTTAGGCTCTGAGTCAAATTTTGAGTCTTATCGCTATATTCATATATTGTTGTGATTTTATGAACGGATGAAATTCCAAAAGCAATGAACAGACAAATAATAGGACATAACATTTTTTTAATGTCAATATTTGCATGCCCCATAACAAATGCATAAATAATTGACATGAAAAATAATATTGGATACGCATGCATTTCACCTACTCTACCCAACAGCGTCAAAGGAAGAGAAAGACCAAAAGCACAAAGAATCAAACAAACAAGTGGGAACACCTGTTTTCTCGATTTAAATAGCGATATAACACCAAAAATCCACATCATTATAAAAACTATTGAAAATATAGATGTTATTGCAACAAGCAAAAGCGATTTATTAGTACTCATTAACGCAATAGTATCAATACCTGTTGACGCAGAAGCAAAGAGGAGAAGTATATTTTTTAATGTGGATAATGAAAGGAAGCTTATCTTATAATTCCCAGAGTTTGCTCCTAATACTATTCCCCCATACAAAGCAAATCTAATAATGAAATACAAAACTATCACTAAAAACGAAAACACAACTTGTTTTATACATTGCTTAAGAAGTTTTTTATTATTTACAAAATCTTTAAACGTCTTAGCATTAGTCAACGCATTGAATAGCGGAATCACAAAAAAACAAGATATACCGGACTCTTTTGCCAACAAGGATAAAAAACACAACGAAAGAAATGAATATCCACCTTTTTTAAGATAGACATATAGAGCAAGCATTCCAAAAAGAATACTATAAGCTTGATTCAGTGCGTCTGGTGATACCGTTACAGCCCACGATGATGACGAGAACAAAAAGAAACAAATTGCAAAATTTCGCCATTCTTTTTTTACGCCAATTTCTTTAGCTATGCCATTCAACAACATTGAGTTAATAATGTGTGCAGAAATTACAAATATTCTATTCAAGTTTGGAAAAAGAGCGGGAAAGTTACCAACAAAAGCGCCAAACAAGGCATCTAAAGGTCTCCAAAAGGTTGCATTTGGTAACAAATCATCAAGCCTAAAATTTGGATTTGGAGCGGTTAAATAATACCAATCATCACTTAGTGGATAAATTGAGCGAGTTATTAAATATATAACAAAAAAACAGTTATATAGAAACAAGCTCTCCAAATTAAAGTCGAATTGAATTTTCTATTCATTATTATGCCTCCAATTATTTTAATTTTTGAACTCTGATCATATATTCATACAAATGAGATACACCATCATATTCCAAAATACATATGCGCAACCTCTCTGAGGATGCAGGTATCTCTGCCATTCACGTTCGTGTAGAGTCCGGCTAAAAAATTATTCTTTTTTCTTCTGCTTCATGCATTTCGTATGAACTAACTAATAATATCCGTTATCATCTTTTCGACAATATCCGAAAAAACATCCATTGATATTCCTGAACGATTTGATTTTTAAAACATTATATCATATAATTGAACTTTTTTCAATATTTGAACCGCTTTTTATGTAAAATATCAAATCGGAGAAATGCTTGAAAACGGTCTTGACGGAGAGCTTGACGATGAATTAGGCTACAACCATAAGCCGGATAACAGATAAAATACTGCCTGTAGTGCGAGAATCGCAGTCAAGGCCGCTTGAAAAAATCTATGCGGTTGTATTTATGGACGCCATACACTTCCACGTCAGAAGTGAATGAAATTGTATATATCGCAATCGGAATCAATATGGAAGGGAAAAAGGAAGTCATCGGAATGTGGTTGGCGAAAATGAAAGCGCAAAGTTTGTATCATACAAGGATATTAAGGCTTTAATGGCTGATTTGAAGATGGTTTATGCAGCGGTTGACGAACAAACGGCACTTTCGGAGCTTGATAGCTTTGATAAAAAATGGAGCAGCAAATATCCTAAAACAGCTATTTCGTGGCGGGCAAATCGGGCAAATTTATCGACATATTTCAAGTATCCGGAGGCGGTCAGAACCTTGATTTACACAACGAATACGATAGAGGGATTTAACCGTCAGCTTCGGAAGGTTACAAAAAATAAAAGCGTATTTCCGACCGATGACAGTCTTTTAAAAATGCTATATCTTGCAATGATAGACATTACGAAAAAGTGGACAGGCAAGCGCAAGGACTGGGGGCAGATTCATTCTCAGCTTGAAATATTCTTTGCCGACAGGCTGCCGCAATAGCATAAAATAGCCGTCAAATCAAGGGGGGGAATACACGCTCTCATACGAGAGCTCCCTTGACATGCCGGCAATTTTATGCTATATTATAACTAAGGGCTGAAAGCCGAAATCCGGCTCTCAGCCCACAAAAACTAATTAGATTATATTATCATTTTGGAGCTAAATTTGAGGTTTACACAAAATGAGGGATTGCCCCTTGACAACCTCCTTTGCGATTTCAGAAGTGTTGAATTCTTATTATAATCCTTTGCAAATCTCCTTTTCGCATTTTTATGCCGTCCGTTCCCCGGTTGTAAATAAAACAATTATTTAGGAAATGGTGTGCATCTACTGTTTACCTAAATATCTAAACAGTCAAAACCTCGATTCGGATGTGAGATAAGCTGCAGGTATCGTGCCGTGCGGAAACGGTTTGCTTATTATTAAAAACGGAGGCTATGCACGAAATACAAAGGCACGCATTTGAGAACTTTGGTGCGTCCGCTCTATGGTGCGGCTATTATGACGGAAATGAAAAATCAAAACGCTGCATGGAAAAATGCGGATTTGCCTATCATCACACCGAAAAAGACCAACCCTGCCCCTTAATGGGCGATGTGCGGACGGTGCAATTTTCATATCTGACAAAAGAGCAATTTATAATAAATTCCAAATGGAAAGGAACGATTAACATGAGCGAGTTACTCGAAAAAATCAAATCGAGAAGAAGTATCAGGAAATTCAGGGCAGACAGTGTTCCGGAAGATGCGATTGACAAAATCGTGGAAGCCGGGCTTTTCGCCGCAAGCGGAATGGGCACGCAGAACACAATAATCATTAAGGTTACAAACCAGGAAATGCGTAACAAATTATCCGAAATGAACCGTGAAATCGGCGGTTGGGAAAAGGGCTTTGACCCGTTTTACGGAGCACCCGCTGTGCTTATAGTTCTCGGGAAAAAGGATTGGCCGACATATATTTACGACGGCGCCCTTGTTATGGGCAATCTCATGCTTGCGGCGCACGAGCTGGGCTTGGGCAGCTGCTGGATTCACAGAGCCAAAGAAGAATTTGAAACCGATTGGGGCAAAAATCTTCTGAAATCACTCGAAATTGAAGAAGAATACGAAGGAATCGGTCACTGCATTTTAGGCTATACCGACGGCGAATATCCCGAAGCCGCAGCGAGAAAAGAAAATCGGGTATTTGAAATCAAATAATTATATAATGGCTAACAGTTCATTTTGCCTGTGTTTTTGTGCGCTGACCTCGGTCGGCGCACTTTTTATTTTGGAGGAATTGCAGATGAAAATTATTAGTTAGCGAAACCAACTCGGGCTTTATATGAAAGAAAAATTTGAAAAGGAACTTCAATATGCATTGGTTTTCAAGCTTGATGAAAACATACGCCATATAATTTCTGACGAATATTTCGACTGGTGCGAAAAAATGCTTGTCGAGGTAAGGCAATGGTGATAAGTTTCCGCCTTGCGGTGTTCCTACGATTTTGCTATTGCTTCTTCTCTCCCACATCTCACAGTGTGAAACTTGCAAGTCGCTTTAGAGTTCGTCGGTAACTACGCCTCGGTGGACTTTCACCACAGAGCATTGATATGCCCGTCATACTTATAAAAAAGACGGTTCCGCACAAGAACCGTCTTTTGGTTATATTATTTATTCTCTGTTGCAAGCCATTCATCGAGCTGTCTCTGAACCTCGTCCATAACAACCTTTCTGCCGGCGGTTTCGAGTTTTTCCTGTCTTTCGGGGAACACAACTTCAGGATCCTGAAGACCAAAACCGAGAATCTTTGAGTATTCCTGCTTTACTGAGGAAATCTGCGACATTTCGGACTCTACCGGAGCCGGGTCAAAGCTGAATCCGATATACGGGTCAACATCAGCTTCCTCATTTTCCTTCTTGGTCTGTTCCCAAACGCCGTCCTCATAAGAAGGAGCAAGGTATGCAAGGAACTGACTGCCTACCATAAATTCCGCAATGTAATATGCGCTGCCTGCATCCCTGTTCATTCTGTTGGGGTTGTTCGGGTCTTTTTCATAATCTCTGCCTTCGATACCGTAGCAAAGGAGATTTAAGAGATACTGATCCTCAAAAAGAAGGTCAATGAGTTTGAGCGCCCTAACGGGGTTTTTGCAGTTCGCACTTATTGCATTAAGTGTTGACTGAATTCCGCCACGGTTCAAAATCGCTCTGCCGGTCGGGCGCGCAATTACATCATAGCCGTTTGAAAGCTTGAACTTGCCGGCGTTTCCCGGGAGGTATCTTGAATAGTTGGCATACACTTTTTTCTGCTTAACAAGTGAGCTTGTGTCGTCAAGAGTTGCAATATCTGCCGGGAAGAAGCCCTTTTCGTTCCAGCGCCTTTTTATCTTAGCCATCTCGAAGTTTTCATCGTAGCTGTCGGTAACCTTATCGTTTATAATATCATATCCGCCTGCTGAAGAAGACCTCTCGCCGTGGTCTATGAAGTAGTTGCTGTCCGATGTCGTGATTGCAAAATCGGAAGCTTCGCCTTCTCTTACGGTGTCAAATATCTCTTCTATGTCATCCATCGAAGCCGCTGCGTCTATTTTGTCGGTAAGACCGTATTTTTCGGAAACTTCTTTAATGAAAGTCATACCGTTTTGGCTGTAAAGAACCTGTT
>JAXGBA010000123.1:0-15052 GCA_034186235.1 Clostridia bacterium | reverse complement strand
TCAGACGGGGCTTGCGCTATTTAATGTAGAATTATAGGGAAATATGACGGAAAGGAGCAGTAAAACAATGTTACGGCATTTAGAGTATGAGGATTGATATAAATATGAATTTATCAAGGACAAATTTCATCAGATAATTGACTGCATAGATGTATTAGTAGATGGGTTATATGATGACTCGTTGAATAACAATGTAGGTCAAAAAGGATCATCGAACCAACGATGTATTGTGCCGAATTCAAAGTTTGAGGAAAAGTATAAAGAATTTGATACTAAAATTAGGAAAAGACAAAATTTTGTTGCAAATGAAAAAATAATAAGCGTTGGTATACCTACAAAATGCATTTATAAGTAATATGAGGGTGATACTTTTACTAAAATTTAACGAATACCCTAAAATTCAACGAAAACTCAAAAATCCAACTTTTACTATAAAAAAAGTGCTATCGAGGACAACTCATTCCAAGATGGCAATTAGAATTATATGATATGGTCTTAAAGATAGGAGATTATCGCAATACTGCAATATTTGAACGTGTTTAAGATAAAAAGAAAAGACCGACTATTCTATAAAAATAGTCAGTCTTATTTGAAAGTAAAGACCAATTTTGATACGGACTGCACACCCCTTCGACCTTTCGTGTAAAGGTTCAGAGGGGTGTCCATCTTTTAATAATATGTTTTTAATCATGGTGTGCATTTTCATATGCTCTTCGTACATCTTCCGGCAATTCGTCAGGAATCATGCTCTGTACTTGATCTTCACTGCCATACCGCGTTGCCTGCTCATAGTACCAGCACTTGAATTTCAACATATCCAAGACTTTATTCATGTGGACAAGTTCTGCCTCAAGTCTCTCTCTTTGCTTTTCAACGAGTGCTTTTCTCTGAGGATAGGTGGATGCACCCTCTACGCACCAATCCATGAATTGTTTAATATCCTTGATTTCCAGGCCGGATTTCTTCAAGCACTCGATGACCCGCAGTGCTTCCATTTCGCTATCGCTGAATTTACGGATGCCCGATACTCTTTCCATATTCGGGAAAAGTCCCTGTTTATCATAGTAACGCAAGGTGGAAATGGGCAATCCGAAAATTTGTGAAACTTGTCCAATCGTATACATAAAATCTCCTAAAAAATTTACAAATAAATTTTCAGAAACCTCTTGACCTAAAGTCAGGTTTATGTGCTATCATTAGTATATCATAAATGTACAACAAATGCAATACATAAAGGAGATTTTTTTGATGTGTAAAAATGTTTTAATTCTTTCTTCCAGCCCTCGCAAGGGCGGCAATTCCGAGACGCTGGCGTCGGCTTTTGCCAAGGGCGCACAGGAAGCGGGCAATCAGGTGGAGACTGTGTATCTGCGGGAAAAACAGTACAGCTTCTGCAAGGGCTGTCTTGCCTGTCAGAAGCTGGGACACTGTGTTATTAAGGATGACGCAGTGGAGATCGTGACCAAGATGCACGATGCCGATGTGCTGGTGTTTGCTACCCCTGTCTACTATTACAGCGTCAGCGGTCAGCTCAAGACCATGCTGGATCGTTCCAATCCGCTATTCGGCACAGACTATGCCTTCACGAAGGTTTACCTGCTGGCGACGGCGGCGGAGGACGGGCCGGAAACCGTGGCGGGCAGCGAAAAGGCCGTGCAGGGCTGGGTAGACTGCTTCCCCCGCTGTGAATTGGCGGGAACCGTATTTGCCGGCGGTGTAACCGATGTGGGCGAAATTGCCGGACATCCTGCTTTGGAAAAGGCTTATCAGTCCGGCAAGGAGGTCTAACCATGGTAATCAAACAAACGGCAGGCAGAGACGCCTTGGGCGAATTTGCCTCCAAGTTCGCGGAATTGAACGACGATGTACTGTTCGGACAGGTTTGGAGCCGGGAGGACAAGCTTTCCCTTCGGGATCGCAGTATCGTAACAGTGGTTGCTCTACTGGCGCAGGGGCTGACGGATTCCTCTTTTCAGTATCACCTGCAGTCCGCAAAGAACAACGGTGTGACCAAAGCGGAGATTGCGGAGATTCTGACCCATGCAGCGTTTTATGCCGGTTGGCCCAAGGCGTGGGCGGCGTTCCGCATGGCAAAAGAAGTGTGGGCGGAGGACGATGCTGCCGATGATGCCAGGGCCGCACACGAAAGCCAGATGGTTTTCCCCATCGGTGCACCCAACGATTCCTTTGCAAAATATTTCATTGGGCAAAGTTACCTTGCCCCGGTCTCCACGGCACAGGTGGGCATTTACAATGTGACCTTCGAGCCGGGGTGCCGCAACAACTGGCATATCCATCATGCGCAAAGCGGCGGCGGGCAGATTCTGATCTGCGTGGCAGGCCGTGGGTTTTATCAGGAAGCCGGAAAGCCTGCGCAGGCGCTTCATCCGGGGGATGTGGTGAATATCCCGGTGGGTGTGAAGCACTGGCACGGCGCGGCGCCGGATAGCTGGTTCTCCCATCTGACGGTGGAGGTTCCGGGCACGGAGACCACCAATGAGTGGCTGGAGGCCGTAAACGACGCAGAATACGCAAAAGCGACAACCGAGGAGGCTTGAATGATGGAGAAGCTGAATTTGACACAGGAATGGGACAAGGTGTTTTCCAAAAGCGAAAAGGTCGATCATCGAAAAGTTACCGTTGCCGATCTTGTATCCGAAAAGGAAGCGAAGGTTTAGGGTCAGCTTGTGGGGTTTCAGAATCCATCATTCCACCGATAATTCCCAAAGCAAGAATAATGGCTAATCCCCAAAGTAGAAACTTCTTCATCGCTTATACACCTCCATTGTTATTTCCTTGTGCGAGTTTCCTTTGAAATCTGTAGTTGAAACGAGATTCCATTTGGAAAGGTCAATGTCGAGTGTAAAGTCGGAAGGATAGCTCCTGTTCCACTTGAATACAATCAGCTTTTCGATTTTGTCAATGTGCGGTGTCAAAAGGCAGTTTTCAACAAAACAGTAATCTCCGGCTTCAGCCTTGTCGAGAAACTCATCATCAATAAACATAATGTGAGGGTCGAGACCTTCAAAGAGAGAACGAGAAAACTCTCCAATCCATAATCGGGTTAAATTTGACATTTCAACAATTCGATTTGTTAACACAATATCTTTACTTTGGCGGCGGTTGTTAAACAGCATACCAAAGGAATCGTCAATACAGACGATAACATTCATAGCCTTTTCCTCCTTGATTATTTCTTTGTATAAAAAACCATAATATAATTATAACATACATTCTGTCAACATTCAAGAGTAGTATTTGCCCCACGAACTTGCAGTCTGCAAAAATCCCAAGTTGAGTAGTATAATTATATCAAGAAAGATGGTGATGCATTGGATATCAGTAAAAGGCTTGATGCCGTTCTTAAAAAATACGGTTGGACGAGGTACAGGCTTTCAAAAGAAAGCAAAATCCCCGAAACCACTTTATCAAATATATTTCACCGTGGTACAGTTCCCACAATAACCACGCTCGAATCAATCTGTCAAACCATTGGTATTTCACTTGCAGAGTTTTTTGCCGATGATGACCGCATAGAACTCACTCCCGAACTCAAGGAGTTTTATCAAGATTGGATGTTCCTGACACCTGAAAAGAGACAGCACATTATTCAAACAATGAAATATATGAAGTAGGAGGCAACTATGCCTCTTATTTTTTTACACTAAAGGCGGTTGGGGTGCTGTAAAGAATTTGCTTGCACAGGCAGAAGTAAAAGGTGCAGAAGCCATGAAAGTAACGAAAGGAAAAGAATAATTAATCACGGCAATGCCGGGCAAAAGCCCGGTATTGTAATATGAACCCCTTTTAACCATATGAACCCTTTTTGCTTCATATGAACCCTTTTATAATAACATAAAAAGGGTAAAACGCAAAAAGAACCGCAGCGGAGAGACTCCGTAACGGCTCTTCTTTTCTTGAAAAAGGCTGAAAAACCCTGAAAAAAGGCAAAAAACAATAACCCCAACTTTTTATCAAAGTTAGGGTTATTATGTGGTGCGGGCGAAGGGACTTGAACCCCCACGATAAAATCACTAGATCCTAAGTCTAGCGCGTCTGCCAATTCCGCCACGCCCGCATATTAAGTTTTTCCTCTTGATTTTTACACGGCAGAGGTACACCGAGGAGGAGCATATAGCTTAAACCTCATCTATGAAAACGATAAAAACCGTTATCAACAGCAAAACCACATACAGGACGGAACCTAAGTCTAGCGCATATGCCAATTCCGACACATCCGCAGACGGTGATAATATTATTATAGCATATTATTCGGCAAATTTCAATACCTGATTTTTAATTTTTGCCGCTTCTTTTGTAATAAAACAGGTATTGCTGTGCGAGCCCGCGATATTTTCCGAAATATTCGTTTGAAAATGCGTTAATGTTTTTAACATCCACAGCGTACAAATCAGCCATGGCTTTCTTTACCCACACATCCGTCGGGAAAACATCAAATTTGTGGTATCCGAAAAGAAGAATACAGTCGGCAACCTTATTTCCTATGCCTTTGAAAGCCATAAGCTTTTCTTTAGCTTCATCTGCCGGCATTTTGTCCAGAGATTCTATATCAAACTCTCCGTTCGCAACTGCTTTTGTAAATCCTGTGATATACTCCGCACGGTAACCGCATTTGAGCGCCGTCAGTTCCTCGGCAGTCGCCTTTGAAAGCTGCTGTGGCGTCGGAAAAGCATATCTTAGTTTGCCGTTGTAAATCCCGATCGGCGTTCCGTATTTTTCGCTAATTCTTTCAACAACACGCTCTATATTGTATATGGAATTGTTTTGAGATATTATAAACGATACTATGCACTCGAACATATCCTGTTTAAGAATCCTGATTCCGCCGCCGAAAGAAATCGCTTTTTTCATTATATCATCCTTTGCAAGGGACGATGAAATTTTGCCGTAATTGGTATCAAAATCAAAAAAGCCTTTCCAGACGGTATTGAACTCGTCAAGAGTACAGTTATGAATTACCGCAAGATTGCCGATTTGCGATATTCCGAGATATTTTCCGAAGGCAACGCCTTCAAAATAGTCGCTGTCATAAGCGTGAAATCTGAAGCATTGTCCGCACTCAAATATTTGCTTGATATTAAAATTTTCTGCATTTTCCAAAAAAACGGATGAATTTTTTTCGTATACTTTCATAATACCCCTTTTATCTTTCAGTAAAATATGATATACTTAATTATACATCAAATAACCGTTATTGTAAAGGAATATATTTATGAAATCAGAAAAAATTTACGAAATTCCCGTGAACGACGCATTCGGCGAGGATTGCGAATGTCCGCTTTGCTTTCTTGAAAAAAATCTTGAAACAAAAAATCTTGATTTTTGCCTCGGACCAGCAATGATGAAACCGGAATTCAGAATCAAGACCAACAAAAAAGGGTTTTGCCGTCGGCATCTTTCCAAAATGATTGAGTATCAGAACAAGCTTCCGCTTGCACTGGTTATGGATACGCACATAAATTCGCTGAACGAAATTCTTTCCAGGAAAAAGGGACTCAAAAAGCTTTCCGATACTGATTATATTATATTAGAGCTTGAAAAACTCGAAAATTCGTGCACGGTATGTGATTACATGAACGATGTTTTTTCAAAATACCTGAATGTAATACTTTACATGTGGAGTACCGACGGTGAATTTCGCCGTAAAATTGAAAAATCAAAAGGATTTTGCATCACTCATTTCGCAAAGCTGCTTGAAACTGCGAAAAAAGAGCTTTCAAAAAAAGAGTTTGCCGAATTTTCAGAAATGCTTGTCGGGCTGCAGTCTCGGGAAATGAAGCGCATTAATGAGGATATACATTGGTTCACCAAAAAATTTGACTATAAAAACAAGGACGCAGACTGGAAAAACTCAAAAGATGCACCTCAAAGAACCGTTTCAAAGCTCAGAAAATATGTTGATTGAAAATAATTTAGAAATTTTTAAAAAAAGTGTAGATTTTTTTTTGAATTTGTAGTATAATTAATTTATTATTGATTTTTACAGGAGGTTAACATGCCTACAAAGTACATATTTGTAACCGGCGGTGTTGTTTCCGGATTGGGGAAGGGCATAACTGCCGCATCCTTGGGCAGATTGCTCAAATGCAGAGGGGTCAGCGTAACAATCCAGAAATTTGACCCGTATCTTAATATCGACCCGGGTACTATGAATCCGTGTCAGCACGGCGAGGTTTTTGTTACGGACGACGGTGCCGAAACCGACCTTGACCTCGGGCACTATGAAAGATTTATCGATGAAACTCTTTATTCGCACAGCAATGTGACTACCGGCAAAATCTATTCTTCGGTAATCCAGAAAGAAAGAGCCGGTCAGTATAACGGACATACCGTTCAGGTTATTCCGCATATTACTAACGAAATAAAGGCGCAGATTGCCAAAGGCGCTCAAAACAATGTTGATGTTGTGATTGTTGAAATCGGCGGTACGGTCGGCGATATCGAAAGTCAGCCGTTCCTTGAAGCAATAAGGCAGTTCGCACAGGAGGTTGGGCATCAGAACGCGATGTTTATCCATGTTGCGCTTATTCCGTATCTCACAAAAAGCGAGGAGCTTAAAACAAAGCCGGCACAGCACAGCGTTAAAGAGCTTTTGGGGCTTGGTATTCAGCCGGATGTTATCGTATGCAGAACGGAAGTTCCGATAAATGATGAAATAAAAGAAAAGCTTGCTCTTTTCTGCAATGTTCCTCAGAGGTATGTTGTGCAGAATCTCGACGCACAGTACCTTTATGAGGTTCCGCTTGCGCTTGAAGAAGAGGGGCTTGCCGATATTGTCTGCGAAAGGCTTACTTTGGACGCAAAACCCGTTGACCTTTCAGAATGGACGGATATGGTAGAGCGTCTGCGCAATCTTAATAAAGTTGCCAAGATTGCTATTGTCGGCAAGTATGTGTCGCTTCACGACGCATACCTGAGCGTTGTTGAAGCGCTTAAGCACGGCGGTATTGCAAACGGTGCGGATGTTGATATTAAATGGATTGATTCATGCCTTGTTACCGAATTTAATGTTTCCGAAATGCTCGGAGATGTTGACGGAATTCTGGTTCCGGGCGGATTTGGCAACCGCGGCATCGAAGGTAAAATTCTTGCTGCAAAATATGCAAGAGAGAACAAAATTCCGTATTTCGGAATCTGCCTCGGTATGCAGACTGCTCTTATCGAATACAGCAGACATGTTCTGGGATATGAGGACGCAAACAGTTCTGAAATAAACCCCGAAACAACCCATCCTGTAATTGATCTTATGCCCGAGCAGAAAAATGTTGAAATGCTCGGCGGTACAATGCGTCTCGGGAAATATCCCTGTAAAATCGATATTGATTCCAAGGCTTATGAAGCTTACGGTCAGGAATTGATTTATGAAAGACACAGGCACCGCTATGAGGTTAACAATGATTACCGCGAAGAGCTTACATCGCACGGCTTGAAGCTTTGCGGTACTTCTCCCGACAACAGAATTGTTGAAATGATTGAGATTGCGGATCATCCGTGGTTTATTGCGGTTCAGTTTCATCCGGAATTTAAGTCAAGACCGAACAGACCGCATCCGCTGTTCAAAGATTTTATAAAAGCCTCATTAAATAAATAATATGCATTGGCTGCCAAGCTTTTTTTGGTGGCCTTATTTTTAAGGAGAATGTTAAAAAATGAAGTACGATAAAAACAGCTGCGGCGAAATATCTTTCCCGCTCGGCGGAATAGGAACCGGCTCTATAGGTTTAAGCGGTTCGGGGCGGCTTATCGATTGGGAAATATTTAACAGGCCGAACAAGGGCAGCATAAATCCGTATACCGGATTTTTTATCCGTGCCGACGGTAACGGAAAAAGCGTTTCAAAATCGCTTGCCGGCGATATTGAAAAAGACCTGACGGGCGGAATTAAAAGAGAAAATCATTTTACAGGCTTCGGTTTCGGGGTTGACGCAAAAACTTTTGCCGGGCTGCCTCACTTTGAAAATCATGAATTTACCGGGGAGTTTCCGATTGCGAAAATCGATTTTAAATCAGACGGTTTTCCGGGAAATATTTCGCTTACCGCATTTAATCCGATGATTCCTCTTAAGGCTGAAGAATCAAGCCTTCCGGCGGCATTTTTTGAAATCGGAATAAAAAATACGGAGTCTTTTGATGTCGCGTTTACCGGGTGTTTTACCGTTGGGAATCCGTTTGATTCGGGCTTTAATGAAAAGATTTCCGATAACGGTATAATGCTCAAAGATGAGAAAGGGAAGGTCGATTTATCCGTTTGTGCTCTTTCCGAAGATGCTTTTGTGCAGGAATACTGGTACAGAGGGAAGTGGCAGGACGGATATGTAACATTCTGGAATGAGTTTTCTGGCGGCGGGCTTTACGACAGACATTACGATTTGCCTGGTTCGCACGATGTTGCGGCGGTTTCGTCAAAAATAACATTAAAGCCGGGAGAATGCGGAACTTTAAGATTTGTTCTTTGCTGGAGTGTGCCAAAGTATCGGCTTTATTGGACAGAACAGTTCAGCGATGTTACATGGAAAAATTATTATGCGACCCGTTTTGAAAATTCTGCCGCATCATTGGCTTACTGTGCAGATAATTTCGATAAACTTTATCGTGAAACGCTTGAGTTTAAAAATGCCTTGCACTCCTCAACTCTTGATGAAGCTGTCATGGATGCGGTAAGCTCAACAATGTCCGTGCTTAAATCTCCTACCGTTCTGCGGCTTGAGGACGGCTCGCTCTGGGCATGGGAGGGCGTTATGGAAACGGTCGGCTCATGCGAAGGAACCTGCACTCATGTGTGGTCATATGCCTATGCGCTTTGCTTTTTGTTCCCGGAACTTGAACGGGGGATCAGAAACAACGAGTTTAAGTATAATGTTGACGAAAACGGTCATATGACTTTCAGAATTCTTCTTCCGTTTGGGCGGAAAGAGGGAAGATTTGCTCATGCATGCGTTGACGGGCAGATGGCTTCTGTGATAAAAGTATACAGAGAGTGGAAGCTGAGCGGAGATGATGAGTGGCTTAAATCGGTGTGGAACGACACCGTTAAAATTCTTGAGTATGCATGGGACGAAAATAATGCCGACCGATGGGATAGCAATAAAGACGGTGTTATAGACGGCCGTCAGCATCACACGCTTGACATGGAACTGTTCGGGGCGTCATCATGGCTTGAAGGGATGTATCTTGCTGCGCTCAAAGCAGCATCGGAAATGGCTTCATATCTCGGTTTTAATGAAAAGGCGACTGAATATTCCCGTCTTTTTGATAACGGATTTGAATGGACAAAAAATAATCTCTTTAACGGAAAATACTTCATACAGAAAATAGACCTTAAAGATAAAAGGGTTATAGACAGTTTTGAAGGCACTGATGATTACTGGAACGATGAAACGAAGGAAATTAAATATCAGATAAAAGATGGGTGCGAAATTGACCAGATGCTTGCGCAGTGGCATGCAAATATATGCGGTCTGGGAGAAATTTTTGATAGCTCGCAAAAGAAAACCGCACTTAAAAATATGTTTGATAACAATTTTAAGCCGAGCATGAGAAATCATGAGAATCTGTGGCGGATTTTTTCGCTGAACGATGAGTCCGGTGCGGTTATATGTGATTATCCGGACGGCACGGAAAAGCCGTCAATCCCTATTCCTTACTGCGAGGAAACCATGCATGGGTTTGAATATTCCTTTGCAGGGCTTCTGATAAGCGAAGGCTTTGAAAAAGAGGGGCTTGAAATTGTAAAATCCGTAAGGAACCGTTATAACGGTAAAAAAAGAAATCCGTGGAACGAAATTGAATGCGGCAGCAATTATGCACGCTCCATGGCAAGCTTTGCACTGCTGCCGATTTATTCGGGATTTGAATTTGATTTGCCCAACAAAACGATAGGATTTAATCCGATAGAAAAAGGAGATTTCAGGTCGTTCTGGGCTGTCGGGACTGCCTGGGGAACTTATATCAGAACCGAAACAAAAACAGAAATTAAAATCTCCGGCGGTTCGATTAAACTCGAAATGCTTCACCTTCCGTACATAAAGACTCTTTCGGAAGTGTTTGTTGACGGCGAAAAAAACGCTTTTTCGTTAAATGACGGGTATGTATTGTTTGAACCTCGGGAAATCTGTGAAAAAATTATATTAAGATAGCAAAAGAGCAATCCGCAAAAAATGCGGATTGCTCTTTGGTATTAAAGTTCAAGAAGGTCGTCTATCAGCTTAAAGCCGGGTTCAACATAAATTCCGGTTTGCTTTCCGTAGTTTTCGGTATATTTTACATCCGAATTTGTTTCTGCTCTGCTGTCGTAAATTGCGAACGGTACTGGGTCTGATGTATGCGTCATACAAATAAGCGGTGTGGGGTGGTCGGGGAGAACCATAACCCTGAAATCTTCGCCGCTCTGTTTCAGGTACTGCATAACCGGGCCGATAATTTTTTTATCAATAAGTTCAATTGATTTGACCTTATTGTCAATCTCGTGACGGTGACCGCTCTCGTCGGGCGCTTCAACATGGATATACACAAAATCGCTGCCGCTTTTCAAAGCTTCAATCGCAGCCTGTGCCTTGCCGTTAAAATTAGTATCGACATTACCCGTTGCACCCTCAACATCTACAGAATTCATCTTCGCACAGAGTGCGATGCCTTTAAGAAGGTCAACCGCAGAAATCATTGTGCCGGAAAGACCTGTTTTATCCTTAAAGCTCGGCAGCTCCGGCTTTGAGCCTTCGCCCCATATCCAGATTGAATTTGCGGGGTGTTTTCCGTTTTTTATTCTTTCAAGATTTACGGGGTGGTCTTTAAGTATATCGTAACTCTTTTTCATCATGTCAAGAATCGTTTTGTTCTCCGGCAGATGTTCGGTTATTTTCTTGCCGCTTATATCATGCGGCGGCGTGAGTTTGAAACTGTCCTTAACGCCGTGCCACAGCATTAAATGGCGGTAGCTTATACCGGAATGAAATTCGATTTCTTCGGTTCTGAATGCCTTATCTACCGCTTTGATAAGCTTTTGTGCTTCGGCGGTTGTTATTTCATCCGAACTGTAGTCAACCATGGTTTTATTTTCGTACGGCTCATCATCGGAAAGCGTTACAAGATTGCACCTGAACGAAATATCTCCCGGGACCATATCAACGCCGATACTGTAAGCCTCGAGCGGTGAACGACCCGTATAATACTTAAGAGGGTCAAAGCCCATAACGGAGAGATTCGCCACATCGCTGCCGGGTTTAATTCCGTCCGGAACGGTTTTTACCATACCGAGTTTTCCGTGAGATGCAATAAAATCCATGTTCGGTTTATGTGCTGTTTCAAGCGGAGTTTTTCCGCCGAGTTCCTCAACCGGAAGGTCTGCCATGCCGTCGCCCAAAAATATAACATATTTCATATAAACACGCTCCTTTTGGTGTGAAATCTTCTTTTTATACTATTATAACAAATTTCATCCAAAAAATAAAGATGATTTCATTAAAAAAAATGCTTAAATATGTCAAATAAATCTTGCGAAAAGTAGTAATATTGTGGTATAATATATAAAGTGGTTAAATTTTGCTCGCTTTGCCGCGAACATGTTTCACAGCAAAACTGCGCTGCACGCAAATTTTAGACAGAAAAGAGGCAGATATAATGACAAATGTTGCAATTCTGGGTTACGGTACGGTCGGCTCCGGAGTTTATGAGGTAATTCAAAATACCGTAAAAACCAGTAAGTTGCAGGAAACGCTTAATGTTACGCATATTCTCGATATAAGGGAATTTCCCGAGCTTCCGCACGCTAACCTTTTTACCAAAAATTTTGAGGACATCATAAGCTCCGATGTCGATATTATTATTGAGGTTATGGGTGGTGTCAATCCGGCTTACGAGTTCACTAAGCGTTCGCTTGAAGCCGGCAAAAGCGTTGTAACTTCAAACAAAGAACTCGTGGCAACGCACGGCACCGAGCTTTTGAAACTTGCTGAGAAAAATAATGTTAATTATATGTTTGAAGCAAGCGTCGGCGGCGGTATTCCGATTATAAGGCCTTTGGCATCCTGCCTTGCAGCCAACGATATATGCGAAATATTGGGGATTCTCAACGGTACAACGAATTATATTCTTTCAAAAATGATTAATGACGGTGAGGATTTCAATAAGGTGCTTAAAAAAGCGCAGGATAAGGGATATGCCGAAAGAAATCCCGATGCCGATGTTCTCGGGCACGACGCATGCCGCAAAATCGCAATTCTTGCATCGCTTGCAAGCGGACATTATGTGAACCCTGATCTTGTCCACACGGAAGGTATTACCGAAATTACTCTTGACGATGCCGAATTTGCCGGCAGGCTCGGATATTCCATAAAGCTTATCGGTTACTACAAAAAGACGGATGACGGCAAAACCGCCGTGAGGGTTTCGCCGATGCTTATCGAAAAATCGCATCCGCTTTCGGGCATTGAAGGCGTTTTTAACGGTATTTTCGTTAAAGGCGATTCGGTAGGCGACTGTATGTTCTACGGCCGCGGCGCAGGCAAGCTTCCTACGGCGAGCGCAGTGGTTGCCGATGTTATTGATATTTCAAAAAACAAGGGCAAATTCAAATCGCCGGCATGGGGTGAGGCAATTCCCGGTGCGGTAATAGATTACAAAGCCATAAAAACCGCATATTATGTATTGACGGAATGTAATTCGGACCTTTCCGATAAAATCAACGAAGTTCTGGAAACGGAAATGTCTGTTTTTGACGGCACAAGGCTCGCATTTATTACCTATACCGATGCCGACGGCGTTTTGATTGATAAAATCAGCAGACTCAATGATATTGACGGCGTTAAGGTCATTTCGTCGATCAGAGTTTTAAACGATTAGGAGGAAGTCAAATGAGTTTGATTGTACAGAAATTCGGCGGAAGCTCTGTTGCCGATGCCGATAAACTCAGAAATGTTGCCGGCCGCGTGACGGACGCATATGACAAGGGTAACAATGTCATTGTTGTTGTTTCGGCGCAGGGCGATACGACTGATGAGCTTATTGAAAAAGCAAAAGAAGTTAACGACAAGCCTTCAAGAAGGGAAATGGATGTGCTTCTTTCTTCGGGTGAGGTTATTTCCATGGCGCTTCTTGCGATGACGCTTGAAAAAATGGGGTATCCTGTTGTTTCTCTCACAGGCTGGCAGGCGGGGATTAATACCGATTCTCACTACGGTTTTGCCAGAATCGGCACAATTAACACCGAAAGGATTCTCGCCGAACTTGACAAAAAGAACATTGTTATAGTTGCCGGTTTTCAGGGCATAAATAAATATGACGATATTACAACCCTTGGTCGCGGCGGCTCGGACACATCGGCGGTTGCCCTGGCGGCGGTTACACATGCGGATGTATGCGAAATCTACACCGATGTTGACGGAGTTTACACCGCAGACCCCAGAATCTGCAAAACCGCCAAAAAGCTTGATGATATTTCGTTTGACGAAATTCTAGAGCTTGCAAGCCTCGGAGCGAATGTTCTTCACAACCGTTCCGTTGAAGTGGCAAAAAAATATAATGTTAATCTTGAAGTTAAATCGAGCTTTAATAAAGTTCCCGGCACAAAAGTTAAGGAGGTAAGTCAAGTGGAAAAAATGTTGGTAAGAGGCGTAACCAGAGATAACAATACTGCAAGAATTGCTTTGATGGGTGTTCCGGATGAACCGGGTAAAGCTTTCAAGGTTTTTCAGATGCTTGCTAAGAAAAATGTTAATGTTGATATTATACTTCAGTCTATCGGAAGGAACAATACAAAGGACATCTCCTTCACTGTATCGCTTGATCACCTTGATGCAGCGGTTGACACACTTACTCAGAATGCCGGTGTTATCGGTTTTACGGAAATGAATATCGACAAGGATGTTTCTAAGGTTTCCATCGTCGGCTCGGGTATGGTAAACAATCCCGGCGTTGCGGCAATGATGTTCGAGGCGCTTTATGACGCCAACATTAACATCCAGATGATTTCTACTTCCGAAATCAAGGTTTCGGTGCTGGTTAAGGAAAAGTACGCCGAAGCGGCGGTTAATGCAATTCACGATAAATTTAAGCTTTAATGCAAAAATTTTATTTCAATTATAATGTGAGGTGAGCAATTTGGACGCAGGCGGTAATTCGGGCAGTAGTAAGCCGCGAGTGAGATACGGATTTTTAACATGCAGCAGACCTGCGTCTGTTTGCAGCTGATCTTACTTGCACTTACTCTTATTATGTTCTTTTATAATTTAATAAGGGGGTGTGCAATTTGAGCGAGAGGAATGTTAATATTGAAGATACTCTTATCGCTCTGGTTGACGGAAAAAAGTACAACACTTTGAGAGATGTTCTCATCACGATGAACCCTGCCGATATCGCTTCGGTCTTTGATGATATGCCCGAGCAGAAGCTTCCGCTTCTATTCAGGCTTCTCCCCAAAGAACTTGCTGCGGAAACCTTCGTCGAAATGGAATCCGATTTGCAGGAAATGCTTATCA
This sequence comes from Clostridia bacterium, assembly GCA_034186235.1. GTDB lineage: Bacteria > Bacillota > Clostridia > HGM11514 > HGM11514 > CAKSKB01. The sequence continues at coordinate 560 of JAXGBA010000123.1, read as the reverse complement.
AAGGCTTCAGCGATAACGAGCTTAAAGATGTCATTGAGGAACTTTACATCGATGATGCGGTTGATATTGTTGAGGAAATGCCGGCAAATGTCGTGAACAGAATTCTCGAAAACACAGACCCGTCAACCCGAAAGATGATTAATGAAATTCTGAAATATCCCGAGGACAGCGCCGGAAGCATTATGACAATCGAGTATGTCAGGCTCCGGGCGGATATGACGGTTTCCGAAGCGCTGCGGGTTATAAGAAAAACCGGTATCGACAAGGAAACGATTTATACCTGCTATGTTGTCAATTCATCGCGAAAACTTATCGGTATGGTGTCCGCTAAGACGCTTCTTCTTTCCGGTGAGGACGATGTTATCGGCGATATTATGGAAACTAACCTCATTTATGTTCATACGCTTGAAGATAAAGAGGTTGTTGCCAACAACTTTAAAAAGTATGACTTTCTTGCAATGCCTGTTGTTGACGATGAACAGAGGCTTGTGGGTATTGTTACGGTCGATGACGCTATTGATGTCATGGAAGATGAGGCAACCGAGGATATTGAAAAAATG
>JAXGBA010000122.1:0-5915 GCA_034186235.1 Clostridia bacterium | reverse complement strand
GCCGCAATCTTTTGAGGCTCCACACCCTTGTTTATTTTGACATTTACCGATGTGCCGCCCAAAAATCTTGACGGTTCCCATGCAACTGTTGAAGCAAGCGAAATAGTCGGACCCATATTGTCATATCCTTGAACGGGGCAGCTGCCGTCATTAAGCGGCATTCCCGCCTTTCTTCCGTCGGGAGAAGCCGGAGTTACCCTGCCGTGTTGCTCGTGAGCCCTGTATGAAAATGCACCGGGAATTATTTTTGCTCCCCTCACGGTTGTCATGGAATCAAAGGTTTTCAAAACCATATCCGATACCATTTTTGCAATTTTGTTTGCTTCAGCGTCACCGGTACCGAAATGAGCAACCTTATTTCTTATGTAAAGCAGCAAATCGCCTTGATTTTCATAATTGTCAGCCATTGCCTTTTTAAGCTCGCTCACCGTTATCTTCTTTTCTTCAAAAATCAGTTTTTTAATGACGTTCAGACTTTCCGTTGTATTTTGCATTCCGAGAATGTTCGGCTCTAACTGATTGTATCTCGCTCCGCCGCAATCGTTTGATTTTCCTCGTTCTATACAGTCATGTATCAAAACTGAAATTCTCATCGGGTCGGAGCTGTTTCTTCCTCGTTCAAGCTGCCACAGGTTTTCCTGAAGTATTACTTTTTTTGCGTATTTATTAAACTCAGCGGTAAAGCTTTCAAATATATTGTCAAAGCTCGATTCGTCATTGCATTTTTCAAACGAATCAAGAAAAATTTTCAAAAGATTTATATACGGGCTTGTTATGGATATTCCGCTGCATCCGATAGGAGTTGTTTCAACACAAGTGGAAAGAGTAAACATATACGCCGCCTTTTGGTCAAAGCCGTTTTTCAGCATCGAACGAGTTACCTCATCGCTGTTCCATATTTGCGGCTGACAATGTCCGTCGCAAATAAGCTGTGCGGCATAGTTTAAAATTTCGTCGCTTGTTTCATCGGTCACACAAAAACCGACATTCGGATCGGGAAGATGAGTATGTGATATTGCGTTAAGAAAAAGCCATGTAAGCTCATTTTCAACCTTGTTTCCGTTTTCGTCACGTCCGCCGAGCATGAGCCCCTCCGCCGCCCATGAACTCATGTTTGGTACACTCTGCAAAAAGAAGCAGTCTATAAGCTCCTGAGCTTCATCACGGGTCATGATTCCGTTTTCCGTATCATTTTTATAATAGGGTAAAAGATATACATCGGGTTTTCCGAATGAGTATATTCCGTAAAGGCTCCAGGTAAACATATGAATACTCTGGAGAGCCTCTCTGAATGTTCTTGCAGGATTTGCCGGAACCTGCTTTAAAACATCATGCAGCTTAAGATATTCTGCCCTTTCCTCTCCTTCGGATTTACCGGCAAGCTCCAAAGCCTTATCGGCATATGACCGGCACATTTCAAGCAGACCTTCAAGCTCAATTTTGCAGCAAAGCAAAAATTCATACCTTTCCGTCAGGCTGCCGTCTCCTGTATCAATTTTGTCAAGCTCTGTATTGAGGATTTCTATTATTCCATTTATACCTTTGTCAAGAAGCAACTGATAGTCAAGCGCAAGATGATCCCAACGGCCTCTTCTCGGAGGCATCATTTTAATTGTTTCCATTATTGCGTCATACTCTTTTTGTTCATTCTCGCAAAAAGGCTCAAGATTCGGCTGACCGACAATAAGCTCTCCCGGAATAATAATCGGCTTGGTATTTTTAAGCATATAAGCTTCGGCATATGAGCGGCGGATGCGCAGAGTATCTGCCTTCTCCACAGCCTCGTTCCATCCTTTAACGTAGAGCATCAGCGAACGGTGACATTTCCAGCAGGTCAACTTCTTATTCACAGACATCGGAGAATTATTCAGGTAGAAGCTTCTCAATTTGTCTATTCTTAAAGATTTTTTCGGAATGTTCATTTTTTTACCTCCGGTTTGATATTTTTATATTTTTATTGACATTAAAACACATACATGTTATGATTATGTTATAAGTATATCATGTTTTACAACTAAAAAATATAAAAAAACAAAATGAAAAATATGAAAATACAAAACTACATAGAGGTGCTTTTATGGAAATACAAAGAAACATACAAATAAACAATGAATACCTTACGGTGACATATACAAAAAAAGAATATGAAACGGGAGATTCGGAAATTGAAGTTTATGACAAATATAAAATCAGTATTTTACTTACGGACGGTCTGGCGGCTGTAATTTACAACAATGTTATAAACACTGGGAAAAACAGCATATTATTTTTCCGTCCGGACGAAATACACTTCGGAAGGTTTTTTCGTTCGGGAATTCATGTGTATATTAACTTTTATATTCCCGTAAGCTTTTTTACCGATATGTTTGCGAACAACAAAATGGCTGATTTTTTTGAAGACAAATCAAAAGAAAGAGTAAATTATATAACGGCATATAATGCCGGACATAAGTTAATGTCCTCTATGACGGATAAAATTTTGGAAGCTATAAAGCACGATTCTCCGTCAGCGAACGCCAAACTCATATCTGCGGTATTTGAAACGATATCCGTCTGCAGCGAAAAGTATGAAATACAAAAGAAAAATCCCGAAAATTCCGCAATACCCAAATATGTTACGAGTACACTCTGTTATATTTCGGAAAATTTCGGCAACAAAATTATTTTAAGCGAACTGGCAAAAAACGCCGGGTGCTCCGTAACATATTTATCTCAGACTTTTAAGCAATATACAGGCAAAACAATATATAATCATATCGTCGAAACAAGGATTTTTAATGCGCAGACAATGCTCAAAAACGGCGCATCGGTAACAGACGCATGCTTTTCATCCGGATTTTACGATTGTTCAAATTTTATCAGAACATTTAAAAGGATAACCGGGAAAACTCCTCTTCAATTTAAGCGTTCGATTTGATATCCGAAGCGAGCGGTTAGGCAACCCTCGATGATTAGGGGCAAAATGCGGTCATGAATTAAATGATGAGGCTGTTGTATGCACGTCCTGCGGATGTTGCCCGCAATGCTTTATTATTAATCAAAATTTAGCCGAATATTTGATAATAATGCAAACTTAAAAAATCAATAACCCCGAAACAACAGCCATTCTTGGCTGTTGTTTTGGGGTTATGCAAAAACTTTTTTACGGAAGATACAAAGCAATTCAAGAAATTTATTTCATAAAAATTTTAGTTATTCAATCCCGACTGCAACGGGTTTTCGTTTTTCGTAGTAAAAATACTCTTGAAAACCTATTTCACGCAGGGCGGAAATTGCTTCTTTTATGCCGCCGGCGATAAGCTCCGGTTTATGGGCGTCGCTCCCAAGCGTTACGAGCCGCCCGCCCATGTCAAAATATTTTTTAAGGATGTCACGGTTTGGCATAAGCCTTCCCCAAGCGGTCGAAAGACCCGAAGTGTTGACCTCGATTGCCTTTTGCCTTGCTATGGCAGTTTCTAAAATTTCTTCAATTCTGTCCGCATACTGTTCAGGCGAAAATTCATACCTTTCGGCAAGTCCGTTTATATATCTGAAAGGAAAGGTTATATGCGCCAGAGAATCATAATCGAGCATTTTGGCGGAAAGCAGCAGATTATCATAATACTTATCCAAAAAGCTTTTCAGAATTTCATCATCGGCGTTTTTGAAAAAGTTGAAATCTCCTCTTTGAAACTTGTCAGTTACCGTCCTCATAGTGGCAAAGGCGTGGCATGAGCAGAGTATAAAATCAAAATCCTCCGACTCCGCCGCCTCCTTCGACAGCTCAATATTCGTGAAACCGTCGCCGAGTTCCATACCGCTCATAACCTTGATTTCAAAATCGCCGTGCGTGCTTTTAACCGAATTTTTAATGTGCTCCATATCCGAAAGACCGGTGATTTTATGCATATCGCAGTGGTCGGTAACGGTTATTCCCGAAACGCCTTTCATTTTTGCAAAGCGGCAGATATCCGAAAGCCTTGCCGTGCTGTCATGCGAAAACTCGGAATGTATGTGGCTGTCAAAAATCCTTGTCATTTATCATCCCACCAAAAATGCGCCTATTCTTATGTATGTTCCCTCGGAATCGGGTTCTTTATCCTTTAAAATTCTGATTTTGAGAGTGTGCTTCCCGAAAGGCAGCGTATCGTCAAGAATTTTGCTGTTGTCACGGTTGAAATCACGGCAGTATTTGTCCCATGTCTGCCAAACCAGGGGCGCGCCGCCGTCAATTGAGTATTCAAAGTTGCCCGAGTCTTTCTCCATTGTGAAGTAAAGCCCGATTGCGCTGCCCTCAAACGAAAATTCAAGCTCTTCTCCCGGGACATTGGAATAGATATAATTCGGCAGATTTTTATACATTTTATTGACCGAAAGCTTCCAGTTTTCATTTGCAAACTCGTTTGCAAGAACCATTCCGGCGCCGCTCAAATCTTTGCCGGTTACGGGGGTTTCGGGCATTTTAATGTCAAATTCGATTTCAAAGAGTTCCTTCATGATACGCCCCGTGTAAAGGTCGTAGCCGGTATCGTTCGGGTGAACGGCGTCAACTGTGTAAGATTTGATATCATTACCGGTTTTCTGCATTTCCTCATAAATCGCAAGCCCGATATTTATTGAAGGTATGCCGTATTTTTCAGCAAGAGCCTGCTGCTTTGCAACCGCCATCGGAAGCCTCCCCGCCGCATAGCCGTCCTCAATGGTTTTCTGCGTGAGGGTGTATACAAACACTATCGGAATATTTTTGTCTTTTTTAAGAATTTTGCGGATAATTCCTTCCATATACATATCGGTGTTTTGAAGCGCCGAATCGTTGACCGCAAATTCCACGAACACGAAGTCCGGATTGTGCTTCAGCAAGTCCTCGTCCATTCTGAAAACGCCGAGGTCGGAGCCTGTTCCGCCGATTGCTGCGTCAATTCCGATAAATTCAATATCCGGAAACATTTCGCCGAGTTCCTTTTCCGTGCGGCATCTCCAGCATTTTTCAGGAGCGCTTGCGCCCGAACCTGCCGTTATTGAGCCGCCCAAATACCCGAGCCTGACTGATTTTTTATCCTTTAAAAACTGTTTGAATGTGTACACTCTTTTCTCACCTCAAATAAAGTATAGCATTTTTATCCGTTATTTTCAAGTGAATTATTGATTATTTCGAAAAAAACTGTTATAATATTGTTAAAGGAGCTGAAAACAATGACTGCAAGAGAAAAATTTATTGAAATATACTCAAATTACATTAAGCGTGACGGGGCTGACAAGCTCATGGAATACCTTCTTTCAAGCGACTTTTTCAGAGCGCCCGCCAGCACGAGATTCCACGGAAGCTACGAGGGCGGCCTGGTTGAACATTCTGTCAACGTTTACGAGTGCCTGCGGGACTATCTTTCAAGACCGAGGGTGAAGGAGCTTTACGGGCTGAACTTTTCGGAGGAAACCGTTGCAATTGTTGCGCTTCTCCACGATCTGTGCAAAATAGGCGTTTACAAGCCGGGAACCCGAAATGTAAAGGACGATTTCGGGAAATGGCAGTCGGTGCCCACATTTACATTTGAGGACAGCCTTCCGTACGGGCACGGCGAAAAGTCGGTCTACATAATTTCGGGATATATGCGCCTTACCCGTGATGAGGCGTTTGCAATCCGCTATCATATGGGCTTTTCGGGTAATGAGGACGCAGCCTCGGTAGGAAAGGCTCTCGAAAAGTTTCCGCTTGCGTTTGCGGTTTCGGTTGCGGATATGGAAGCTACATATTTTCTGGAGTAACTGTCATGAAAAAAACGATTATAATTCTGATTATTATTGCGGTAGTTTGCGGAGGGCTTTATACGGGGCTGGTGCTCTATATGCGCTCCTTTGCGAAGGGGAAGGTTATGAGCGCCTCCGACGATTTTTCGGGCTTTGACTGCGTTTTGGTTCTCGGTGCCGGTGTGAGGGAG
>JAXGBA010000121.1:0-3017 GCA_034186235.1 Clostridia bacterium | reverse complement strand
TTTTCGTTCACCGTTTTCGCCTCTTGGCTTTATCTTTTTTGTGCGGTTTTATTAAATGTGTGCTTACCGCCAATCGGCGAAAAGCTGTTCACTCGCTTAATTTGACTGTTCATGAGATAGGCTCTTCTATTTATACTTCGGCAAATAATCGCCATGTGCCTCGATGAGGTCGTCGCAGAGGTGGATAATATCGTCAAGCGAAAGCTCTGCGGCGGTGTGCGGGTCAACCATCGCAGCGTGATAAATGTGCTCCTTTTTCAATGTGAGCGCTGCCTCGATAGTGAGGGTCTGGACATTGATATTCGTCATGTTGAAAGCGGCGCACTGCGGCGGAAGCTCGCCGACGAATGTCGGGGTGATGCCGCTTGCGTCAACAAGGCACGGCACTTCAACACAGGCGTCGGTCGGGAGATTCGTGATAAAGCCCTTATTGAGGACATTTCCGCCGATTTTGTAGGGTACATTTGTTTCGATTGCGTCCATGATGAAAGAGCCGTATTCTCTTGAGCGCTCATGGGTGAGGTCGTGTTTTTCGGAGAGTTCAGCCACGAGTTTGCCGAGGTTTTCAATCTGTTCCACGCAGCGCCTGGGGTATTCATCAAGCGGAATATTGTACTTTTCGATAAGCTCCGGATACCTCGATTTTATGAACAGCGGATTGTATTCGGCATTATGTTCACTGGACTCGGTAACATAATATCCGAGGCGGTTAAGATACTCGATTCTGACCATATCATTATGTTTTTCGTTGTTTTTGGTAAGGGCACGCCTTCTGATTTCGGGGTACAGATCCACGCCGTTCCTTGTGATTTCAAGCAGCCACGCCATATGGTTGATACCGGCGATTTTATATTCTGCGCCTTCCTCCTCCATGCCGAGTTCCTTAAGCAGGGTGGATGCACACACCTGCACGCTATGGCAAAGACCCACGCTTTTAATCGGGCTTGCCTTCTGCATTGCGCCCGTAATCATCGCCATGGGGTTGGTATAATTGAGGAAGTATGCGTCCGGGCAGACCTCCTCCATATCGTGCAGAAAATCGAGCACAACGGGGATGGTTCTTAGCGCCCTGAAGATACCGCCGATGCCGAGAGTATCGCCGATAGTCTGGCGCAGACCGTACTTTTTCGGAATTTCAAAATCAATCACGGTCGAAGGCTCGTAGCCGCCTATCTGAACTGCGTTCACGACATACTTTGCGCCTCTGAGCGCCTCTTTTCTGTCGGTGTAAGAAACGATTTTCGCTCTCCCGGAATTACAGTTGGCGTTAATGGTTTCAAGAATTTTTCTCGAATCCTCAAGCCTTTTGAGGTCGATGTCAAAAAGTGCAATTTCCGCCTCGCACAGGGACGGGGTGAGCATGCAGTCACCCAGGACATTTTTTGCAAAAACGGTGCTTCCTGCACCCAAAAATGTAATTTTAAGCATAGTAATTACCTCCTTTTACACCCAGTATACCATATTTTTTTTGAAAATAACATGATTTTATATTGAAAAAGTATGTCGTTTTGTGTTATAATTAAGTCGGTGATTTTATGAGAAATGATATAACGAGGAATTTTGAATCCGGAAAACTGCTTTTCTGCGGATATGAGGACTGCGAACCCGGGCACAGCTACGGACCTGCGGTGAGGGACTACTATATAATACATTTTATTACCAGCGGAAAGGGCACATTTTTCGACGAGAAAAGAGAGTACAAGCCGGAAGCCGGCGACGGGTTTCTGATAGTGCCGTCGGCGGTGACGAGGTACTGCGCAGACGAGGCGGAGCCGTGGTCATACTCATGGGTGGCGTTTGAAGGCGAAGGAATAGTGAAGTACCTGAGCGCTGCCGGGATAAACGCCGAACACCCGGTTTTCGGGAAGCTCGGGGGCGAGGCGGAGCAATGTTTCCGGGATATGCGCCGGCATTTTGACAGCGACGAAAACGAGTGTGCGATTTTGGCGTGCATGTATCGGTTTCTGGCGCTTATCATCGAGAGGAGCGATTTCGGGAGCATCCAGAAAAGCTATGCCGAACGTGCGGCGGAGTTCATGAAGTACAATTTTCATAAGGGCGTCGGCGTAAACGATGCAGCACGCTTTGTGGGGATAGACAGGGCATATTTAAGCAAGCTTTTCAGCGAGAATTTCGGCGTTTCGCCGTCCAGGTATCTTCTTAAGCTGCGCATGGAGGAGGCGGCGAGGCTGCTCAGAAATCACAAGCTCAGGATTTCGGACATAGCCGCAGGCATCGGGTATTCCGACCAGTTTGTGTTCTCGAAGGCTTTTTTGAGGTATTTCGGTGCGCCGCCGAGCGAGTATAGAAAAGCCGAATTTCTGAGCAGGGAGGATAAATGAGCATAAAGCTTTCCGTTCGGAAGGTCGAACAAAGAAAATAGAAATATCGAACGACCGCAGAACAGAAACGATATGCAAGCTTATACGACCGCCTTCATTCTTCTCTATTATCTGATAAATGCGCTTGACAAAGCGCTGAAAATATAGTATAATATAGAAAAAGGAAAGACCTCAAACGGTTATGCCAAAAACGATATTATCTTAAAATAACACGGCTTTGACGGGGCGTGTTATTTTTTTACGGAAATTACTATAAGTAACAGAATAATCATAAATAATAATGTATATTCTTTATCCACAGCTATCACCTCCTTTTTAAGGAGTGATGGCATAACCGCCCGGCTTTTACACTGTTTTAAGTCTTGCCTGTCGGAAAAATCCGACATTTTTTATTCTATCATATCTTTGCATGTTTGTAAATTGAATTAACAAAATTGTAATAAAATTAAATTAATTGCCTCGGCATAAAAAAGGTTTTCGGGTTTCCCGAAAACCTTCCAAAACTATTATCTCTCTTATCTATTTCCGGTCAATCGGCGAAAAGCTCAGTGTTCACTTATTCTCGCTGCTCGGGAGATAGGCTCTTGTTCGCTGTCAAGCCTCGGTTTCTTCGCAGCCGGTCGTGTAAAATCGCAAATCGTTTCCGTTCTGCGGTCGTTCAATATTTATTTTATC
>JAXGBA010000120.1:0-5085 GCA_034186235.1 Clostridia bacterium | reverse complement strand
GCGCCTGTCTGTCTGCCGAAAGCTGAGTTGTAAAGCTGTCGGAAACCGTTGCTTTACCTTCTGCAATCGCTTTTTCAAGCGCTGCTTTCTTGTCTGCCGGATACTGTCCGTACCCACTGCCGATCTCCGCTTTTGCAAGGAAGCCTTCCGCCTCCGCAATTGCTGTGTTAAGCTTTGTGAAGTCAACCTCTGCGGGGGAGATTACAACATTTACATTGTCACTTGCATCACCGTGATTACCGAAACCGAGAGCACCCATCTGACCTAAAAGAGAGTTACCGTAAACTTCGTCATAAACGAGCTCGTTATCAACGTAGATGAGCAATCTTACGCCGTCTGCCGTATCAATCGCACCGAAAGCAATTTCGTAATCCTTATTGTATTCGGTAAAGAATTTATTAGCAGCCGAATAGAAAGGTGTTGTCTGAGCCGGTTTCCATTCCTGAGCCTCATAAGTATCATTATGGAACCACATAAGGAAGCCCTTATTGGAATTAGACCAGAGCTGACCGTTATATCCTACCGATCTTGCATAAATTGCTGCGTTAACTCGATGCGAGAAATCGGTATCGTTAATCTTTGTTACTGCCTTATCATCTGTTGTTTCAAACCTGATTCTGAAGGTAAATATCTTGTTAAGGTATGTTTCCTTGGTGTAAAGAATCTTATTGCCTATAGGAATAATAAGCTTTCCGTTCTCAAATTTCGCAGAGTCGCCTACAGCCTGAGTCCAGCCTTCGGTGTCTTTCAGCATATCCTTGATGTTAAGATATTCGAGGTTTGAAATCTGCGAAAGCTTGAATGTATCAATTGCATTCTTAAGAGCTTTTACAGCGTTGTTAACCTGATACTGATAAACATCTGCTGCAAACACATCTGCCGCCTTGTTAAATTCAGCCTTGAAGGTATCAACCGCTTCCTGCGGATACATACCATCCTGCTCGCCTACTACAGCAGACTTGATAAGTGCGTCAGCTTCTTCAAGAACCTTGGAAAGCTCGGACTTATCAACCGTAACACCGCCTGCGGAAACCTGAACAGGTGCAGATTCAACCATAGGACCGTAACGGTTATCCCTATCGTAAGGAATAATGGTGTACTTAACGAATTTACCGGCGAGTTCTTCGGAAACAAGCATTTCTCTGTCGCCCTTGCCGAGAACTCTTGTATAAACGCCATCAATATTTTCAGCCGCATACCATGCGATTACCGAGTGACCTTCGCTGTCGCCGTCGGGATCGGTAAATGTATAAGTAGCTTTAAGCGTTCCGCCTACTGCGGGGTTACCGATGAGCTTAGCGTCTGTTGCCTTAGGTGCATAGCCTGTGCAGTTTTCGTCATAGTCTATGCCGATAGTGCTCATATCGATATTCTTAAAGCCCGTTGCGGTCTTTCTTACTTCGGCAAGACCTTCGTCGGTAAGCGAGAAGTCTTTTCCGTAATCCTTGAATATCGAAGCGCCGCTCGAGGTAGTACCGGTTTTTGAAGCGTAGTTGTTGGTTACAACTTCGTTCTCGGTTCTCGAAATACCTTCGGGTCTTTTCGCAAGATTTTTAACATTGATGTTGTTATCAAAGGTATTGGACTGCGACGGAGCAAAAGTTTTAACATATTCCGTCAAGCCCTTAAAGTCCTTAGCGTTTGCGAAAGCAAACATCTTTTCAGCTCTTTCGGCGCTGAAGTTATCAAAGAAGGGTTCCCACATGGTATCCTTGTAGTGAGCCTTCCATGCTTCATTATCGCAGAAATTCTTTATCTTGTTCCACTGCGAACCATTTACATTGAATGACCAGCTGCCGTTTGACTCGGTAGGCTTACAGTCATAGTTATAAAGAATATAGGCGCCCTGCACTGGCGATTTAAAGTTCGTAACCGCGGTTGCACCTACCCACGACTGGAAGTATGTCGAGCAGGGGTTATCAACAAATATATTGTTGTGTACATTGTAATACTGACCACCGTTTGTCTTAATCGGGTAAGAGGAAGTATGACCGCCCCTGTCCTCGGTAAGGGTTGCACGGTAGAATACGTTGTCGTAAATGTCGGCGCCGAAGTTACCGTCATCGCCGAATATGGACTGGTTCCATCCGCCGTTATAGAGGTTACCGTTATCGTGGAAGTAGTTGTTCCTGATTACGATACCGAGAACGGACGGGTCACGGCCCCAGTAGATAGCGCCCATATCGCCGTGTTCCTTAACGGAGTTGTAGATTTCGTTATACTCCATAACATGGTCGTTTCCGCTGAAGGCAATTGCCTCATGCTGGTTGTTATAGATTATGTTGCCCGTAACTTTAACACCTACGCCGCCCATGGAAACTGCAGGCGAATATGATGTCTTTGTCCTTGCGTTATCAGATAAAATACAGTTGCTGATAACATTGTTGCTCGAAACAAGATTGTTTCTGTCGCCGCCGCTTATGCTAATACCGCCGTAGCCCGTGTCATAAATGTGGCATCCGTTAACGGTGATATTATAACCGCTGAGATTTGCAGCGTTGCGTCCGCCGTGAGCCATGACACTGTCATTGATTGTTACATGGTCAAGACCCGAAGTGTTAATGAAGGTACCTCTTGAATTTCTGAAGTTAATACCGTCAAACGTAATGTACTTCGCGCCGCTCATTGTAATCATAACACCGTTGAAGGTTGAAAGCTCAATTTCCTCGGTGCCGTCTATGGGATGAGTGGGATAGAAGTATGCAATCTTTCTCTCCCTGTCGATAAAGCTTTCACCGGGCATATCGATTTCTTCAAGAATGTTGAAGAAATAAAGCGGCAGGTTAGATGCAGTTTTGTACGAAGTACCGTACTTAGTCATAAAGGACTTGTCAGCCGCATCAATTGAACCGATCTTATAAATGTTGGAATACCAATGGTATGCAACATGAAGGTCAACCATACCGTCATCCGCTACAGCCTGAGCGTTCCAGAGAGCTGTTCTGCCTGTCGGGTCGGGATAACCAACCTTTGAAGGCTGCGCCTTATCAGCGCAAACTACTCTTTCGGAAATAATCATTGCGTTATCGGGTTCATCGTTCGGCCATCTTGCGTCTGTGAGACGTTCGTTGTTCACAATAAGGTCCATTGCGCTCCATGAAGAATTGTATATCGGCGAACCGTTGCTGTTCCAGCCATACTCGGGTATTGACGGAATAGTGCCGGTATATTCGCTGAGGTCAATCTTATAGAGTTTTCCTTTTGCCTGTTCGTCAATAATTCTGTCAAGAATCTTATTGCCGTACTTATCCTTATCGTCCTCGGTAACCTTGGAGATTTTGTTTGCGGAAATCCTCTGAGAACCTACAAAATCTACATTTTCATTATTGTAAGCTTTGTAAATAATGGTTGTGTTTTCGTTACCGGAATCAGCTGCGGTAAAGTTAATCGTTTCTGTCACCGGATATCTTCCGCCTCTGAAATATACGATAACTTCTCCCTCAGGAAGTGCGTCAGCCGCTATAAGAGCTTTAATCTTTTCTTTTGCGGCTTTCATCGTTGCATAAGGCTTGCCGATTGTGCCGTCGCCTGTAGCGTCGTTACCGTTCGGTGCAACAAAGTATGCCAGTTCACCTACAAAGAACGGTGCGGAATAAACCCTTTTCCAGGTTGCGCCAGCAGCGCTCTTTGCGTCAACGGCAATTCTGATGTTTGCTGCGTTGTCCTCTGCCTTTGTTACATATGTCTCTTCGGTAGCGCCTTCGATGTCTGTCCATACATCGTCTACCAGCTTCTGCCACTGATAGGTTGAAGCGTTAGCGTCTGCGCAGGTATAAGTGTAGCTTGCGGTGAGGGTTGAGCCTACCGTCTTATCACCTATAATCTTAAGTTCGGAAATAACCGGTGTTTTATCTGTGATTGTTTCGATATTTACTGCAAGCTCTTTTGCGTCAACTTTATTTGCCGGAATGGTAACCACTGCATTTTCAGGATCTTCAAATGCGAGTTCCTCTCCGTCGTATGTGATTGACTTAACCGAATCCTTATCGCCGCCCGTAGGCTTAACGGTAATTGTTACGCCGTAATAGTCGTTAGCGGCGATTGTACCGTTTGCGGTAAGAGTTGTTGCGTCGTTTGTATACGTATTTGTAACCGCTTTTACTTCAGCTTTGCCGTTAATTTTTACGGGGATGTTGTAAACGCTTGCGTCCGCTCTGATTTCAACATCGTCCATCTGGAGCTCAATTCCCGCATCGGAGAACGCCTTATTGATTGCCGCCTGTCTCTTAGCGGATTTAAGCGGTGAGCAATCCATAGAGAAATTCCACTCTTTGCAGAGCTGCTCTTTGGTTAATTTGCCGCCGTTTTCTTTAAGTCCTTCTTCATCGCCGTAGATGTCCGCATCGGTGATTGTGAACTTATAGCCTTCGGCCTGCTTTAAGCCTGTACCCATGTAAGCCTTGTTGTCAACAAGAAGCTTTGCTATATGGGTGTAGAAATTGGACTGCATAAACAGACCGTTTACGGTAACAAATTCCACGTCGGAAGACCCGTCCCAAACACCGTAGGATATTCCGGTGAAACCAAGAGTTGTCCAGCCGGTAGCGGCATCGTAGTTATTAACATCTTTAACGGTTCGTACTCCGCCGGGGCCGGTGTTGCCCTGACTGTACCACTGGGATGTCTTCTGAGGGGTGTCGCCGCTGTAGGTCTTAAGGTATCCGCCGGAGAATGAATTGAAACCGGAGGAGCCTTTGGCAACAGCGGAATAAGAGCCGTCCTTCTTCACTCTTTGCTTCCATATCATGGAATATGTTTTTCCGTTTATATATTTAAGCTTATCGCCCGTATTGAATCTGAACTGCCAAGCTTCCGAGCCGGGACGTTTATCCTTGCCGCTCGTCATTGCAGCATCGGCGCCGTTCAAATTCTTGAGTGTATAATAATGGTTTTCGCCTTCCGCTTCAACAGCGGTTCCGCCGCTGTATTTATGTTCGCCTTCAAAGTCTTCGGAATATACGAGAACGCCCTCAACCTTTCCTGCTTCTTTGAAAGCAACTTCAATCGTTCCTGCCTTTGTGAAGGTATGCTTGATTGTGCCGCCGCCGGCCGGGATTTCCTTGGCTGCGCCGTCAATCTTAACAT
>JAXGBA010000119.1:0-5161 GCA_034186235.1 Clostridia bacterium | reverse complement strand
GCTCGAGAAGAATCTGACCGTCAATCTTGGTGTCATAAACACCGACACTTACCTGATAGTTTCTTCCCATTTCCAAAACTATGTCCTTACGAATCATATCTTCTTTTACGGAACTGCTCCAGCCAACAGGTGCGGGAAATTGCTGATATTGTATAAGTTGCTGCTTTAAGTCAAGCATTGCTGCACTGTTGCCGGTCCAGCACCAACCGATACCGTTTTGCCGCAAGTATATTCCGACCCAGGCATCTTGTGCATTAGAGGCATCGGGATTTATTACTTCGGCTTTCATAGCAAAATTGAATTGGGTATTGCGGTATTTTTTAGCTGTATATTCGGCTAACGTTGCGTTACCCTGCCCTAAAATTAATTTACTGCCGTCAAACTTCAAATCATCGCCCAATGCTTTTGTCCAGCCATCCGGATCTGCAATTAACTCTGCCAAAGAAATTCTTTCAACACCGAGCGAGTCAAAAGGATTATTCTCGCTGTTTTTGAACAAAATCAATGCTTCGTTCAGATTTTCTTCTGCAGTATTTACTTGATATTGAAAAGCTTTCTGATTATTGGCAACCGCAAAAGCATCGTTTCTTGCGATTTCCAATGCATTTTTGGCTTCAGTCGGATATTGTCCGGCTTCAGTCCCGACAACAGCAGTTTCCAGCACACGGTCTACATCTGCAATCAATTTCCAAAGACGGTCCTTGTCCACCACAGTTGCATTCGGGTCAATGAAAACAGCCTCGGAAACGTACTCCCGCTCATATATATGTGTGTCGTCCTGCGGAATTACCCGACAGCTCAGATATTTATTCTC
Source organism: Clostridia bacterium (assembly GCA_034186235.1). Taxonomy (GTDB): domain Bacteria; phylum Bacillota; class Clostridia; order HGM11514; family HGM11514; genus CAKSKB01. Next base: position 4,347 of record JAXGBA010000119.1, on the reverse strand, counting down.
ATCTTCAGCCGTCACTGTATAGCACCTGCCATAACCGGTCAGAATTCGGGTGTATGTACCGTTCTTTGCATTGCTGCGGTACCAGTAAATTTTGGTGTTGCCTTCGGTATTATTATCCGCATCCGAATAAGTATAGGCTGTGGTTAATGTTTTCCCGACTGCCGGCGTACCTTGTATATAAACATCGCCGGCCGTTGGCGCAGAGCCTCCGAGAGAGCCTGTGTTTCCGATTTTTCCAAAGTCGGCAGGTTCGAATCCCGGTATTGATTTTTTAATTGTATCGAGACCTTTGTCAGTAAGCGTAAAATCCGTTCCGTAATTAACAAATAACTCTTCGCCTTCTTTTTTGCTGAAGGAAACATTATTTTTCGTTTCTGCCCATCCGCCTTCGTACATGATTACTGGAACATTCACGAAAACATTGTCATACAAGAAGTTTGTGTTGCCTGCAGGTATGTTCTTTTCCATCCATGCTGTCAGCCCTGCAGCATTTTTCTGATCATAAATTGCCTTGGCCTGGTTGTACAAATCCGGATTAAGATAATCAAACACCATAGCCCAATATTTTGTGGGCTCTGTCTTGGTGTAATATGTTTTCCAGGTGTCGCTGTAAAGTAAAGGCGCAATCTTGCTGTAGCCTCCCGTTACGCTTTGCCCGTAAATATCCTGCAAATCCGTAATATAAGACCACCAACGTGCAGGAATCTCCGGATTGGCTACTCCGGTTGCACCGACACTCCAGTTTTGCATTAAAGCGCCAATGTTATTATCAATGAAGATGTTTTGATAAATCTGATGAAATTGTCCGCCGTTAGTTTTAAATGGATAATCCGGCAACCCGGCTTTGTAAAAAAACATTGCCGTATACTGCAGGTCCTATCTCACCATCGTCCATAAATATTGCTTGCTGACCGTGCTGTCCGAGATGACCGCCTATATCGTTAAAATAATTGTATCTGATAATATTGCCAAGATCAGTGCAGTTTCTTCCTGCATAAATTGCACCGCCGTCCGCATTCAAAAGCTGAACATCATAAATATGATTATATTCTATTACTGCATTGTTTAAATCATTGTAGCGTATTGCCTCCTGAGGAATGTCGTATATGGTGTTATGAGATACGGTATGACCGACACCGCGCAAATGAATTCCGCGAACAAGTCTTCCGTAACCGCTGTGAATCATGTTTTCTGTGATGAGATTTTGAGCCGGCTGCAGAGTTTCGCGATTTCCTCCGCTAACATCTATACCGTGCTCGGCAAAATCATAAATATGACAGTTCTTTACAGCAATATTTTCGCCCGACAGCACAATGCCGCTTCTGCCGACGCCGTGAATTTTTACGCCGTCTACGGTTATATTATTACCGGTTATACCCATCGCATTGCCGCAGGTTTCGGCAAATTCGATGCCTTTTATCGTTATATGGCTCGCATCACGAATTTCTATCAAATAGGTTTTTTGCCTTGCAACGGATAAAGTTGCTTTTTCCACAGAACCGATGGGATAGAAGTATAAAATCCCCGTCTCCCTGTCAAGATAGCTTTCTCCCGGCTGGTCAATTTCTTCAAAAATATTTTCAAAGAACAAATATCTTTCATTTTTGGCGGTATAGGTATTTTGACCGTAGCCCGATGTGCCGGACGTGGTAACCTGCTTTAATTCAGGGTTCAAAGACCCTATTAAAAGCGACTCGGGAAACCACAAGTATGCAATTGCACCGCTCAAATATGAATCATTTTGCTTAAATTGCCAATTTGCCGTTCGGCTGTTTTTGTCAGTATACTTCATTATGACAGGCTGACCGTTGCCGTTATATTTTCCCTGCTGTTCCGCAGATAAAACTGCGGGCTCTCCGCGCACATAATACTGTTCGCCTGTTTTATCGTCGTTTGGCCAGCGTGCATTTATCAGTGCGGTGTTATTAATATAAATTCGTTCCTGAACGCTCTCCGCATTGCCTTTCAAAACAGGGAGAGCTATCCCTTGTTCTTTAAGATTGATTTGATATAAATGGTCCGCTGCATATTTTTCCGTCAAGCGGTTTAGCAGCGCTTCGTCAGTAACTTTTTCGATACCGGAAGCATCAATTTTTTCCGACCCGACAAACTTAACCTTTTCTCCGTTATACGCCTGATAGGTTATCGGGCATTCGGCGCTGCCGGAATCGAGAGCCGTAAATTCAATCGGGTCTGAAACAGAATAATCGCCCCCGCGAATCCATACCGTTACACCGCCCGTCGGCAGCTTACCGTAATTGCGAATGGCGTTTCGTGCTCCCTCTATACTCGCAAACGGTTTATCTTTGCTTCCGTCGCCGGTTGCATCAGAACCGTTTTCGGCAACATACAGCTCACTTGCCCCCGGTGCATCTTTTTTAAAAACAACCGTAAGAATACCACTTTTATTTATCTGATAGTCATCTGCAAGTGAGATTTCGGCATTATTAAAGAAAACGTTCCTCAGACTTTCACCGGCTTCGGGTGTAAAGGTAAAAGTTTTCTGCAATACACTGCCGAACGGAACAGCAACCATTTGCCCGGAAGCAATGGTCTTTTCACCGTACTTTACGGTTCCGCCTCCGTTTATTTGCAGTGTTACGGCTGCGGCTGCAGCTTTTGAAATAATAAAATCATCTATTCCGACACCGCCTGTCTTTTGGTTGAAATCGCCTCTTATAATACGGAAAGATGTCGGATTCGGGACGGTGTATTCCGAGGTGCCCAAGGTCACGGTCTCAGGAAGCTCAATCTCGCCAGTTGTAGCCAAAAGCTCTGTGCCTGCAGCGTCATACATTTCAAGTTTTACACTCCGGTCATCAAGATTATACGTGTTTCTGAAAGTATACCAGGTTTCTGCCTTAAGAGGATATGAGAAGCTCGTCGGTATTGTTTTTGAGCCACCGCTCCACTCAATTTTAAAGTTTGATTTTTCAGGAACATCATCAAGCGAATTTATCCCGTTAATCTCAAAGGTGAAATATTGCTTATCCCCGGGGGTTGCCTGGAAAATAAGATGAATTTGACTCCCGCTTTGCTGGGTAAGCTTTATTTTGCTTTGCATGCTGTATTCGCCGCTTGCGTCAAAGGTATGTGACGCAGGCTTATATGCAAATGCGTTCCAGCCGCTCGCTATATCCGCATAACGGCCGGCATAATAATAACGGTTTCCGTTTGCTTCTTCAAGATAATAATTCTGTATGAAATTTTGACCCGAGGGTTCCGTCGGAAGAACCATGGGGGTCTTGTCCTGAAAATCGACAAGGGCCTGCACCGGATTATAATACTCCGTGTCACCGAGGTCTGCGGGAGCAGCAAAAGCAGTTATACTGCCGATTGTAACAATGACTGTCAGCAATGCTGAAATTTTTTTCTTAATTTTCATATCTTAACACTCCTTTTATATTTTTAATGATTTGGGACAAAACCGGAACATCTGTTTCACCTCCTCTGACCTTTTAGCCATTATCCCGAATTTGCACCCAAATGTTTTTACGATCCGAATTATGTCAAACTTTTAAATTATCTATTGCAATTGAAGACCCGCCTGTGAAAGAGACTGAAACAATTTTCTTTTCTCCTCTTCCGACAGTGCAGCACATGGAAACGCACAGCATCCCATGTCGCAATCAAGCTTAACGCTTAATGCTGTCTTGAGATTTTTAAGATCTGTATTGCCGGCTCCGAATTCAAGCAAAACACGAATAACCTTATTTATGTCATACTGAATTTGCTTTGCCCGGTCAATATTTCCTTCCGAAAATGCACGATATAGAGAGACAAATTTGTCAGGCATGAGATTATATGTTGAACCTATTCCGCCGTCCGCGCCCATCGATAATCCGCAAATCAGCGTTTCGTCCGGTCCGTTAATGACATTGATGTCACCGCCGCGAAGCATTTTTAAAATACTCAGCTGATAATAATTTGGCAGCGTAAATTTTAATCCTATGATATTTTCCGTTTCAATAAGTTCGGAAAACACACTGTTCACGTTGTTTCCGAGCATAAGCGGAGTTACATATATCAAAACCGGCTTTTCGCTCAATTCGGCAATTGTTTTGTAGTAATTCACAAGCTCCTTGTCCGAATGAGAATAATACGCATTCGGCGCCATTGCCGAAACAGCCGTCACGGGCTGTCTGTTTGCAAAAGCAATCATGCTTTTAACATCTTCAAAATTCGGTCCGCCGACATGCAGTATCAACTCTCCGCGGTCTTGATTATGTGCTATAACTGTTTCAAAAAGTTCTATGCGACTCTCAGCCTTCAACACCGGCCCTTCACCGGTAGCACCGCCGACATAGAATCCGTTTACTTGATGGCTGTAGCCGTAATCCATTATTT
>JAXGBA010000118.1:0-5611 GCA_034186235.1 Clostridia bacterium | reverse complement strand
TTTATAAATGACTACCGCGATTCGGGCTGGCTCCCCAGATGGACATCCGGCAACTATAAAAACTGTATGCCGAGCACGCTTTTCGACGCGGTCATCGCCCACGGCGCAGCGTGCGGAATCATTAACGGGGAGCTTTTGGAAACCGCCTTTTCCGCTATGGAAAAGCAGGCAAACGAGGTATCCCTGCACCCGGCGTTCGGAAGGCTCGGGTGTTTGGAATATAAAGCGCTCGGATATGTTCCGCGCGATAAATACCGCGAAAGCGTCAACCTCACACTTGACGCCGCCTACTGTGACTGGTGCGTGGGCACGGTGGCAAAGCTTCTCGGTAAGAATCGTCAGGCGGAGGAATATTTCGCGCGATCGGGCAGCTACCGCAGCCTGTTTGACAAATCAAGAGGGTTTATGGTCGGCAGAAATTCGGACGGAACCTTCAATGCAGACTTTGACCCCTACGCCTGGGGCGGAGATTATACCGAAGCCGGCGCCTTTCAGACTTCCTTTGCTGTTCCCCATGACCTTGAAGGGCTTGCGGCGCTTTTCGGAGGAAAGGAGGAGTTTATAAAAAGGCTTGACGAACTTTTCGATACGCCGACGGAGTTTTCCGTGGGCGGATACGGTACCGAAATTCACGAAATGACCGAATTTGCCGCACAGGGGTTCGGCCAGTGCGCAATATGCAATCAGCCGAGCTTTCATCTGCCGTTTCTTTATGCGTATTTCGGCAAACCCGAAAAGACGGAATATTGGGTAAGGCGAATCTGCTCCGAAGGCTTTTCGAAAAACGGTTTCCCCGGCGATGAGGACAACGGCTCGATGGCGGCGTGGTTTATATTCGCCGCACTCGGAATGTACCCCGTTTGCCCGGGAAAGAACGAGCTTGTTCGCTTTGAAGGTCTCGGAAAGGCAAAATTGTGTGAAAAATGAAATGCAATATAAAAAAATGAAAAGACACGCACAAAAATTTATGCTACAATGATAGTATAAAAATATTATGGGAGGTTCAATTATGAAACTTAAAAAATTGGCGTCAGCGATACTTGCGCTCTGTATTGCTGTTACATGCGTGAGCGTATTTGCAGGCAGCTCCGATTTGACGGACGAAAACTATTACACAACGATTTTTTCTGATGATTTTGAAACCCGAAGCGAAAGCGCACCGACGGGCGATAGCGGCGGCTATGTTAAGGAATCCAACGGTAACATGGCATGGTATGCCGATAAAAGTGCAAACAATACCGTAAGATGGCGCATTGACAGCGATAAAAACACATTTGCCAATGCAGGCGAAAAGGGTGAGTTTACCGTAAGCGCAAAAGCTAAATTTTCGCAGAATTCGGATAGAGTAGGCAGCCTTATCATGCAGACGCAGCTTGGCAATTATCAGATGGGACTGGAAGTTGAAAAACTGAATGTTAAACCCGGTAACAGCAATTCAATTCAGTTTAAGCTGCCGGGTGCTTGCGGCGGAAATGTTAATCTCGGAAGTCTTACGCTCAACGCAAACACATGGTATACCTTCCGTCTGACATTCAATCTTAATGAAGAATACTCTGTTGTTTCCATTTCAAATCCCTCTGCGAAGGTTTTTGAAGAAAAAGTTGATTTGTCCGATAAGAATCTTGATTTCAGCCAAGGGTATATCGGCAGCTGGGACTGCGTTATGATTTACATAAGCGGTATTCCTTCCGCAAACGATAAAACATATCTTGACGATATTAAGGTTGCAAAAACAACAGCCGTACCGGTAACGGTTAATTTTGACGATACTCTCGGGTCTGTATCTTTGGGCGAAACTGCGCTTGAAAGCGGTGCCGAAACTCCCGTGGCTTACGGAAGCGACGCAGTCCTTGCAATTGCTCCCAAGGGCGCAAACACGATAAAGGATGTCAAGGTTGACGGCGTGTCTGTAGGAAATGATGCTTCCGTTACTCTCTCGCAGGTTTATTCGGCAAAGACGGTTTCCGTTGAGTTTGAAAAAGGCGAGGAAGCACCGGAAGGCGCAACCGGCGTTATCGATTTTGCAATCGATATGGGAACAGATACTAATATAAAAACATTCGATACCGCATATGCAAACGGCGTTACGAACTTTGATTTTTACGATAACGGCGTTACCGGCGGTCTGATTGTTTTCAAATCCGGTACCGGTGCCGCTCCTTTAAGCGAATACTTTAAGATTTACGCAGACGGCGTATATAACTTTACATCGGATAAAGGTACTGTGACCGAAGGTGAAACGACTGCAAAGCTCAGCCGTACCGAGGGCTGGCACAATGTAAAAATCAAGTCATATACCGATTCCTATAATTTGTATTTTGACGGTGTGCTTGTTAAAACCGTTAAGACCGAAACCAACGGCGGTGTTAAATATATCAACGCACAAACCAAGGGCGGCGATGGAAAAGTAACCGAAGGTACTTCAAGAAAGCTTTGGTATAAGACTCTTGAAACAGCGCCTCTCTATAAGGTAAGCGTTACCGCAACCGAAGGCGGAACGGCTTCTGTTGATAAAGCATTTGTTGAGAGCGGCGAAACTGCGGTTCTTACCGTATCTCCCGAAACTAACCACACCGCAACCGTTAAGGTGAACGGCTCCGAAATTCCGCTCAGTGGAAACACTCTCGATATTGCAAATATCACAGCTGACACAAGCGTTGAGGTAACATTTACAAAGTCCGCACCTGTTGTTCCGGGCGTTTCCAAAACAAGCATTATTGCAAATGCCGATTATAACGGAAACACCTCTGCGGTTGTTTACGCAAAGATTACCGGAACAGCAACCGGCGCAGGCATTATTCTTAAAGATGAAAAAGAAAATGAGCTTGTTCTCAACGCTTTTTCAAAAGATGAAACCGCCCTCACAAGCGGCGATTTCGGAATCCGCGTGTTCGGAGCGGCTATGGTTTCGGGCAGCACATATAAGTATGCTCCGTTTGTTACATATAACGACGGAACCGATGACATAACGGTTAAATCCGAAGAAGAATCTTTCGTATTCGGTAAATAACATCTCATTGCAGGAATTGCCGGGGGCAAATTCCCCGGCAAGCCTGCCACACACCCAATTGTACCTAAGGAGGTAATTATGAAAATTAAACGCTTATCCGCAATAATTCTTTCTTTGATTATGCTTCTCGGCTCTGTAAGCGCGTTTGCCCAAGTGCCGGAACTTTCGGAGGAATATTACGGCGAAGTTACTTCGTATGATTTTCAGGAACAGACAGATGCCGTTTCGGAACTTCCCAAAACGGGTGACTCAAACGGCATGGCAAAAGGTTATTTTAAAGAAGAAGACGGCAATATCGCATGGTACGGCTACCGCACCCAGAACGGCTCCGGCGGCTGGACGAATGCCGGCTTCAGTATTCCTTCATCTGTCGCAATGGCGAGCGGTGTTGGTGATGACCGCGGCGGCGAATATGTTATCCAAAGCAGATTTCTTTTTATACAGCAGTCCGATAAAATAGGCAATTTTACGCTCCAGACCCAGCTTGACGATACCGACAATAAGTTCTCTCAGGACTATGCCGGAGTAACTCAGATGGGACTTCAGTTTTCAAACCTGAGCGTTAAGGACAGCTTTGAGAATACCCCGGTATTCTATTTCAAATCGATTATAAAGAATTCAGAGGGCAACGGAGTGTGGGCGCCGGAATATACTATGACCCTTCCCACAATTCAGTTCAACGGAAATACATGGTATACCTTCCGTCAGACATACAATCTTGACCTCAAAACTTACCGTATCGAAATTTACAATGCGGCAGGCAATAAGGTGTATGATGAATCCGTGGAACTTCCGACCAAGGAAAACGGCAGCATCGCTTATGACGCGCCCTACAGCGGAAAGTTCTACGGCAGCGATTTGCTCTTTTACATGACTACCCACAATATGGCGGGTAACGGATACATGATTGATGATGTTTCAATCGTGAAAACACTGAAAAAGAATATAACCGTCAGCTATCCCGGAGCGTACGGCTCTGTTGAATTTGACGGTAAAACAATAGAAAACGGTGGCAGCATTGCTGTTCCGTACAACTCGGCAACTCCCGTTTCGCTTACCGTTAAGCCTTCATCCGGCTACGAGGTTAAGGATGTTAAGGTCGGCGGCGTATCGAAAGGAAAAATTACCGAAATCAGCCTTTCCGAAATAAAATCCGATCAGACCGTTGAGATTGAGTTCAAAAAAGAGGCTCAGAAGGAGCCTGCCGCTCCGGTTGTTTCGGATGTAAAGATCAGCGGTATCGCAATGATTTCAAGAGAACTTACCGCAAGCTTCGGCTATTCCGACAAAAACGACGACCCCATGACCGAAGCTGTTTACTCATGGGAAGTTTCGGCTGACGGAAAGACCGGCTGGAGTGCAGTCGGCGAAAACAAGAATACATTCACCCTTACAGAAAACGAAGTAGGCAAGTTCGTGCGTGTGGGCGTTGTTGCAAAAAATGACGCGGCAGAACTGAACACAAGCGGCGACCCGGTATATTCTTCCGCATTCGGTCCGATTTCCGCAATGAAAACTGCTCCGTGGATTAAGGAAAACTCCGCAAAAATTGCCGGCAGCGGTAATGTGGGCGGCGGTCTCACGGCGGAATATACATATGAGTATGACAGTGCTTCCGGCGATGTTGAGGGCAAAACCGAATTCGTGTGGGAAATTTCCGACAGCGAAAACGGCGATTATACCCCGATAGACGGCGCAAACGCTAAAATTTACTGCCCGACCGCAGAACAGACGGGCAAGTATATAAGAGTAAGAATCACTCCTGTTGACATAAACGAAGTCAAAGGCGCAGAAGCCGTAACCGCAGGCATACAGGTTACCGATACGGCGATTGAATATTTTGTTGCAACAGACGGCGACGACAAAAACCCCGGGACAATGGATAAGCCCTTCGCAACTCTGGCAAAGGCTAAAAACACCGTGAGAGGGCTTATATCCAAGGGGCTTACCTCTAAGATAATCGTTAACCTCCGCGGCGGCGATTATCGCATGAACTCAGGTCTTAATTTCGATAATTCGGATTCCGGCACTGAGGAATTCCCGATTGTTTACCGTGCATATAACGGCGAAACCGTAAATCTTTACGGTTCAAAGGCTCTCGACGCTTCAAAAATCACAAAGGTTACAGATGACGCTGTTCTTGATAAGCTTATCGAAAAATCCGCACGCGATCACCTTTATCAGGTGAAAATGAGCGATCTCGGCATTTCCGCTCCGGTTCTTAACTATAACGGCGCAAGCGGCAAAAATGTGTTCTATTTTAACGGAACCGAGCTTATTAATGCCCGCTGGCCCAACGCAGATAAATCCGGCGATCATTTCTTTGTAGGCGCAGAAGGCGCTGAACTTACGGCTGACGAACAGGGTAAATACAACGGTGACAATCAGCCGGCAAAAATGAAGTACAAGGACGAAACCGGCAGAAGCAAGCTCTGGCAGTTTAAGCCCGGCGATATGTATGCCGGCGGCGCTTTTGCTTACCTCTGGGCAAGGCAGGCGGTTAAGCTTGAATCTCTTGATACCGAGAATAATATTCTCAAAACCGCCGAAATTCTCACCCGCGGTCAGTCAACTTATACTGCGGCAGATGACAGATACCTC
>JAXGBA010000117.1:0-2681 GCA_034186235.1 Clostridia bacterium | reverse complement strand
TACATAACCGCGGCTTATCCCGAGCTTGCGGAGGAAGCGGAAGAAGCGGCGGAGAAAAAGGAAATCGACTCCTATGCGGAGGACATAAGGCCCGAAACATTTTATAAGCATTCGATGTGCCCTTCGCATGAAAAATATTATGATGTCATTTTCGGCATTGCAAACGAGGTTATTGATGTTGTAAAGCCCGAAAGATTTGTGCACATGGGTCATGATGAAATATACGAGCTCTGCATTTGCGACAAGTGCAAAAAACTCGACCCCGGCAAGCTTTACGCCGAAGAAGTGACAAGGCTCAACGATTTTATCAAGTCGAAAAATCTTCATATGATGATTTGGGCAGATATGATTCAGGAAAAAAGCTATAAGTCCGTTACCGCCATAAACAGGCTGCCGAAGGATGTGATAATGCTTGACTTTATCTGGTATTTTCACAATGAACTTGACCTTGAGGATAACCTTCTCGGTCACGGATTTAAAGTAATCCTCGGCAATATGTATTCAAGCTATTACCCGAGGTTTGAGAGCCGCTCCAAAAAGGACGGCGTTATGGGAGCCGAGGTTTCGGCGTGGGTTCCGTGCAGTGAAAAGGATTATTCGTTTGAGGGCAAAATGTATGATTATGTCTACTCGTCAAACATGCTTTGGAACAGAGATTATGACGGCGAAATGCGCCTTACATACGATGAAATTATCCGCCCGATTCTGTTTGACATCCGCCGCCGCATAGGGCAGCTTGATTTCGGCGGTGATGAGGCGGTATTGAAATTCAATTCGGAAAGTGCCTCCGTTCCGGCGGATTTTGCAGGGCATATTCCGTATAATTCTGCGGCGGTTTGCTCTTTTGAAAACCCTGAAATCAGAATGGATTTTGAGGGAGTTGCAAAGCTTTTCTCGTTTGTTCACGCAACAGATATAAATGCGGACAGATTCGCCTGGGAGCCGGCGCAGAAGATAGGCGAGTATGTGCTTGAGTTTGAGGACGGCACGGAATTTGCCGATGATATACGATTCGGCGACAACATACACGGGTATCATTTCAGGTTCGGTACTCCGCTCCGCTCTCATCTTTTCCGCCACGAGGGGTATATTGCGTCATACTCGGCAAAACCGATTTGCGGAAAAACGGCGCTCGGAGAGGATTACACCCTGTTAGAAGCCTTTGTTAAGAATCCGTATCCCGAAAAGAAGATTAAATCCGTACGGCTCAAACATATGAAAAACACCGATGCAAAGATACTTCTGTTTGGTGCAAAGGCTTTATAAATTAATAATTTTCGGTATAAAACAGGTTGTCTACGTGCAGCCTGTTTTTTCTTATAGATTACAGCTAAACAAGAACCAAGATACAGCTATTGAAAATTGAATAAAAATATTATATTATAATAGTAGAGTTTTGTCAAAAGTGAATATTTTAAAGGAGAATGTTTTATGACAAAGAAATTAGCGTTACTATTGGCTATGCTTATGATATTAAGCGTAGTTTGCGTACCTACTGCTATGGCAGCAGATGTTTCGGCAATCAGTATTACCGAAAACAAATGCTTCTATTTCGGCGAGGACAGAGTTTCCGAAGCTTTGAAGGTTGTCGGCACGCTTGCTGACGGAACTTCGGTTGATCTGACGGGCGATTCGGGGATTACATATGAAAGCTCCGATGAAACCGTGTTTGCGTTTGACGGAAACAAACTTTCATCGACCGGCAAAAACGGTAAGGCGATTATTTCCGCAGTATATGGCGGAAAAACTGCAAAAATGGTTATGGCAAGGCAGGATGCCAAGACGGCTGCAAATCAGCCGATAGCAGCTGATGTGAATGTGTCCGGGTATAACAATACCTCTTACATCACAAGCGGCACACCCGGCACTGCGGAGGGCGGTCATTACGACGGCAAAGCGCTTTCGAATTGGAAAAATAACTCGACCGTTCGCCTAATGAGAAAATCATGGGCTCAAAATAACGATCCCGAAAAACCCGCTACCGACATGGAAAACAGATGGTATGACAGCGGTTATCGCTCGGTTGCCGGTTGGTTTTATGATGACGGCGATACCGGTCATAAACAGGGTTACGATCTTGTTGTATTTACTGACTCGTCCCTTTTCCATCAGAACAGTAAATTCGAAGAAGACTACGGCTACGGAGATTTTGCTGCAAAATGGAAGGGCATGAACTCCTGGCAGGTTGTCAGCTCGGGAATTATGAGGGGGCAGGGCGATGAATATATAGACGGAACCCCTTACGGCGGCAATTACGGCATTAAAGCGAGAAAAAAGGGATGGCATCAGTTTGTAATGTCGCTTGAAAAGAATTCCGAAACCGAATACGGCTGGACCGTTTATACTTATCTTGACGGCGATTTGGTCGGCGCAAAAGATGTTGTTCCGGAAGAAGAAACAATGCCTGTTGGGATCACTGATTGCAACTCATGGGCAGCAATTGAAATAAGACCGGTATATCAGGATGGATACAAAAATTATATGGATGATATGGTTCTTATGGGTTCTCTCGAAAAGAGAAGTGAGCCCACTGCACCTATAGTTTCTTCTGTTAAAATTGAAGGGCTTGCAATGGAAGGGCAGACTTTGGCTGCCTCGGCAAAAATTTATGATGCCGACGATGATAAGCTTGATTCTTCGCTCTATCAGTGGCAGATGTCTTCTGACGGCTCTGCCTGGGC
>JAXGBA010000116.1:0-12532 GCA_034186235.1 Clostridia bacterium | reverse complement strand
TTGCTTGCGGTTGACCGACTTTTTCGGCAGTCTGAGCGGCACAGCAAAATGCTGTGCTGCTATTGTTATTTAAGAAGCTCGTTGCTTATTTTAGATACGGTTCCGGCGCCCATGGTGATAACGATGTCGTCCTGTTTTGCGTTTTCAAGTATATATGTTTTTATATCGTCAAAGCTGCTTATATAGACGCTTCCATCGATTTTTGCAGCCAGGTCTTTTGCTGTAACAAGCCCGGTATCTTTTTCGCGCGCTGCGTAAATATCGGTTATGATTATATTGCCGCCGTTCATCAGCGCCTCTGCAAAGTCATCAAGCAGAGCCTTTGTTCTTGTATATGTGTGCGGCTGGAATATGCACCATATTTTATTATGCGGTATGGTTGAAGCTGCCTGAAGCGTTGCCTTGATTTCTGTCGGGTGGTGTGCATAATCGTCGTAAATCATAAATCCATTTTTACTGCCTTTATATTCCAACCTTCTCTTTGCTCCCTTAAAATCGTTAAGCGATTCGGCGGCAGATTTCAGGTCTATCCCGAGAGCGTCAGCGCAGGCGAGCGCCGCCAGTGAATTTTTGATATTATGCCGGCCTTTAAGCGAGAGGGTGACCGTGCATATTTTTTCTTTATCTTTTATAAGAGTGTATTCTGTGAAAAATCCGTTTTCCGATATATCCTCCGCACGGTAGCGGCAGTTTTCGGAAAATCCGAATGTCACAGTATCAAATCCTTCAAGCGCCGATTTGATGTTTTTGTCATCGCCGCACACTATCAGCAAATCAGATGTCTGTGACGCAAACTGTCTGAAAGAACGCTTTATCTGTTCTATTCCGGAAAAATAGTCGAGATGGTCCTCTTCAATATTAAGTATAAGGCTTATTGACGGGAAAAAGTTTAAGAAACTGTCAACATATTCGCAGGCTTCCGTAAGAAAATTCTCGCTTTTTCCTATGCGGAGATTTCCGCCGATTGCTTCAAGCTCGCCCCCGACCGTAACGGTGGGGTCAAGGCCGGCGTCAAGCATGATTTTTGCAAGCATGCTTGTAACAGTTGTTTTGCCGTGCGTTCCGGAAACTGCAATCGAACGGCTGTAGTGCTTCATTATAACCCCAAGAAGCTTTGCACGCTCAATTTTCGGTATTCCGTTTTGAGCGGCATATATCATTTCGGGGTTATCCTCCTTAACCGCCGCCGTATACACAACAAGCTTTGCGCCGCGCATCAGCTTTGCCGTGTGAGGATAATCAACCTTTATGCCGGCGCACTCGAGAGAATCCGTATAAACCGAATGGTTTATGTCCGACCCTGTGACTGTAATTCCCTTAGCGTTAAGTATCTTTGCCAGGCCACTCATGCTCACTCCGCCTATGCCTATGAAGTGAATATGATTCCCGGGTTTAATCAAATCTGTATACATTAAATACCACCTTAAATACAATAAAATTTAGTTCCAATATATATTTTATACAATTTCACCAAAAAAATCAATATATTTTCTAAACTTTATTTTAGAAGAATTTACGAAAAAAGCTTTACTTTTTTAAAAAAATGTGTATAATTATATATATAGACAACTTATTACGCTTTTCAAATATTATAAAGGGGGTTTTAAATCATGAAAATTACCGATGTCAAAGTTAAACCAATAACCTCGGAGGGGAAAATGAAGGCGGTTGTTTCCGTTACATTTGACGACTGCTTTGTTGTAAGGGATATTAAGATTATCGAAGGTCAGGATAAGCTTTTTATAGCTATGCCCAGCCGCAAAATGCCTGACGGCGGTTTTAGGGACATTGCGCATCCCATAAACGCCGAAACAAGAGAAATGATTGAAAGCACCGTTATAGAAATGTATCATAAGGAACTTTTGGCGCAGGCGGATTCCGTTATCAAATGACTTTTGCACCCGTTCCGGATTTGGGAGCGGGTGTTTTTGTTGCTTATAACGATTGTTTCGACAAAATTCGTCATTTTATTGTTATTTTTAATCATTGGCTTTTTGTAATAAATTTGATATAATATGTAATGCTGTTGAAATATTTTCTGGAGGTCTTAATTAATGCAAAGACTTAGGGCGGTCATTATGGCTGCGGGTCACGGCAAACGCATGAAGTCCGATACATCAAAGGTGCTTCATAAGGTTTGCGGTAAAACTATGATTGACAGGTGCATTGAGGCGGCGGAGCGCTGCGGTGCGGAAAAAACGGTTATTGTTGTCGGTCATAAAGCGCAAGAGGTTATGGCTCATGTCAAAAGCCGTGCGGAGTACGCCTTTCAGCATGAACTTTTGGGAACTGCACACGCTGTTATGCAGACCGAATCCCTTTTCGAGAATTATTCAGGCGATGTGCTTATACTCAGCGGCGATGTTCCGGCGATAACCGCACAAACGCTTAAAGAATGTTATGAAACGCATAAAAATTCGTCCGCTGCGGCAACGATTTTAGCGGCAAGGGTTGACGATCCGTTCGGGTACGGAAGGGTCATCGAGGAAAACGGCGAGTTTAAGGCGATTGTCGAGCAAAAGGACGCAAGTGATACCGAACTGGCGGTTAACCTTATAAACAGCGGAATATATTTCTTTGATTCAAAGCTGCTTTTTGAGGCTATTAAAAAAATCAATAACAACAATGCTCAGGGGGAATACTATCTCCCGGATGTGCTTTCCGTGCTTAAGGCGGAGGGCAAAACGGTTTCGGTTGCTCTCATGAAGGATTACACGGAACTTCTTGGTGTGAACGACCGTTTTCAGCTTGCCGAGATGGATAAGCTTATAAACGCAAGGAATGTCAGAAGAATTATGGAATCCGGCGTTACGGTGACCGACCCCCAAAACACTTACATAGGCGATGATGTTGAGGTTGGCTGCGATACGGTTATAGAGCCGGGCTGCTTTATCTTCGGAAAAACCGAGATAGGGAAGAACTGCGTTATCGGACCGCAGTCGAGGCTTGTGGATATGAAAGTCGGCTGCGAGGTCAACATTGCAAATTCGGTTTGCGTTGAAAGTGAGATTCAAAGCGGCACGAATGTAGGACCATTTGCTTACATCAGACCAAATTCGAAAATCGGAAAGAATGTTAAGATAGGTGATTTTGTTGAAATCAAGAATTCCTCGATTGACGACGGAACGAAGGTTTCGCACTTGACATATGTGGGCGACAGCGATGTCGGCTCAAAGGTGAATTTCGGCTGCGGAACCGTTACGGTGAATTATGACGGAAATCACAAATACAGAACAAAAATCGGCGATAATGCCTTCATCGGCTGCAACACCAACCTTGTTGCCCCCGTTGAGGTTGCCGACAATGCTTTTACCGCTGCAGGCTCTACCATTACGGATAATGTTCCTGCGGATTCGCTGGCGATTGCCAGGGCTAAACAAGTTAATAAACACGGCTGGGTGACCGACCGAAAGGAGAAAAACAAATGATAGCACATGGTAAGAATGTTAAAATTTTTGCAGGCAATTCCAACATTGCTCTTGCAAAGGCGATTGCGGATATACTCGGTGTTCCGCTCGGAAACGCAAAGGTGGGCAAGTTTAGCGACGGCGAGGTGTTTGTTACAACCTCCGAAACCGTCAGAGGCGCAGATGTGTTTGTTGTGCAGTCTACCTGCGACCCCGTAAACGACAATATTATGGAACTTCTTATTATGATCGACGCATTCAAGAGAGCCTCCGCTGGCAGAATAACTGCTGTTATTCCTTATTACGGCTACGCAAGACAGGACAGAAAAGCTAAGGCGCGCGACCCGATTTCTGCGAAACTTGTTGCAGACCTTATCGCTACCGCCGGTGCGGACAGAGTTCTTACAATGGATCTTCACGCATCTCAGATACAGGGATTTTTCAACATTCCGGTTGACCATCTCCTCGGAGTTCCGATTCTTTCCAACTATTATTCGGATAAATTCTCATCCGAAAAGGATAATGTTGTGTGCGTATCGCCTGACCTCGGCAGCGTTACGAGAGTCCGTTCGTTTGCCGAAAGACTTGACCTCTCAATGGCAATTATCGATAAAAGACGCCCCAAAGCCAATGTATGCGAGGTTATGAATATCATTGGTGATGTTGCGGGTAAAAAGGTTATTCTGGTTGACGACATGATTGACACCGCCGGCACAATCTGCCATGCTGCCGACGCCCTCAGGGAAAGAGGCGCAACTGAGGTTTATGCCTGCTGCACGCATGCGGTGCTTTCGGGACCTGCTATCGAGAGAATCGAAAAATCGGCTATAAAAGAGCTCATCATGCTTGATACCCTTCCGCTGCCCGACGAAAAGAAGCTTGATAAAATTCATGTTCTTTCTGTTGCACAGATGTTTGCGGAAGCTATCAGCAGAATATTCGACGAAAAATCAATCAGCACACTCTTTATATAAAATTTTGGTACATACTAAGACTTTTCAAGCGGGCGGCAGTGTTTTGTCACCCGTTTGATTTCATGTTACGGAGAATGATATGAAAATTATTGTCGGCCTGGGCAATCCGGGCAAAAAATATGATGACACAAGGCACAATATCGGTTTTGCATATCTTGAGTGTCTTGCACATAAACATAATATTAAGGTTAATAAGGCAGATTGCAAGGCTTTGACCGGCATCGGCAGAATAACCGGCGAGCAGGTTGTACTTGCTAAACCACAGACCTTTATGAATTTAAGCGGCGAAAGCGTAAAGTCGCTTTCTACAAAATACAAGTGCGCTCCGGAGAATATTATCGTTGTGTTTGACGATGTTTCAATGGATGTCGGCAGAATGAGAATCCGCTTAAAGGGCAGCGCGGGCGGTCACAACGGCATAAAATCAATTATTTACAATCTCGGCACGGAGGATTTTCCGAGACTGAAAATAGGGGTGGGCGGAAAGGCGTTTCCGCAAATGGACCTTGCTGACCATGTTCTCGGCAAATTCCCTAAAGAGGATATCAAAACGCTCACCGATATGATTCCCGATGTCTGCACGGCTCTCGAAATGCTTGTATCGGGTGACGCTTCGGGTGCAATGAACCGCTTTAACCAGAGGTGAGGCTATGCCTAAATTTTACGGTCTTCTTGACGGGCTTGAAGGCTACTCGGATGCTAAAAAGTCAATACTTGAAAACAAGAATGTGTGTCTGTCGGGCGTTTCCGGTTCTGCAAAGGCGCATGTTCTGTTTTCGCTGCTTAAAGAAACGGACACACGTTCATGCCTTATAATAACGCCCGATGAAATTTCGGCAAAGCAGTTTTACCGTGACCTTACATTCTTTTGTGATGAGCGTGTGATGTTGTTCCCGGAAAGAGAATATATGTTCTATGACCTCGATTCATCGAGCAATGAAACAACGGTTCAGAGAATTTCGGTGCTGGACAGGGTATCAAGAAAAGGCGGAATCGTCATTACAACCGCCGCAGCTGCGATTAAGCCGGTTTTGCCGAAAAAGCTGCTTGAAAATTACACTTTTGCGCTTTCCGAGGCGGACATACTCGACATGGAGGATTTTTCAAAAAAACTTGTTCTTGCAGGCTACAGCGCATGCGACACGGTAGAGGGGGCGGGGCAGTTTGCAGTTCGCGGAGGAATAATAGATGTCTTTCCGATAACATCCGACTGTCCGTACAGAATCGATATGTTCGGGGACGAAATCGACACAATCAGAAGCTTCGATTGCTTTACGCAGCTTTCCGGGGACAGGGTTAAAAGTATTATAATTCCGCCGGCATACGAAATTCTTTATGACTACGAAACCGCAGCGAGGATTGCGGATAAGCTTAAAGCGGCAAACAACCCGGATTGGGAAAAGTTCTCCGAGAGGCATTATTTTCCTTCTAACGATAAATATATACCGGAAATTTATCCGGACCTTCCGCTTATTTTCGAATACTTTTCCGGACTTTTTGTGTTTGATGAACCGATTAATATCAGAGAAAAGGCGGAAAACACCGGTTTTGAGCTGATGAAAACCATTGAGGCGATGTATGAGCGTGACGAGCTTTGCGGTATCAGCGGCGATTTTTATACGGATTATCACGAGATTGTGCGTAAATCAAAAGGCTGTATACTGTCGCTTTGCGAGTTTTTGCAGAGCGGCGCTGACATTTCGTACAAAACGCTTGCTTCGCTTCAGGTTAAAACCGAGGGAACTTATAACGGCAACACAAAAATGCTGTGCGAGGACCTGAAGCTGTACATGAAGCAAAACTGCCGTGTGGTTCTGTTTTCGGGCGGATACGCAAGGGGGCTTAATCTTAGCGAAAGCCTTAAAAACGAGGGAATCGCAGCTGAGTTTTCGGAAAATCCCGAAGCAGAAATCAAGGGCGTTATGATTACCCCCGGAAGCCTTTCGGGAGGATTTGAATACCCCGGGCTTAACCTTGTGTTCATCTCGGACAGGGATGTTTTCAAGAAGGCCGGAAAGAAAAAACGCACGGTTTCAAAAAAGAATGCCGTAAGTTCGATTTCAGACCTTACTCCGGGGGACTATGTTGTCCACATAAACCACGGCGTCGGGAAATATCTCGGGCAGGAACTTATAACCGCCGGCGGTGTTACCAAAGACTATCTTAAGCTGCAGTACGGCGGAAACGATTTTTTGTATGTTCCGGCAACGCAGCTTGATATGATTCATAAATATGTCGGCGGTAAGGAACAGCTTAAGCTTAACCGCTTGGGCGGCAAGGAGTGGAAGAATACAAAAAGCAAGGTCAAGGCTTCGTGCGAGGAACTTGCAAAGGGGCTTATCAAGCTTTATGCTCAGCGCGAAAGTATTAAGGGACACCAATTTTCCTCCGATACGGCATGGCAGCAGGAGTTTGAGGAGAACTTTCCCTATACGGAAACGCCTGACCAGCTTAAAAGCATAGAGGAAGTCAAAGCCGATATGGAAAAATCTTCTCCGATGGACAGACTTTTGTGCGGTGATGTCGGCTACGGCAAAACGGAGGTCGCAATCAGGGCGGCTTTCAAATGCGTTATGGACGGTATGCAGGTCGCCTATCTTGCGCCGACCACCGTTCTTGCTCTTCAGCATTTCAATACATTTCGCGAGAGAATGGCTGATTTTGCGGTGAGGGTCGAAATGCTTTCGAGGTTCAGGACGCCCTCGCAGCAAAAAAAGATTGTTGAAGCTGTAAACAGCGGTCAAATCGATGTCCTTATCGGCACACACAGAATACTGCAAAAGGATTTGAAGTTTCCAAACCTCGGACTTCTGATTATAGATGAGGAACAGCGCTTCGGCGTTAAGCACAAAGAACGAATTAAGGAAATTAAAACAAATGTCGATGTGCTTACAATGACCGCAACGCCGATTCCGAGAACGCTTCATATGTCAATGATCGGGATTCGTGATATCAGCACTATAAACACGCCGCCGAAAGACCGTTACCCCGTTAGAACTTATGTTCTGGAGCAGAATATGTCGATTGTGCGTGATGCGATAGTGCGTGAGATTTCAAGGGGCGGTCAGGTTTATTACCTTTTCAACAGGGTTGAAGGCATTTCTGCGGCGGCAAAGCGAATAAGCGAGCTTGTTCCGAGCGCAAAGGTTTCATTTGCGCACGGGCAGATGAGAGAAGGCGAGCTTGAAAAAATCATGATTGATGTTGCGGAAGGCAATATTGATGTCCTTGTATGCACATCGATTATCGAAACCGGACTTGATATTCCGAATGCGAACACGATTATAATTGAGGACGCAGACCGTCTCGGGCTTTCGCAGCTCTATCAGCTCAGAGGAAGGGTTGGAAGGTCGGACAAAATGGCTTATGCTTACCTTATGTACAAAAAGGATAAGGTTTTAAGCGAGGTCGCAAGAAAACGCCTGGCGGCGCTCCGCGATTTTACGGAGTTCGGCTCAGGATTTAAAATTGCTCTGCGAGACCTCGAAATAAGAGGTGCCGGCAATGTCCTCGGTCCGCAGCAGCACGGGCATATGGATTCTGTCGGTTATGAGCTTTACTGCATGATGCTTGAGGACGAAATAAGGCGGCAGAAGGGCGAAGCCTCCGTTATATCCGATGTTACAATCGACCTGGATATTGACGCTTTCATACCGAAAACTTACATTAAAAATAATGATACGAGAATTGACATCTACAGCCGAATCGCAAAGATTTCATCCGAAGCGGATTACAACGAGATGGAGGACGAACTGCGTGACAGGTTCGGCGAATACAACACCGCCGTTTCAAATCTTCTTGAAATTGCGCTGCTTAAAAATGTTGCGTCCGGTGTCGGGATAAGCGAAATAAGGCAAATCGGTGCAAACATCGTGTTTTATTTCAAAAATGCCGCTCCCGAAACAATCGGCATGGCGAGTCTTGCGGCGGGGTATTTCAAAGGCAGAGTTCTTGTTTCTGCCGGCACAAGACCGTCAATAACATATACAAGAGCCGCCGAAGGCAATGCGATGAATACGCTTTCTAATATTAAAATTGTATTACATCGTCTTAATGAGTTGAAAAACGGTTAAAAATAGAGTATACTAAAGCTGTGTTCTTTACGGAAAGGATTGATAATTTGTGAAAAAAATACTTGCGCTGATACTTACGCTTTCGGTTTTGCTTACCGCTTGCGGCAAAAAAACGCCCGAATCCCAGAAGGGGATTACCTACGACGGGTATAACGGCCCGAAAGACGCTGTTATGACGATAAACGGCGAGACGGTTTCGGTTGATGAGTTCAACTATTTTCTCATTATGGCGTCCTACGATATTGCTGCGGCAAATGATGTTGTGAAGTCCGACAGAAGCGGGTTCTGGGATAAAATCGATGAGGAAACGGGCAAAAGCTACAAGCAGAAAGCTCTTGACGACGCAATCGAAAAGTGCAAGCCTTATCATATTTACAGAACCGAGGCTAAAGCCGAAAAGGTTGAGCTTTCGGAGGAGGATAAAAAAGGCGTTACCGAAAGAGCCAACAAAATGAAAGATACTTACGGCGAATACATGAATGAACTTCAGCTTAAAGCCGGCGGCCTCACGCCTGCGGTTTATGAAGATATTACGGAGATGTCGCAGTATTCGGTAAATCTTTTTGATAAATTCAAGTCCGAATACGGTGAACCCTCCGAGGAGGTTATCAAAAAGTATTACAAGGATAACTATGTGCGTGCAAAGAGCATTCTTGTTATGACGGTGGACCCCGAAACAGACGAGGCGGTTTCCGACGACAAAAAGCAGGAAGCACTCAGAAAGATAATGGAAGTTAAAACCAAGCTTGACAATGGCGAGGATTTTGAAAATCTGATTAACGAATACAACGAGGATCCGGGATATGACAAGTATCCCGACGGCTACACGTTTACCAAGGATGATTCGTACGACAAGAACTTTATTGAAACTGCATTTTCTCTTGGAGAAGGGCAGGTAAGCGATATTGTCGAAACGCAGTACGGATATATGATTATAAAGCGCGATATCTTGCTTGACGAATATATGAGCAGCGAGGCAATAAGCGAAAATATAGTTAAAAATGCCTTTCAGGAAAAACTCGACAAACTCTGCGCCGATGCGGATATAAGGCTTAACAAGTCGGTTTATGATTCGATTGATGTCGAAAAGGTTTTGGGCGAGTATCTTAACTCGCAGGATGAAATCATGTCAAAGATACAGGCGGAATACGAAAAGATTTACGCCGAGGAAGGTAAGAAGCCCGAAGAACAACAGTAAAATCGGAATTAAAAAAGGCTGCCTCACGGGCAGCCTTTTTAAGTGCCTATATTATTTTACGATAACTATTTCCTTAACTTCATCCTTGTAGATTTTAAGGAATACACGCTTTGCGTCGGCTTCGTCGTATTTCTGGATATCGTCGGGTGTTACAACGGAGATTTCGCTGTCAACCTTGGAGGAATCGTAAGAATATACGGTTGCGCCGCCGGTTGCGTAGTTTGCGGTGTTTGCGCCGTTTACGGATACATTGATTGAACCTGAGAATTTCTTTTCAACCTTACCGTATACGATTGTTGTATCGCTGTCAAGGTCCTTAGAGAATTCGGTGGTCTTTTCGCTTACATTCATAAGAACTTCAAAACGGTCAACTTCGCCTGCGGAGTTGGTGCTGTATCTTATAATGTCGCCCTGCTCAAGAGGCTTTCTGTCCTCGCCCTTTACAAAGTAGTCAAGGCTCTTGCTGTTTACGCCTATTCTCTTGCCGCCCACATATGCGTACAGTCTTTCAACCTTTTCCTTATCGGAGTTCATAACGGTGGAGAGGCTGTCGACTACAGCGATGTTGTTTTCGCCGGAAATTACACCTGCCGAATTGGTGATTACCATGATTGTTGCGGTCATGCTGTCGGTTACATCGTACATCTTAACATCGTACTTTGAGCCGTCTATAAGCATATCGCGCTTCTTAACGGAGTAATCGCTTTCGGAAGAACCTTCCGGAATGTCAAATATCAGCGTTGATGCGGATACATTGTACTTTCCGAGCTTGTTCACCGACGCCTTGTATTCAAGACCTTTTGCGTCTGCATTTATCGTGAACTGCTTTTCGTCGATACGGCCGTCTGTCATGTTTTCAGCCAAATCGACGGTTTTGAGGTTGCCCTTGTCGTTAAGCTCATAGGTTATAACCTGGGGAACTATCTTGCCGCTCTCATTCTTAAGGCTTGCAAGAACCTCTTTTGCGGTCTTGGAGCTTACGCCGTCAAGAGTCATTTTATCTGCGCCGTTTACGGATTCGAGCTTGCCGTCGGTTGTCATGAAATCAAATGTTATCTTCTTGCCTGCTGCGTCAGCTTCATATGCATCGTAAAGGTATGCGTAGTTGCTTGCAAATCTCTTTGTTGCGTCTACTGCCGCTATTCTGCCATAGTTGTCAAGATAGAACCTGCCTGTATCGTCTATTGAAATTGTTTCGGTGTAGTTTTCGGCAACCTTGTATTTTTCGCCGTCAATATAAACATATTCTTTAGATTTTTCCGTTACTGTGCCTTCAACAGACTTTTCCGAAACCTTTACCGTGATCGCCGAGCCGTCAAGGCTTTTTGCAACCGAAAGAACATCCCATTCTTTAAGGTCCGAAAACTTAATATCGGCTCCGCCCTTTGTGAGCGAGAACTTGATGTCGCTGTCATCGGGGTCAAGTGTTAAAAATCCTTTGTCATACTTGTCGTAAATCTTATGGCTTGCTTCGGATGTGGAATCTACAACATAGTTTTCGTAATGAATTACGCTGATGATGTCGAAAACATCGTCTCTGTTGCTGTCTATAAGTTCAATTACCCCCGTTATTGTTCCGCTTTCCGGCTTGATAAGATTTTTGTCAAAATCAGCAGCTTTGCTGTTGTAAATAAGCTTTGCGTCCTCTGCAATGTTTGCAATCTTTGTTTTGGAATCGCTCTGCTTATCTCTCCAGTATTCAAGCTTCTTTGAGGTGTCGCCTGTGAACGAAACAACATTTTCACCGTCGATTTCAAGCCTGTCCATTGCATTTGCGTCCTCTACTGCCATGATAACTTCGTTTTCACGGGATGTGTTGTTGTTCGTCTTTGCAAGATACATTACCTGATAGCCGAGAAGGGAGGTAGCCTGACCGGTTACATCCTTATAAATTTTGCCGTCGATTTCAACCTGGTTGTCCTTAAGCGAGCTGGTGCCGTTAAGTCTGGTGAACTTGTTGCCGGTTACCTGTCCGTAAAGTTTTTCAACATTCAGTGTGTCTTTGAGGATGGTCTTGTCGGTTACTTCAAACTGTACATTTGAGCCGTAGCCGGTCTGTTCCATCATCTTGATTTCAAGGGCGTTTTCAGCCATTTTCGCTATAGTGGAACGCGTTGCGTTGCCGCTTGTCTGGGAAACGCCTTCAAAAAGACCGATGTTTTCAGCAGTAATCATATATCCTGTCGGGTATCCGCCGGCTGCGTCAGCCTTGGGGTCATAACCGAGCATCTTTGTGAAAATTACAGCCGCTTCGGAAATTGTAATGGGGTCATCGGGTCTGAAATGAACGCCGTCATCGCCTACAACAAGCGACCTTGAAGCCGCTACATTTATATAACCTAACCCCCAGTGTGTGAGCGGTACATCGGCAAATTTGCTCGAACCTTCGCTGCCGAGTGCTACCGACTCAAGCCCGAGCTCGGAAATCGCAACTCTGGCAACCTCAGAACGCTTAATGCTGTCGTCCGGTCTGAAATTGCCGGTGTCGGCGTCGCCTGTCATGATGTTGAGCGAACCGAGAACCGCTGCGGTTGTTTCAAGGTCTGTTCCTTTTACATCTTCCGCAATGTTAAATGCGGAAACCGATTGGAACATTCCGAGAAGCATTGCAAATGCCATTACCAGTGATAAAAACTTTTTTGACATATTCTATGTCCTCCCATAAATATATTTTTTACGGATTGTTTTGAGCGGTCACCGTAATCCGCTGCCCCGATGTGGTTTACATAATTTTTAGAATTTTTCAAAAAATTAAAAAGCTTATTGATTTTACGAATCATTTTGCTTTTCAAAATTCTCTGTTATGTCAACCACAGTTACGATTATACAATACAAAAACAAAAAAATCAACCCACAAATTATGGGTTGATTTCCAGTGCC
>JAXGBA010000115.1:0-7739 GCA_034186235.1 Clostridia bacterium | reverse complement strand
GCCAAAATTAAAAGACGCTGGAATGAAAAGGGCTTTTTCCCGGCTGATATTGCTACGCTTGAGGATACCAATGCGCTTACAAAGCAGAAAAAGGTTTATTTCAATTTCTCGAGGTATCTCCCCGGAAATGACGGAAAATTCAGGCTTACAAACGGTTACGATGTAATCGCAATACCCACATCAAGGGCTATACTTAACAGAAACGGAATTCAGTCAACGCTTAACGCAATCAGCGCAAACTGCAAAAATCCCGTTAGGGCGCTCAAACTCATTGACCTTCTTTTTGAGGATCAGTATCTCCTAAATCTCCTTTGCTACGGCATTGAAGGAAGGGATTACACAAAAGACCCCGAAAATCCCAACAGAATGAACAGGGAATCGGGAGCATATTATGTTGCCGAATTTATGATTGGAAGCCAGTTCCTTGCATATCTTGCTCCCTCCTACGAGGACGACGTTTGGGAACAGACCAAGAAGGAAAACGAAGAGGCGGATGTTGACCCGTATATAGGATTCAGCTTTGACCCCTCTCCGGTAGAGTCGGAAATGTCCCAGATTTCTTCTGTATATCAGGATTACACAAAGATTTTGGGTTACGGACTTCAGGATCCTGAAATTGTTGTTCCCGAAAGACAGAAAAAACTCGAAACGGCAGGTCTTAAGGTTGTTATGGATGAAATTCAGAGACAGCTCGACGAATGGCTTGCTTCGGAAGGCAAATAAATAATCGGTTAACAGGGGCTTTTGCTATAGCCCCTGTTTTTTATTGGTAAAAATATATTTACAAATGTATGATTTTGTGATATACTGGTTATGCGTTGCATAGTGAAAGCCGGCGGCGTTTGCCGGCCTTAGGCGGCGAACTGTTTATTAAATTGTGTACGGAGGGGAAGTATATATGAAAAAAAGAATGACGGGCGTGCTTTTGGTATTTTGCATGCTTGTAAGCATAATTTCCGCCGTGCCGTTTACCGCGTCGGCGGCAACAAGCGGCACTTGCGGAAATAACCTTACATGGACGCTCGACGGTAACGGTACGCTTACAATAAGCGGTACCGGAGCGATGACAGATTGGAGTGTGAGTCGTGATAAATCTCCATGGTATGAAAATAATACCAATATTAAAAATGTAGTAATAAAAAAAGGCGTAACAAGCATTGGCGAAGAAGCGTTTAGTGATTGCAGCAGCCTTACAAGTATAAGCATCCCTGGCAGTGTAACAAGCATTGGTGCTGGTGCATTTTTTAATTGCAGCAGTCTTGCAAGCATAAACATACCTAACAGTGTAACAAGCATTGACTATTGTGCATTTTCGTATTGCAGTAGTCTTACAAGCATAAATATACCCAATAGTGTAACAAACATTGGTTTCAATGCATTTGACGGTTGCAGCAGCCTTACAAGTATAAGCATCCCCGGTAGTGTAACAAGCATTGACTATTGTGCATTTTTGAATTGCAGCAGTCTTGCAAGCATAAATATACCTTACGGTGTAAAAAGCATTGGTTCACATGCATTTGACGGTTGCAGCAGCCTTACAAGTATAATCATACCCGGCAGTGTAACAAACATTGGTTCATATGCATTTTTGAATTGCAGCAGTCTTACAAGCATAAACATACCCGGCAGTGTAACAAGCATTGGTGAACGTGCATTTCGCGGTTGCAAAAACCTTACAAGTATAAGAATACCCGATAGCGTAGCGAGCATTGGCGATGGTTCGTTTAATGGTTGCAGCAGCCTTACAAGTATAATCATACCCTGCAGTGTAACAAACATTGGTTCATATGCATTTTTTAATTGCAGCAGTCTTGCAGCTGTAAACATACTGGATGGTGTAACAAGCATTGGCAATAGTTCGTTTAGTGGTTGCAGCAGTCTTACAAGCATAAACATACCTGACGGTGTAACAAGCATTGGTTTCAATGCATTTGACGATTGCAGCAGCCTTACAAGTATAAACATACCCAATAGTGTAACAAGCATTAGCAATAGTTCGTTTTATGATTGCAGCAGCCTTACAAGCATAAATATACCTGACGGTGTAACAAGCATTGGATACGATGCATTTCACGGTTGCAGAAGCCTTACAAGTATAAACATACCTAACAGTGTAACAAGCATTAGTGAGGATGCGTTTTATGATTGCAGCAGTCTTAAAGATGTATATTATTACGGTTCGCCGGAACAATGGGGAAAAATAAGCATAGAAAGCAGTAATGAATGTCTGACAGATGCAGCGGTTCATTATATATTCAATGATGCCGGAATAAAGACCGCTCCGAAGGTTACGGCAAACGAAAGCTATGCCGGAGGAAATGAGCTGATTGAAAAATCGCAGATAGATGTAAATAATCTGTTCAGCAATATTACTGTAGGAACCGATACGATAAAAGGGCCGAAAATCACCATACTGGGCAAGGACTTTTATTTATTTCAGCTGGACGGAAAATGCAGTCTGAAATTCGGAGATTTTAAGATACAGCTTAAAGCCGACGAAAAAAAGAACAGCGTACAACTTCTCGTCGGATATGATTTTATAAGCGAGAGCGTATCTACCGGGACAAGTTATTCGGGGCGCGGCGAGTGGACAAAGGCGTATAATGATTTAAAATCGCTTCATCATGCACTTGCGGAAGGCACACTTGACGACAAAACGGCGCGCGGAAAATTCAGTTCGGTATATAATAAGCTGAACAAAAGGCAGTCAAACTTATTCTTAAACATCAAGGGCAATTTTGCGGCTTACGGTGAGATGGTTTTTGAAAACGGCAGCTGGCGGTTCAGCGAGGCGGGCGGAATATTAAAGGCAAGCGCGTCAGGCTCAATCGACCCGAGAATCGGCGGAATATTTTACGGCACATTCGGCTTGTCGGTAGACGCAAGCGGTAAGATTTTGCTTAAGTATGACGGACCTGATAAGGGCATGGCGATAAATGCAAAGTTTACAATTGAGCCGGCGGTGAATGTCGGAGTGGGTGCAGGCTCAAAAAAAGCCAAATTTTACATTGAAGGCGGTTTGAAGGGCAAGCTTCCGATTGAAATAGCGGCTGTTACGGGGAGTTTTAAAACCGGAGCAGTAACCAACACTCCTTTTAAGGTGAGCGCAAAAGGGTACATATATATGTCCGGTAAGCTGCTTGCTTTGGGGGCAGATAAGGAGTGGCAGCTCGGAAGTGATTTTGTGCTTTATCCGCGGGACGGAGACATATCTCTCCAAAGTCTTGGCGCAGGCTCATTGTTTGACGAATATACAATCGATAAATCCGAATTTAAGCTTCTTCCACGTGATTACGGCAGCAGAATTGCGCTTATGAGCCTCAGCAATGATTTTGATAAAACGGATTTATACCCCTACAGCACACCGCAGCTGACGCTTTTGCCGGACGGGCGCAAATTGATGCTCTGGATTGATGACGACCGGGCAAAAGCCGATGCTGACAGAACCTCCATGTATTACAGCATATACAATCCGGCGGATAATTCGTGGAGTCCCGAGAAAATTGCGGTGTCAAACATAGGATATAACGATATGCCGCAGGTTTGCCAAAGCGGCGGAAAGGTATATATTATATGGGGTTGTGCCGACAAGGCTTTCGGCGGCAGCGTTGATCTTGATGACATTATGCAGCACATGGATGTGTGCTACACATGCTTTGACGGCAGCGGTTTCAGCGCGCCGGAAATTCTTTCCGAAAGCGGCAACGGCAGGTGCGAAATGCTCTACGATATTTCGGAAAACAACGGAACCGTCACTGCCGTATGGGCGGAGAACTCCGAAAAAGACTATACGCTTGCAAGCGGTACAAATTACATATATAAGCGCGTGCTTAATAACGGCGCATGGGGCAAAATAACAGAGGCCGCTTCAATATCGGGTGTTCTGCACGATGTTAAGCTGACCGAAAACGGCGGCATTGTATATGAGGCGAGCGAGGGCGGCAAGACGGTTTTGTACCTTGACGGCAAAAAAATCGGCGAAAGCAGCAACGACAGTTCTGCGTTTAAGGTTTCCGGAAACGAGATTTACTATCTTTCCGGCACGGACTTAAATACATACAATTCGGAAACGGGCGGCACAAAAACGGAAGAAATAGGCGAAATATCCGACATTACGGTTATAAATAACGGCAATGAAAAAATTGCGCTTTCGCTTTTGCCGACAGGCTTTACAAATGAACTTTACCAAAACGAATATAAAGGCGGAAAATGGGGCGAATGGACGCAGCTTACGGAATACAACCGTTACATAAGAGATTATTCCGCAATGCTTGACAGTGACGGAACCCTCACCGCTGCGCTTAATCTTGTTGAGGTAAAGGACAGCGAAAAGGGCGGCTACGGCAAATCGGAGCTTAAAGTTGTGCGCAATTTCGGATACAGTGATATTATTTTAAACGATACCGCTTACCTTGACGGCGAAATCGCAGAAAACAGCAGCGTTGATGTGTGCTTTGACATAACAAACAACAGTAGAAACGATATAACCGATATAAGGGCAGATATTACGGATGAAAGCGGAAATGTTATGTATTCCGGTAATATTTCATGCAGTATAAAGCCCGGGCAGACCCAAATGCTTAAAGCGCCGATAACTGTTTCGGAGGGCTTCAGAAAACAAAAGATTACTGTAAAAGTATCGGGCGATTTTGAGGAAAACAACACGGAAAACAATACGGCGGAACTGACAGTCGGTTTTGCCGATATTGCAATAAAGGATGCAAAATTGGTTAAATCGGGAGACGGCGTGATATTGGAGGGTTATGTCCGGAATATCGGATTTGAAAACGCCGAAAATGTAAAGCTTAAAATTTGTGATTCCGCTGCGGACGGAACGCCTTTGGATACGCTGTCATTAAACAGCATAAATATCGGTGCGGCCGAAAAATTCACATTCAGGCTGCCGACGGAATATCTCGGCACAGACGACGGAAAGCGCGCAATATATATTGACGCATCAACCGACAGCACGGAACTTGATATCGGAAACAATTCCGACAGAGTAGTTTTTGTGGACTTGTCGGAACTTGAAAGCATAAATAAAGTGTCGATGACATACGATAACGGTATTCTTACGGTAAAAGCACCGGAAGCGTTCGGCGCAACTCTGATTGCGGCGTATTATACCGATGCGGGTCAGCTGTTTACGCTCCGCAGGGTTGAACTGGCAATCGCCGCAGGAACAAACAGAATACCCCTCGATGGACTGGAAGTGGGCAGAAATACAAAGCTTATGCTTTGGGACGGCGTGACCCCGCTATGTGAAAGCCTGTCGTGGTAGAAAAGGCAAATAAATAATAGTAAAAATGCACAAAAGCACAGCAATCGGCGCTGTGCTTTTGTAATTTTATTGATGTTGACAACAGGTGTAAGGTGTGCTATAATAATAGCATAAAGCGTTGACAGGGATTAGCGTTACGCAGGCATAAGCTTTCAGAGAGCTGTCGGTTGCTGCAAGACAGAGCTTAGTGCGTATATGCGACTCACCCCCGAGCCTCCCGCCGAATTTAAGTAAGCAGGGACGGGTTTGCCGCCGTTATCATGGCAGGGCATTGATTGATGTCTGTAAAGTCGGGTTATCTTAACCAATAAGAGTGGTACCGCGGAATTTATTTCGTCTCTTGCATTGTTTGCAGGAGGCGTTTTTTATAATAACAAAAGAAAGGATTGACAAAAGTTTATGAAAATCGCATTTTCAACACTTGCTTGCCCCAATTATGACTGGAAGGATATTTTCTCCATGGCAAAAGACCTCGGTTTTGACGGTATCGAAGTAAGGCATATCCGCGAAGACGAGGCTTATTCTCCTTTTTCCCCCGAAAGATGCGAAAAAACCGCGGAAAAACTGAATAAGCTGAAAATTGAGATTCCCTGTCTTGCAACAGGCGGGTGCGTTAAGCTTCCGAACTGGAACGAAAACAAGGCGGAAATTATAAGCTACATCAAGGTTGCCGAAAAAGTCGGTGCGCCTTATGTAAGAATTTTGGCGGATCTGGACGCCGCCCCCGACGGCGAAGTTGACGATAAGCTTATCGTTTCAAGAATAAAAGAGCTTGTTCCGATTGCCGAAGAGTGCGGCGTAACGATGCTGGTTGAAACGAACGGTGTTTATGCGGATACTTCAAGGCTTGCGTCACTCCTTTGCGATATCGCAAGCGACAACGTTGCGGCACTGTGGGATATTCATCATCCTTACAGATTTTTCGGAGAAAAGCCCGAAACAACCCTTACCAATCTCGGTGCTTTCATAAAGCATGTTCATGTTAAAGACTCGGTAAACGATGGCGGAAACATTGTATACAAAATCATGGGCGAAGGCGATATCCCGATTGACGATATTATGTTTGCGCTCCGCTCGATTAACTACGAGGGTTATATAACGCTCGAGTGGGTTAAAAGATGGAATCCGGCTCTTTGCGATGCAGGTATCATATTCCCTAAATTTGTTGACTTTATGGCGAAATATCTCGGTACCGAGGGTGGAGGTCATAAGCTTTACGACAGCATTTCCGGTAAGGGTAAATATGTTTGGCCGAAGGAAACAATTATCGATTTGACATTTCCGCAGGTTCTGGACAGAATGGTTGATGAGTTCCCGGACCAATATTGTTTCAGATACACAACCTGCGACTACACAAGAACTTACTCCGAATTTCGCAATGATGTTGATACATTTGCGCGTTCTCTGATTTCCATGGGCGTTAAGCCGGGCGACCATGTTGCAATCTGGGCAACAAATGTTCCGGCGTGGTATCTTACCTTCTGGGCAACAACCAAAATCGGCGCGGTTTTGGTTACTGTAAATACCGCATACAAGGTTTACGAGGCGGAGTATCTCCTTAAGCAGTCCGATACCCATACCTTGGTCATGATTGAAGGGTATAAAGACAGCAATTATATTGAAATCATGCAGGAACTGTGCCCCGAGCTTAAAGACCTTAAGCCCGATGAGCAGCTTCATTCAAAAAGGCTGCCATTCCTCAGAAACATTATCACGGTTGACTGTTCGGCTCCCGGCTGCTGCACATGGGAGCACGCAATTGAGCGCGCAAAGGAAACTCCGGTTGAGGAGGTTTACAAGCGTCAGGCGGCGATAAGTAAAAACGATGTGTGCAATATGCAGTATACATCGGGTACAACGGGCTTCCCGAAAGGGGTTATGCTCACGCACTACAATGTTGTAAACAACGGCAAGGCTATCGGTGATTGCATGGACCTTTCAACCGCGGACAGAATGATGATTCAGGTTCCGATGTTCCACTGCTTCGGCATGGTGCTTGCGATGACGGCGTCGATGACCCACGGCGTAACGATGTCGCCTATCCCGGCATTTTCGCCGCGCAAAGGGCTTGACTGTATCAATAAGGAAAAAATCACCTGTTTCCACGGCGTTCCGACTATGTTTATCGCTATGATGAACAACGAGAACTTTGAAAAAACCGACTTTTCGCATATGAGAACCGGTATTATGGCAGGTTCTCCCTGCCCGATTCAGACCATGCGTGAGGTTATCGAGAAAATGCATATGCCCGAAATCTGCATAACTTACGGTCAGACGGAGGCTTCGCCCGCAACTACGATGAGCAAAACAACGGATTCAATCGAAACCCGTGTAAATACCGTCGGTGGACCGATTTTCGGCGTTGAGTGCAAAATCGTTGATCCCGATACCGGCGAGGACCTCCCCGATAATGTTGACGGCGAGTTCGTTGCAAGGGGATATAATATAATGAAGGGAT
>JAXGBA010000114.1:0-17392 GCA_034186235.1 Clostridia bacterium | reverse complement strand
TAACCGACCCGGCTTCCGGGAACACATTAAGGCTTGAATGCGGCGATGCTGCGCCCGGTTTGGCAATTGCCGTAAGGCTTATAGGCAGCGCAATCGTTGAAGGAACGGAATACACAATAAGACCCGTTATTTACGAATAAGGAGAATTCTATGAAAAAGACATTGGCACTACTGCTTGCGTTTGTGATGCTGATTTCCGGCATGACTGTTTCGGCGAAGGACATAAGCGTGTCCTTCACCGAAGCGGAACTCGGCAACTGGACGATTTCAAGCATTTCAAATTGGTCGGGAAAGGCTCTTGTAACCGATGACGGCTTTCTTAAAATCACTCATCTTAACCCGACAAGCGGCGGTCAGGCGTTAAGGCCTTTCGTGAGCCTCCGCTACAACCCCGGCACAACCCTCGTAAACGGCGCAACATACACCGTTAAGTACGACTACAAGGGTACAAACATTTCGGGCGGTCAGCAGCTCATATTCAATGTGGGAACAAACAAAATCTCGGTTAAGTTCAAAAGCAACAGGGAAGACCAGCCGTATGAAAACGAGGTAAAGGATGTTTCCGAATTCGGCTACAGAAACGGAAGCTTTTGGGCAACGCACTATGAGGATTACACCTTCACCGTTACCGACCTTAAGGATTCCGAGGGCAAACCGCTTAAGTCTGTTGCGACGAGCAATATGTACATAAAGGTTAATTCAAACGGACGAAACGACGCCGTAAATTATGACGATGTTGCGTTTTATCTCGGTAATTTCAGCGTGACGGAAAAGCTTCCCGAAGGCTATGACCCCGGCGATGAAGAAGTAACAGACCCGGCTTACAATAAGGTTCAGACAATCGTCGATGAAAACTTCAACGGCGAAAATCCCTTTGCGAACTGGTCGAATGTTATAAACGGCAGCGGAACAAGGGCAATAGATGACGGTGCGCTTTCCGTTGCTCCGGCTACGGTTCAGTCGAGAATACGCTACGAAAAGCAGCTCACTATAAAGAGGGGTGCGGTTTACACCGTAAGTTACAAGGTTAAAGCAACCTCGAGTGCAAGCTGGCTTTTCGGTATCGAAGCGAGCGACCCGTTCAACGCAGCAAGCACCGCAATGTACGATAACAGCATAAGAAATGTCGGCGCTATGAGCACTGCATGGCAGCAGGTTTCGTATTCCTTCAGGGCGTCGCCGAGCATGGAAACGCCGTCAACAAAGACGATTGCGGTGTTCTTCCTGTTTACCTCGGCAGCCGACAAGGTATGGATTGACGATTTTAAGATAGTGGAAACAATCTACCCCGAGCTTCCCGTTATCGAAAGCGGCTCGGTAAGGGGTGCGTCGATGGCTGACGGTACGGTTTCAGCCGACTGCACGGTTTCCGATGCGGACGGCGTTCTGAAAGATATTTCCTACACGTGGCAGCTTTCGGAGGATAACGAAAACTGGACCGACGCTTCAAATGAGAAGGATTATAAAATCCCCGGCGACGCTGTCGGCAAATACGTCCGCTTTAAGGCGCAGCCTTCAAGCAAGGCTACAAACAAAAAGTGTGACGAGTTTGTATCAAATTCCAAGAAAATTGCGACAAAAAGAACGGTTCCTGCGGTTTCGGACCTTAAAATCAATGTTTCCGGCGGAGAGTATCGCGTTTCATATACCTTTGAAAGCGAATACGGCGAGGGCGAAACGACTGTTTTATGGCAGTACTCAAAGGATAAGGAAGCTTGGACGACAATCCGCGGAGCAAACGGCAAGACCTTTACGGCGGACGGTACGGGCGCGGGGCAGTATGTCCGTGCAGTTGTTATCCCGACCGATATTGACGGCGTCGAAGGCAAGGAATATTATACGGGCGGCAGCGAAACACTGCCTGCCGAAATCGACTTTTTCGTGGCGGCTGACGGCAGTGATGGAAACAGCGGAACGATTACCGCTCCCTTCGCAACGCTTGAGGGCGCAAGAGCAAAGGTCAGGAGCCTTATTGCCAACGGCGACGCCGAAAACTGCGATATTACGGTTTATATCCGCGGAGGCGAGTATTACAGAAATTCCGCATTCACTCTTACAAGCGAGGACAGCGGCTCAAAAGCCCACCCCGTAACCTATGCTGCGTATAACGGCGAAAAGGTTATATTCACGGGCGGCAAAACCGTTCCGTCGGACGAGGTTAAAAAGGTTACTGATGAGGCTGTGCTCGGCAGGATTTATGACAGTGCGGCAAAGTCAAAGCTTTTGTCGGTCGACCTCGGGAAGTATTATTCCGAAATTCCCGAAATTCCCGAGTATTCGCATAATAATGACGCAATGGGCAACGGCGCAACCATTTTCAGAACTCAGGTAAGACCGGTCGTGAACGGTCAGAGCCTGAAGCGTGCGCAGTGGCCGAACGAGGATGAGGACGAACTGAAAATCACTGCGGTTTCGGACGATAAAACAACCCTCACCCTTGAAAAAAATGTTTCTGAGCACGCATCACGCTGGGCAGACGTGTCGGGCGTCCGCGCGGTAGGTCATATGACCTCGGGCGCAACCTGGACATATCAGGACTACAAGATTTCATCGGTAGAAAACAATATTGTAACCATGCCCGCAAAAGAGAATTATTATCCGCAGAAGGACGGTCTTTTCAGGTTCTATGATATTTTAGAGGAAATTGACTGCCCCGGCGAAAGCTATATCGATACAAAAACGAAAACGCTTTATTTCTATCCCTACGGCGATAAAACCCCCGAGGTTGTTCTGCCCGTTTCCGAAAGTCAGCTGCTGCTGGTGAACGGCGCAAGCAACATCAACATAGAAGGCATTGATTTTGAGTGCGTGCGGAATGCTCCTTTTTCGCTTTATAACGCACCCGAAAACATAACGCTTAAGAATTGCAGCTTCAAGCACTTTAACGCAATGAGCAGCATTGACGGCAAAAACAATACTCTTGACGGCTGCTTTGCGTATGACGGTGCGGTAGGGTTTGTTTCAATAAACGGAGGCGACCCCAAAACCGTTACGAAAGCAAACAACACGCTTAAAAACTCGATTTTCAGAGAATGTGGCACAGTGAAGCGCGCATACGGGCACACGGTTATTCTCAACGGCTTCGGAAACACCATTCAAAACTGCGATATAGGCGATTCCGACGGCGACCTCATAGCAACAAACGGTATGGGTCACAGAATTACCGGCAATGCAATCCACAACGGCACTCGCTGGACGGGTGATATGGGCTCGATTTACCTCGGCAGAACCCCCGTTTCAATCGGTCTTGAAATCGACCATAACTATTTTTACAGCCATGCGTCAAAGTACGCAAACGGCTGGGCGCAGGCGATTTTTGCCGATGACGGCGCAATATGTCCTTATATTCACGACAATGTGTTTTATAGGGCAACCCTCCCGACCTCCATGGGCGGTCAGAATTTCTCGATTAAGACGCACGGCGGTCAGTACATGAGGGTTTCAAACAACATTTTTGTTGACAATCCGTTTGCGGTGCAGTTCCAGACATGGTCAACCGCAGCGGAAATGCAGCCTTATTACACCAAGAACTGGCAGGAAATCAGATGGTTCCTCCTTCTTTTTGATAAATATGCAAGCAGCCTCGGCTGGAAGGCTTATCTTATCAATAATGGAATTGTTGACGAGAACTTCAAGGTGTCCGATGCGTGGAAAAACTATTGCAAGGATACCGAGTGGGAACCCTATGTAGAGCTTCTTGAATGCGGCTTCTGGGACGAGGCAAAAGACCTTGACCCGAAGGTTCCCGAGCAGTACGAGCAGCTCAAAAAGCTTGCTGCAAAATATGCTCCGAACTATACGAATTCCTTTACGAACAATGCCGTGTTTGAAGGTGTAAGCTCCTCGACGGGCGTTCACGAGTGGAGCAAGGCGGTTGACGAAAACAACTATATTTCACTGAAATCAAGCGGTATTTTTGAAAATTACGGAACTGATTTTACGCTTACCAAAGCGGGTCTTGACAAAATTAAAAAATCAGCGCCGGATTTCCGGGCAATTGATTTTGGCGCAATCGGTTCGACTGCCGATACAGACGGCGGAAAGCCTTCCGTATCTTTGCCTTACATAACCGTTAATAACGGCGTTCCGGCTTTACGCTATGATTATGCCGGCACACCCGAAGGCATTTCAAAGGTTGACTGGTTCGTCAGCGACAGCGAAAACGGCAGCTTTGAAAAGATTTTAGGCAAACACGACACTTCTCTCACAGGTGATTACAGCGGAAAATATCTCTATGCGGAAATTACGCCGATAAGTAAAAACGGCGCAAAGGGCGAAACGGTTTCCGCAGAAAAAGTTAAGGTTAACTCTGATTTAACGATTGATTCGCTTATTAAATCGCTTTGCGGCGAAGCTGAAATGCTTGACGCTGCAGTTTCGGAAGGCGATGGATTTGCAGCGGCGGCGAAGGCTGTGCACGATAATCTCAAAGCAGCCATTTCGGATGCAAAAGCGGCAAAAACCGATGCGCAAAAGTATGATGCGTATGACAAACTGCAGGCTGAGGTTGAAGCCTTCAAATCCTCCGTAAATACAGATTCGGAGAACTTGGAAACGGGCAAAAACTATACAATTCTGCCGTTTATGGGCAATCTGGACATAAGCGCAAAGGACGGCATTTCAATAACCCTTCCCGCACGTGAGGCGCTGCAAAAGCTTAAAATCAGCGGTAATGTTACGGTTGACGGAAGCACATACAATGCGGTTCTTGCAATTTCGGAAGGAACGGTTATATCGTCGGATGAGGAATTTGTGACAATTTCCGTTTTCGGTGATTCGAAATCTGCAACGGCAGTTCCGACAAATGCCGATACCGAAAAAATTACGGCTGTCAAGCTTGCCGATAAGGCATATGATTTATCATTGCCGGCATCGTTTGTGATAGAGGGCGCACCGAAATCCAAGCTTTCAGGGTTCATAGAAAACGGCAGATTTATGGGCATAACAAAAACCTCTGCCGATATTTCGGGCATTTCGGAAAACGTAAGAATAAGCGGCGTTGACGGCATAGGTCTGGGGCTTGTAAAGCTTTCGGAGCTGGTTGTTTATGACCGTGCGAAGCAGACCGAACCCGATGATAATCAGCCCGGCGGCGGAGGCGGCGGAAGCTCCGGTGGCGGAAGCTCCGGCGGCAAAAACCCTTACGGAAACAGCAACGGCGGCGGCTTATACAGTGGCGACACGACATCTCCGAACATCGAAGCGGAGTTCTGCTTTGACGATGTTAAGACTCACTGGGCTAAGGCGTTTATAATGAAAATGTATTCCGCAGGAATTGTCAGCGGCGTTACGGAAAAGCTGTTTGAACCCGACCGTGCGGTTACAAGAGCCGAATTTGCGGCGCTTATCGCACGCACGCTTAAGCTTTCGGAAAATTCGGGCGATAAGTTCTCGGATGTCGAAAGCGGCAGCTGGTATGAGTCTTCGGTCAATGCGTGTGCGGATGCCGGAATAATCTCCGGTTTTGGCGGAAAATTCAGACCCGATGACACAATAACAAGATTTGAGATGGCGGTTGTGATTTCAAACGCATATACATATCTTGAAAAGGCAGAAAAGAGCGGCGGAATTGAAAAATTCGCCGATAAAGAAGAAATGCCCGAATGGGCAAAATCGGCAGTGGACCTCTGCGTGAGCGCAGGCATTGTATCCGGCATGACCGATGATGCATTTGACGGCGCAAGCACGGCAACACGTGCACAGGCAGCGGTTGTTTTATCAAAGCTTATCAGCGCTTAACACTCTCTGCTTTAATCGGCGCCCCGGACAAATTTGTTGCCGGGGCGTTTTTTATTCCGACATTACTATAATCTCGTCTGCGTCATCGGTTTTGCAGAGAGTATAGAGATGTTTGGTGTTAAGCTTTGATTTATCGAACAGAAAAATGTTCTTTTTTGAGTTTTTCATCATTATCTTTCTGATTGCGGTCTGCCTTTCGTCGCTGTCGCTGATGATTCCGTCATCCGAAATCCCCTGCGCCGAGAAAAATGCGGCGTCAACATTAATTTCGCTCAAAAACTCCTCGGCACGGCTTCCGATGGTGCACATATCGTGCCCGTAATAATTTCCGCCGGCAATTATGCATCTTATGTGGTACCTCTGCGCAAGCAAAACATTCTGCACCGAGTTTGTTACGATTGTTATATCGCTGAATTCCGCAATTGCCGGGATTATATACATGCAGGTCGATGAGCTGTCCAAAAAGACCGACATTGAATCTTTAAGATGTTTTTTCGCACTTTTCATGATTGCTTCACGGTCGTCAAAATGGCTGAATTTTCTGATGTTTATCGGCAGTATGGAACCGCTGTCTATTATTGCGCCGCCGTGATACCGCTTTAAATATCCGCTCTTTTCCATATCCTTAAGGTCGCGCCGTATGGTCATTTCGCTCACATAAAGCAGCTTTGAAAGCTTTGAAACCGAAAGCCTTTTTTCTTTTTTTAAAAGCTCAAGTATGCTCTCTCTGCGTTCGTTCATAGCAAAAATCCTTTCATATAAATGTTCGATTTCAAACTTATCGAACATTTATTGACATTCTCTTTTTAATATTGTATCATATTATTATATTAAAATCAAGGAGAATTACAGATGACAATTTATAATTTTGTGCTTCAGGGTGTCGGGGTGCTCGGGATAATTGCAAGCATACTGTCCTTTCAGTGCAAGCGCCACAAGCCGCTCATGATTTTCAGAACGCTCAACGAGGCGCTTTTTGCGGTTCAGTATATAATGCTCGGCGCATACACCGGCGCAGCGATGAACATAGTGGGCAGCACAAGAAATATTATTTTCGCAAAAATGGTGGAAAAGGGGATGGACACAAAGATTTTAAGAGTGGTTTTCAGTGCGGTGTTTATAATTTTTTGCCTTGCAACATGGGACGGCGCAAAAAGTATTCTGGTAGGAATTGCGAAAGTTATTTCGACATTCGCCTACGGCAGCAGCAGTACGGCTTTTGTGAGAATTATGATATTTTTTACAAGCACCGCCTGGCTCATATATAATTTAATGGTGGGTTCATATGCCGGCTTTGCCTGCGAAGCCTTCACATTATGCTCGATAATTGCCGGAATTATAAGGATTGATATAATGAAAAAAGCGAAACCCTCTGAATGAGGATTTCGCTTTTGAATTTAGGCATTAAGAGTTCGACCTAACCGTAAATAACATTGCTTAGCCCGGCATCCACTGCCCAATATGCGGCATAGGTATTTGTGCCGGCATTGAATTCCGAGATGGCGCAGTCGTCAAATGCGGACGAGTCAATGCTCGAAACATTCTTTCCAATGATGACCGTTTTGAGGTTTGAACACTTATAAAATGCGTCAAGTCCTATTGACTTTACGGAGTCGCCGGTGGCAATATCAACAATCGTTTCATTGCCTTTGAAGGCATCCGAAATCATTTTTACGCCTTTTGGTATCCTTACAGATGTTGAATCTCCGATATATTTAACAAGAACCTTACCCACGATAACAAAACCGTCTTTGTCAGCGGTTAGATTTGTCATATAAGCTGTACCCTCAAACGCACCGCAGCCGATAAACTCGGCATCGTCCGAAAGATTGACCTCCGAAAGCGCCGTGCAGCCCGTAAAGGCATTATTGCAGATGAATTTAACGGACGGCATGTTGATTTTCGTTATATTGTCTTTCCCTGCAAACACATTTGATATACCTTCGATTTTGCCGTCGAGCTCAATTTCAGCCGCATTACCGTTGTATTTTACAAGGGATTTGCCGATTGTAACAAATTCGTCGGTCTGCGCTTCAAACCACGGAGTGCCCGAAAAAGCGTCTTTTCCGACAAGGCTAAGGTTTTCTCCTCCCGAAACAGTATTCATGCTTATGCATTTTTCAAACGCATTATCGCCTATTTCCTTAACATTTTTAAGCTCCAGTTTTTCCAGGGTGGAGCATCCGGAAAAAGCATAAGTGCCGATGGATTCAACCGAATCCGATAAGTTGATATTTATAAGTCCCATACATCCGGAAAAGGCGTTTGCGCCTATCTTTTTGACATTTTTGCCGAAGTTGACGGTTTCAAGCCCCAGGCAGTCATGAAAAGCGCCCGAGCGTATTTCCGTAACGGAATCGGGTATGTTAATCGTCTGCACACCGCTGTCGGCATTGAACGAGCCTTTGCCGATTACGGTAAGCGGTAAGTTTTTGCCCGATTTTGAATCCGGCACTTCGGAAGGGATTGTTACCTCCAGTGTGGCAGTTCCGAAAAACTTTTTAAGCTCTGCGTGGTCCTCATAAATATAATAGCCGTAAGTATCGTTTTCGGCATAGTAAAGCGGTTCGGTATACTTGGCGTTTGACACCGTATTGCTGTCTGAGCCGCACCCCGAAAGGATTGTCAGTGCCAAGACTGCGGAAAATACAAGCGCAAAAAATTTAAGTCCCGGTTTTTTCACGGGTAAAACCTCCTTTAAGAAAATTGCACCCGGGTGTGGGATAACCACGGCTGTCCGGGTGCAAACAATCAATAGAATTTATTCTTCTGCTGCGGGTTCTTCAGCAGCTTCTTCAGCTGTTTCCGCTGTTGTAGTTTCTTCCGCAACGGGCTCTGCAGCCTGCTTTATGCTGAGGCTGATTTTCTTCTTGGGTCCTTCAAGGTCGATTTCGAGAATCTTGGCATCAACTTCCTGACCGATTTCAAGAACATCTCCGGGCTTTGCGATGTGTCTGTCGGCAATCTGGGAGATATGTACCAGACCGTCAACTTCCGGTACAACTTCAACAAATGCGCCGAACGGAACAAGCCTTACAACCTTGCACTTAACGATGTCGCCTACATTCATTGCTTCGACCTTTTTCCACGGATCGTCCTCGGGATTTTTGTATCCGAGAGAAATCTTTCCGGTTTCCTTGTCAAAGTCAATAACGAATGTGTCGATTATATCGCCGACATTTACAATTTCGGAAGGATGTTTAATCTTCTTCCAGGAAAGTTCGCTGATGTGGATAAGGCCGTCAACTCCGCCGATGTCAACAAATGCACCGAACTGTGTGAGCGACTTAACAACGCCCTTATACTTTTTGCCGATTTCGATATTTTCCCAGATTTCCTTGAGCTGAGCGGCGCGTCTTTCGGCAAGAACCGACTTAACCGAACCTACAACCTTATGCCTTCTGGGGTTAACATCGATGATTCTGAGAGGAAGCTCTTTTCCGATTAAGGGTGTGAGATCTCTCATAAATCTGTCGTTTGCGAGCGATGCGGGAATGAAAACTCTGAGAGAGTTAACAAGCATCATCATACCGCCGTTTACAACTTCGAGAACCTTTCCTTCAAGAACGGTTTCTTCTTCCATTGCCGTTTTCATGATTTCCCAATCCTTCATGTTGGCAATTTTCTTTCTGGAAAGCTGGATTGTACCTTCAACATCGTTAACTCTTACAACGAAAACATCGATTTCGTCGCCAACCTTAACGACATCCGCAGGAGCGGTTCCGGGAGCTACGCCGAGCTCATCTGCCGGTATGAAACCGTCGGCTTTTGCGCCGAGGTCAACATAAACCTCTGTAGGGGTAACGCCTATAACCGTACCCGTTACGATATCTCCTGTATTTAAAGTTTTGAAAGATTTTTCCAACTCATCTGCAAAGTTGAGTTCGCCCTGAACATTTGTGTTTTCTTCTGTCATTGTCTGAATAACCTCCTTAATTATATCCGCCGGAGTTGAAGCCCCTGCGGTAATACCGATATTTTCACCCTCGATATTTCCGGGCAGCTGGTCTGCGCTTTCTATATGATATGCAGGACAGAAACGGCTGCATATATATACTAATTTTTTGGTGTTGGAGCTGTTTTGCCCCCCGATAACAATCATTGCATCCGAGCGTTTTGCGATTTCCTCGGCTTCTTCCTGGCGCTCCTTTGTTGCGCTGCAGATTGTATCGAATACTTTGATATTATTGCCCGTAATCTTTGATATTATTTGTTTCCAGACGGAGCGGTCAAGCGTTGTCTGGGAAACAAGCGAAGCCGACGGCAAACCGAGAAGGTCCTCCGTAAGTTCTTCCGCCGATGATATAATCACCGCAGAATTTTCGCACCAGCCGTTGATTCCTATAACCTCGGGGTGTAAGCTGTCGCCCGCAATAATAATCTTATCGCCCGCCTCATACTGTTTTTTGACAATATTGTGAATTTTTTTAACGAACGGGCATGTGGTATCTATATATGAAATCCCGGCGGCTTCGAGATAATCGCAGTCAGCCTTCGGGACGCCGTGTGCGCGGATTATGACTGTGGAAGACTTATCAGCTTCCGAAACATTTCCGATAACCCTGCCCCCTTTTTTCTCCAAATCGTCCACAACCTGCCTGTTATGAATGATAGGGCCGAGCGTGACCGGGTTTTTATATTTACCCAAAGAATCGTAAACCATATTTACTGCGCGGTTGACGCCGAAACAGAATCCGGCGGTTTTTGCAACCTCGATTTTCATGTTATCAATCCTTTGCAATTGCCTTTATTTGCGAAAGAACATCTGCCGCAATGTCAGCCATTTCTTCGGACGAAAGCTTTTTGCCATCATATTCCGAGAGTGTAATCGGCTTTCCGTATGTTATATGAAGCTTTGAAAAAAGCTTGAAATCCGACTTCACACCGACAGGTATAATCGGTGCGCCTGTTTTATGAGAGAACATTACCATTCCGGCTTTTGCCGCAGATGAATCGCCCTCTTTAACTCTTGTGCCTTCCGGGAACATCAGCATGGCGCCGCCGTTTTTCAGTATTGAAAGCGATTTTTTAACCGCCCCGATATCCGCCTTTGAACGGTCAACCGGGAAAGCGCCGCACTTTTTAATGAGAAAGCCGAACAGCTTATTCTTGAAAAGCTCTTTTTTCGCCATGAAAGAAAGCCTGCGTCCGCAAAAAGCGGCGACAACAACGGGGTCATAGTAGCTTGTGTGGTTCGAGCAGAGAATACATGCTCCGCTTTCCGGAACTTCACCTTCCACAGTGACCTTGAAAATCACTCTTAAATACGCCCTCACGAGCGCCGTTGCAATATTATAAAACATAATTTATCGGCTCAACTTTTCATTAATAATATTTAAAACCGCCTCAACCG
The DNA here is from genome assembly GCA_034186235.1 of Clostridia bacterium. GTDB lineage: Bacteria > Bacillota > Clostridia > HGM11514 > HGM11514 > CAKSKB01. Next base: position 6,300 of record JAXGBA010000114.1, on the reverse strand, counting down.
AAGCTTCAAAATCAAGCTTTGAAGTGTCGAGTAAAACTGCGTCTTCAGCCGCCTTCAGGGGCGATGCCGCGCGGGTCATGTCGTTTTCGTCACGCTCTTTCATATCACGCAGAACCTCGTCAAAGGTAACGCTTTCGCCCTTCCCGCAAAGTTCTTTGAACCTGCGCTCCGCTCTTGCCTCGGGGCTTGCCGTGAGGAAAATCTTAACCTCCGCATCGGGGAAAACAACCGTGCCTATATCGCGACCGTCCATTATGACATCAATGTCTGCCGCAAGCCTGCGCTGCAAATCGACAAGCTTTTTGCGAACCTCGGGAATTGCGGATATTTCGGACGCCGCACGGGATATTTCTGGAGTTCTTATTTTATCCGAAACATCGGTGCCGGAAAGAAAAATCTTCTGTTCTCCGTTTTCGTAACCCAATTTTATGTCAAGTTTCGGCAAAAGTGCCTTTACGCCTTCGGGATTATCCGAAATCGAAATGCCGTTTTCAAGTGCGAAAAGCCCTGCCGCCCTGTACATTGCGCCTGTATCGACATAAATCATGCCGAGCTTTTTTGCGGCCGCCCTTGCTATTGAGCTTTTCCCGGCTCCGGAAGGGCCGTCAATCGCCGTTTTTGACATACAAAAAGGTCCTTTCTTAAATAATATTTTCGCATGACCTCACTATTATACAACAAATTCCGCAATTTTGCAAGAGTTATTTTATAAAAAATATGTCAAAAAAATGTGAAAAATATATTACAATATATTACAGACTGCAAAAAAGACAAATTCCGAAAACAATTTTGATTAAAAAACTTAACTGTCGGTTGATTTTTTTGTGAATTATAGAGATTAATCACCGAACGGTTGATTTTTTCGTTTTTGCACTTGACCGACAGGAACAAAAGGTGTATAATAAATATATTGCAATCAAAATAACTAATCCGAAATTGGAGGAATATCAAAATGTCAAGAGTTTATAATTTTTCCGCAGGTCCTTCCATGCTCCCCGAGGCGGCGCTCAAAAAAGCCGCAGAGCAGATGCTCGATTATGAGGGCAGCGGTCAGTCCGTTATGGAAATGAGCCACCGTTCGGCGGAATACAAGGCCATTATAGATAATACGGAAGCGCTTCTGCGTGAGCTTATGCATATTCCGGATAATTATACGGTTCTCTTTTTGCAGGGCGGTGCGTCCTCGCAGTTTGCGATGGTTCCGCTTAATCTTATGACAAAGAGCAAGAAGATGGACACGGTTATTACCGGCCAGTGGGCGAAAAAGGCTGCAAGCGAGGCGAAGAAGTTCGGCGAAGTGAATATCATTGCCTCGAGCGCAGACAAAACTTTTTCTTACATACCAAAGGTTGACAAGTCGATGTTTTCGGCAGACGCAGACTATGTTCACATCACGATGAACAACACGATTTACGGTACAAAATATCACACGATTCCCGATACCGGCGATGTTCCGCTTGTTGCGGATATGTCGTCCTGCATACTTTCCGAGGATTTTGATGTTACAAAGTTCGGGCTTATTTATGCCGGTGCACAGAAAAATATGGCACCTGCAGGGCTGACGGTTGTTATAATCAGAAACGACCTTATCGGTCATGCTCCCGAAAGCTGCCCGACAATGTTCGATTATAAAATCCATGCCGATAACGGTTCTATGTACAACACCCCTCCGACATACACGATTTATATGTGCATGCTTGTTCTTGAATGGCTCAAATCTCTCGGCGGAATTTCCGCAATTGAGAAGATTAACCGCGAAAAAGCAAAGCTTTTCTATGATTATCTCGATAATTCCGCAATGTTTAAGGGAACGGTTGTGCCCGAAGACAGGTCGCTCATGAATATTCCGTTTATAACCGGAAACGAGGAGCTTGACGCAAAATTCGTTAAGGAGTCCAAAGCTGCCGGTTTTGTAAATCTTAAGGGCCACAGGTCGGTAGGCGGCATGAGAGCGTCGATTTATAACGCTATGCCAATTGAGGGCGTAAAGAGCCTTATCGAATTTATGAAGAAGTTTGAGCTTGAAAATAAATAAGGAGTTTTTGAAATGAAAAATATTCTTTTATTAAATAAGATAGCAAAAATCGGACTCAGCGTGCTCGATACCGAAAATTACGCTTGCTCTGACAGCGTTGCAAATCCCGACGCTATTATGGTGAGAAGCGCCGCTATGCACGATATGGAAATTCCCGAAAGCGTACTCGCAATCGCAAGGGCGGGAGCGGGCGTTAACAATATTCCGCTCGATAAGTGCACGGAAGCCGGAATCGCAGTTTTTAACACTCCCGGTGCCAACGCAAATGCGGTTAAGGAACTTGTTATTGCGGGGCTTCTGCTTTCTTCAAGAAAGATTGCGCAGGGCATTGACTGGACAAAAACCCTTGCCGGCAAGGACGATGCTGCAAAGCTTGTAGAAAAAGGAAAGAGCCAGTTTGTAGGTCCTGAAATAGAGGGCAAAACACTCGGAATCATAGGCCTCGGCGCTATAGGCATTCTGGTCGCAAACGTTGCGATTAAACTCGGAATGGAGGTTATCGGCTTTGATCCCTACATCTCCGTTGACGGCGCATGGGGGCTTTCAAGAGCGGTTAAACACGCTAAAACTCTTGACGAAATCTATGCGGTTTCCGATTATATTACGGTTCATGTTCCGCTTAACGATTCCACAAAGAACACTATTTCCAAAGAGTCTATCGCAAAGATGAAGGACGGCGTGAGAATTCTTAACTTCGCAAGGGGCGGCCTTGTAAACAGCGAGGATATAAAGGCAGCGCTGGAGTCAGGCAAGGTTTCCTGCTATGTGACGGATTTTCCGGATGCTTCGGTCATCGGCGTTGAAAACATTATCGCAATTCCGCACCTCGGTGCTTCCACGCCCGAATCGGAGGATAACTGTGCGGTTATGGCGGCAAAGGAACTCAAGGCGTATATTGAAAACGGAAATGTTATAAATTCCGTCAACTTCCCGTGTGTTTCCGAGCCTCGCACAACCGATGTGAGAATCTGCGTTCTTCATAAGAATGTGCCCAATATGATTAACCATATTTCCGCAATTCTCGGCGATAAGAATATCAATATCGAGCACTTTTCAAACAAGAGCCGCGGCGATATTGCATACTCCATAATCGATGTTGCCGGTACGGCGCCCGATGATACGGAAGATGTTATTTCCGCAATCGATGGAGTTATAAAGGTAAGAATAATTAAATAATTCTTTTCAGTATCTTGTAAAATACGGCGGATACCGCACAGGACAGTGCGTAAATCAGCAGCGACTGAACGAGTATTGCGTGAAGCGACGGGCGGTGAGAAAAGACCTCCCATATCAGCCTGTTGGTATAGAACGAAACAAGATAAATATATAACGATATTGCCTAAAGGCGTCCGATGATTTTAAGCTTCGGGCGCTTTTTTGCATAAAGCAATACGAATATGAAAAAGATTGTTCAGACCGCAGGCAGAGATGCTCTCAGGGCGCCGAACGACGCTTTTGCAAAGTATTTTTCGGGCAAAAGCTATCTTGCGCCGGTATCGAATGAGCAGGTGGGATATTCAATGTTACATTTGAGCCGGGCTGCCGCAACAACTGGCATATTCGCCGTGCCGCATCTGGCGGTTGAAGTTCCGGGCGAGGAAACATCAACCGAATGGTGTGAGCCTGTAAAATAGAGGAACGGAAAATCGGAAGGCTGCGAACGCCTTCCGATTTAGGCAAACGAGAATCGAACCCTTAATGGTTTTTATCGGCTGATTTTCCCCAATACTGCGCAAACTCACTTGATAATACGACCGTATTAACTGCGTTCGCTTGCTTGTCTTGAGAAAAATCGGCTCGATAAAAACTGCGCACACCTTATGGCGTGAAAACTTTTAGTCATTTTTGGTGCGGAGAAAGCAGATAGGCGGTCGCCTTTCAATGACGACAAGCCGAAAAGGACAAAAATTTGCCGTCATAAGGCATTAAGGGTTCGACTCTCGTTTGTCTATTCAACCGTTACATTTTCGATTTTTCCGAAGCCCGTGCCGCCGCGCGGTGTGGTGTTCGGATAATCGGGGTTTATTTTTTGGTGAACTTCTCTTATAATATTATCCTTGTCCGTTTCGCACTTTCCGTCAAACGAGATATTTTTAAAGCGGATGTCACGGCAGGTGCAGCACATATCCGGCTCGAAAAAGTCGCCCCAGTCGGAGGGGTTATCGTTTATCTTATAGGTTGCCGAAATCGGTCCGACGCTGACAAGCTTAATGTGCATCTTATCAAGCTCGGAGAGGCTGTGCGCAACCGAAATATCTTCAAATTCAATGTCCGTTATGTCGGATAAAATGTCAAAAAGTCCATAAATCGGAATGTTGTTGAACCCCGATTCGCGAAGCCGCGGAAAACTTACATTTTTGAAGAAAATATTCTCCATTTCCCCGACATTTTCCGCAGAATCGAACCTCGATTTGTAATTTACATTGCAGCAGTTGGGCTGATAATACAGCTTGAAGGTGTAAATTCCGGTGATGTTTTCAAACACGCAGTTTCTTATTGCGCAGTCGTGCGTCGTTTTGTTTCCATAGATTTTCCGCCCGGTGAGCAGCCTGAACTCATTGTTGTCACCTGCCACATTTTCAACCAGCACATTCTCGATGCTGCCGAAGGTTATTGCCGCCCGGTACCAATCCCATGCGTTCATTGCGATGAGGTCGTCGCCGAGGTCGCTCCCGGAAATGTTGCTTATTATGCCGTATTTCGTCGGACCGTTTATGTGAATTCCGTCCTTGTGGTAGTTGCTGAAGTAAATGTTATCAACCCAAAAATCATGGCAGTTGCCGATGTGGATTGCATATGATGTGCTGTCCTCAAACGAAACATCGGTGATGTTCAGGTGGTTTACATTTGAAAAATCAAATATGCCCCAGCTGCCGATTATGCTGTTATGCTTGTCGATTGAACAGCGTGTGTTTCCGCTTGTCGTCCACACCCCTCCGGAAACGGTTATGTATTCGTCCGGGCTGAGCTGCTCTGTGTACTGATGATTTCCTGCGGCGATATTTCGATTTCTCACCATGCAGGTGTTGACACTTTTGTCAATGCGGATTTTCTGGTTTTTTTCTACCTTTAAGTTGCAGCCGCCGTCCATGACAATTGCGGAATCAAGCACGATTTCACCGCCCATATCGGGTATGTAAACCGATTTTTTCTCGTCCATCGCCGCCTGGATTGCGTCCGACCACACGTTGCCCCTTGCAAGGGCTTTGTATTCGAGCACCGATGTGAATTTGATCTCTGCCGTGTCGATTTTTTTAACATTTTCTCTGATTTCTCTTTTTAGTTTTTCACGCATAGCGTTGCCTCCTTAACTTATCTGTACAAGTTGATTATACACTATTATTCCCTGTTTGTCAATACTTGATTTTTTGCGGAAAATATAGTATAATTACTGTAGGTGATTTTATGATTAACAGGAATTCGGCAACTCCCGTGTATATTCAGCTTGCGGATTTGCTGCGGGCGGAGATTAAATCCGGAAAAATTGCTCCGGGGGATATGCTCGACAGTGAAAGCGTTATGATTAAAAAGTACGGTGCGGCAAGGCTTACGGTGCGTGAGGCTCTTGGAATTTTGGTGAACGAGGGGCTTATCGCAAAGCGGCACGGAAAGGGCAGCTTTTGCACATACGGTCTTAAAAGAAAGAAAATCGATGTGCTTCTTAACATAACAGATTACTATTTTATTCCTTATTATATAGAAAGCATAAGCCGCGTTCTCTCGGAAGGCAATGCGGATCTGGCAGCGTCGGACACGAAGGATTCGTGGAGGGAAATTTGCGAAATCCTCCGCAGTATTTCACAAAACGGCTCTGACGGCGTGATTGTTCAAGTCAGCCCCGAAACGGAGCTTGGCAGAGATGAGCTTAAAGCCGCTTTTGCACTTTTGCGCGAAAAAAATATTCCGTATGTCATGATTGACACGGTGTATGATTTTATTGACGGCTCATCCGTCACGATGGACGAATTTGAAGCCGGCCGCCTTGCGGCGCTTTATTTTGACCGTTTCGGTCACAAGTCCGCCGCTGTGTATTTCAGGGAGGGCGACAGGGTTGCGAAGGCACGAATAGAGGGCTTCAAGAGCGTTATGCCTTCCTGTATCGATATTTTGGATTCCGAAAATGTCGGAGATAAGCTGAAATCCGCACTTCAAAGCGGCGTGACGGCGGTATTCTGCTTCTCGGACTATTATGCCAAAAAGCTTATCGACGCAGCAAAAGAATTTACAATCCCGGACGATTTTTCCCTCATAAGTGTTGACGATAC
>JAXGBA010000113.1:0-11452 GCA_034186235.1 Clostridia bacterium | reverse complement strand
CCCTGAATATTCCCGATACGCTCCTCGTATCCCCGACATTTATATCAACACCGTATTTTTTTGGAATTTCAATGTCGTACCTCCACACATCCACATCACCGTTGAACACCGTGCACAGCACACCGTCGGCGCCCTTTAACGCTTCGGCACGGCTTGCGGTCGGGATAATCCTGCAATTCGGCTTATTCATAACCACAGTTATTTTTTTGCAGATTTCCGTTATTCTTTCGAGAAAAACCGGATTTATGTCCATAAGATAAATTTCGCTGTCATAAAACGCTTCGAAATGAAGCAAATCTATTAAACAGCTGGTTGTAAACTGAAGGCTCCCTGCGCCGATAAAAGCGAATTTTTTCATGATATCATTCCTTTCGCGATTATTGTACCACACGAGTTGTTAAAAATCAATTGATTTTATCGCCGAATTATAGCACAAATCTGCTGTTGACAAAAGAGCAATTATGGTATAAAATAATAATTGAAGGTGATAAATATGGTCGTTTCCACCGAGCGTACAAGCACGGAGTTTTTAAGACTTAACAGCTGTGCAACACAGCGAGTATATCAAAAGGAATTTCACACATTAAGAGAGCAGGGCCGCAGCGACTGGCACATCTTGTATATAACAAACGGCTGCTGCCATATAGACGAAGACGGCGTTTCAAGAAAGGTCGAAAAGGGAAATATTATACTGTATAAGCCGTTTGAGCGGCAGTCGTACAGGTTTTTCGGAAGTGACCGCACGGTATCATGCTACATTCACTTTTGCGGAAGGGGCTGCGGCGAGCTTCTGCGCTCGGCAAAGCTTACAAAACGGGTTACTTACGTGGGCTTAAGCGGTATTCTCGATAATCTTTTTACGAGAATGTGCGAAGAATACACCGTCAAAAAACCAATGCACGAGGAAGTGTGTTCGGCCGTTCTGCATGAATTTATTATGCAGGCGGGGCGGCTGAACCATTACCGGAAAAATCATACTGACATCAAAAACGCCAACAATATGAATAAAATATGCGAAAGAATGTATAATGAACTTGCGGAAAGCAAATCGGTGCGTGATTACGCTGCAATGTGCGGCCTCAGCGTTGACAGATTTTCGCACTCGTTCAAGGAAAGCATTGGAATTTCTCCAAAACAGTATATACTGAAAATGCGCGCCGGCGTTGCCTGCGAGCTGATTGCCAACACCGACCTTGACCTTCTGTCAATAGCCGAAAATGTTGGAATAACCGATATGAGCTACTTTTGCAGAATGATTAAAAAGTATACCGGCAAGACTCCGTCATACTTCCGCAAATAAAAGAATACCCGAAGGCTTTGAAAAACCTTCGGGTATTGTTTTATTAAGCTTTCTTTATATTCTTTACGGTTATCATTATAAGCGTAGAAACAACTATGCCTGCCGCCGCTTGGCAAAGGTTCCCTACAATGCCCGCCGCAGCTCCGGGCACGTCGTATATAACAGCCTCATAAGCAAAATATCCCAAAACCATAAGCGCTTCTCCGACTATTCCGGCGAGTATATAGCTTACAAACCCGAGCTTCGGAGCCGTCTTTTTAAGCCCCGATAACACAAGCGCCGCAACCGCAGCCGTAAGAAATTTTATCATAAATGTGCCGGGAACAAAAATCACATATCCCGAAATAATGTCTGCAAGCGCCGAGCCGATTGCCGCAGCGGCGGCGCCGTACAGCGGTCCCATAACAAACGCCGCCATAAGGATTACGGCATCGCCCAAATGGAGATATCCGTTGACGGACGGAACCTTCGGGAAGAACGTCACCGCACATATTATTGCGGCAAAAAGCGCCGCAGTTACAAGTTTCTTTGTTTTCAAAAATATGCACCTCTTTTGTATTTTTGTTAATATCAGTATACCATATAAACGCTGTCGTGTCAAACTTTACAGGTCTATTTTCGGCATTTTATCAAAGGATTTTTTAAGCTCATCATCAGTCGGTACATAATCTGTCATTTTACCGTCATTGTAGGCTTCGTAAGCATACATATCAAAATAACCCGTCCCGGTAAGACCGAACACAATCGTTTTTTCTTCTCCGGTTTCCTTGCAGCGGAGCGCCTCATCGATTGCCGCCCTGATTGCATGGCTGCTTTCGGGAGCAGGAAGAATACCTTCAACCCTTGCGAAGGTTTCCGCCGCTTCGAAAACAGCTGTCTGCTCAACCGACCTTGCCTCGATAAGTCCGTCATCATAAAGCTGGGAAAGAACTGAGCTCATACCGTGATATCTGAGGCCGCCCGCATGATTGGGTGACGGAATGAAATCGCTGCCGAGAGTGTACATCTTCGCAAGCGGGCAAACCATACCGGTGTCACAGAAATCGTACGCATATCTGCCGCGCGTCAGACTCGGGCAGGACGCAGGCTCAACCGCAATAAATCTGTAGTCCGCTTCCCCGCGGAGCTTTTCGCCCATAAACGGAGAGATAAGTCCGCCGAGGTTAGAGCCGCCGCCGGCACAGCCGATAATAATATCCGGTTTTATGCCGTACTTATCGAGTGCGGTTTTTGTTTCGAGCCCGATTATCGACTGATGCAGCAAAACCTGTGCAAGCACGCTGCCGAGAACATATCTGTAGCCTTCATGGGTAACCGCTGTTTCAACCGCCTCCGAAATAGCGCAGCCGAGACTTCCGTTGGTTCCGGGGTGTTCGGCAAGAATTTTCTTTCCGACCTCTGTAAGAGTTGAGGGAGAAGGAGTAACCGACGCACCGTAGGTCCTCATAACCTCACGCCTGAAAGGCTTTTGCTCATACGAAACCTTAACCATAAACACGCGGCAGTCAAGCCCGAAATACGAGCACGCCATAGAAAGCGCCGTTCCCCACTGCCCCGCACCGGTCTCGGTGGTAACTCCCGTAAGGCCTTGCTTTTTTGCATAATAAGCCTGGGCAATTGCGGAGTTAAGCTTATGGCTGCCGCTTGTGTTATTGCCTTCAAACTTGTAATAAATCTTCGCCGGCGTACCGAGCTTTTTTTCCAAGCAATACGCACGCACCAGCGGTGACGGACGGTACATCTTGTAAAAATCGACAATCTCGTCGGGAATATCGATGTAGCGGTCGGTATCGTTAAGCTCCTGCTCGGCAAGCTCTCGGCAGAAAACCTGCGAAAGCTCATCGAGAGTCATTGGCTTAAGCGTGCCGGGATTTAAAAGTGGCGCCGGCTTGTTTTTCATGTCCGCACGGACATTGTACCATTTCCTCGGAAGCTCGTTTTCTTCAAGATAAATTTTGTAGGGGATTTTTTCCATGTCAATACACTCCTTAAACTTTATTTTGGAGAAAAACAAAAATCTCAGACAACATACGGTCTGAGATTGAAAATACAAAATTATAAAACTACACCTGTTCTCAGCTCGTCTGTCTCGTCAATTCTTATCTGTTCTCATCTAATCTATTTTCAGTATATCATACACGGCACAATTTGTCAACTATAAATTTTTCACTAATTTGGCACGCCTGTATCCTCTCGATGTGTTGATTTCACACACATTAAAACCGTTTGCCTTATAAAGCCTGACAAGATTTTTTGCATCAAGAGAGGTATGGAGCGAAATTTCGGTACAGCCGTTTTTCAAAGCCTCCTCGGCGGCATAACCAAGCAGCGCCTTGCCTATTCCGCTGCGGTGAAGCGACGGGTCGACCGCAAAACGGCTGAGATAAGCCCCGCTGTTTTTAAAATCAAGGCGCAGCGTCCCCGAAAGCTTGCCGTTTTTCTCCGCAGCAAGCACACATTTTTTGCGTAAATCCTCCAAAACCTCGCTTTCCGTTTCGAAAAGAGCGGTCGGAGGGCTCGGAAGAGCCCCGTTTTCCATATAAATCAGAAAAGCCTCACGAACAATACGCATTATTTCGGGAATATCTTCATTTTTTGCACGTCGGACAATTATGCCTTTCATCTTAAAAACCTCAATCACCCATTGTGAGCGCCATTACCGCCTTTTGAACGTGCAGGCGGTTTTCAGCCTCATCGAATATTACGGAGTTCGGTCCGTCAATAACGCCTTCCGTCACCTCATAGCCCCTGTAAGCCGGAAGACAATGCATGAACACCGCTTCGGAATCCGCCAGAGAAAACAGCTTTTCATCAATAGTATAGCCCTCAAAATCCTTAATTCTCTTAGCTTTTTCCTCTTCCTGACCCATGCTTACCCATGTATCGGTGTAAACGACATCGGCGTTTTTGATAGCGCTTTCGGGGTCGTTTGAAACATCAATGACCGCCCCTGTAAGCTTTGCGTCCGCCTTGGCATTTTCTATTATTTCCGCATTGCATTCATAGCCCTCGGGCGATGCAACGGAAACATCCATTCCCACCTTTGCGCCGGCATACATGAGCGAATGAGCCATGTTGTTCCCGTCGCCGATATATGCAAGCTTAAGCCCTTTGAGCCTCCCCTTATGCTCATACGCAGTAAAAATATCCGTCAGCGCCTGGCATGGGTGCAGAAGGTCGGTAAGACCGTTTATAATCGGGATTGAACCGTATTTCGCCAGATCTTCAACATCGCTTTGCTTGAATGTCCTTATCATTATTCCGTCAAGATACCTCGAGAGGACATTCGCCGTATCATAAATTGACTCGCCCCGACCGAGCTGAATATCATTCGAGGAAAGGAACAGCGCATGGCCGCCCAGCTGATACATCCCCGTTTCAAACGAAACTCTGGTTCTTGTGGATGATTTTGAAAAAATCATACCCATGGACTTGCCCGCAAGGATTTTATGCTCGATACCCGCCTTAAGCTTCGCCTTAAGGTCGGCTGCGGTATCAAGAATTTTTTCAACCTCGTCAACGCTGAGGTCGTGAATCGAAAGTAAATGCTTCATAAATCTTCATCCTCCAGTATTTCGGTAAATTTACGCAGGAACAAATCTGCGTCTTCCTTTGTGATAATAAGCGGCGGCACAAGCCTTATTACCGAGCCGCCTGCAGAGCCCGCAACCACGCCTCTTTCAAGAAGCTTTGCTATAATCTCTTTGAATTTCGGCGTTTCGATGCCTATCATAAGCCCGAAACCGCGCACATCGGCAATTATCGTGTATTTTTCTTTCAGTTTAATAAGCTCATTTTTGATATAATCGCCGACAGTCCTTGAATTTTCAACAAGACCTCTTTTTTCGATAATGTCAAAAACCGTCAGCCCGGCATTACACGCAAACGCATTGCCGCCGAAGGTTCCGCCGTGGTCGCCCGGCTCAAAAGCCTTTGCGGCAAAATCCTTTGCGCAGCAGCAGCTTATCGGAATACCGCCGCCCAATGCCTTTGCCAGTGTGAATACATCAGGCTCAACACCGATTGTCTGATAAGCAAAAAGGTTCCCCGTTCTGCCCATGCCGGTCTGAACCTCATCGAAAATAAGCAAAGCGTCATTTTCCGAACACAGCCTTCTCATCTCAAGCGCAAACTCATGAGTCAACGGATGAATACCGCTTTCCCCCTGAACCGGCTCTGCAATACAGGCGCAAACATCGCCGCCCGCAAATTCACGGCGCAGCGCTTCGGTGTCGTTAATGTCTATATGCACAAACCCCGGGACAAGAGGACGGTAAGGCTTTTGATACTTTTCCTGCCCGGTTGCGGCAACGGTCGCAAGAGTTCTGCCGTGAAACGAATTATTAAGCGAAATAATCTTAGTCTTTCCGCTGCCCTTTTTGTACTGATATATTTTCGCAAGCTTTATTGCGCACTCGTTTGCTTCCGCTCCGCTGTTTGCGAAGTAAACCTTGTCCGCACACGAATTTTTGCATATTTTTTCAGCCAGAAGGCTCTGCGGCTCAACATAGTAAAGATTTGAGGTGTGAAGCACATGCGTTTTCATAAATTCGCACATGGTATCGGTAAATTCTTTGTCACCGTACCCCAACGCATTCACGGCAATTCCCGCAAAAAGGTCGAGATACCGCTTTCCTTCAGTGTCGTAAAGGTACGCTCCCTCACCGCTTTCAAAGCACACATTCGTGCGCTCGCCAAACACATTCATAAAATATTTTTTATCAAGCTCTTTAATTTTTTCTACATTCACACAAATCACCCGATTTATAAATATGTATATATTTTAGCACTTTTTGCATAAAAATGCAATAGCATTTATGTATCAACTTTACAGGTTTACCGATGAACATTTGGGGATTTTGACGGGTTTTCCGTCTTTTCTTATCCACACATCGATATTTGACGGGTTTTCAATTACATTCTCATCATATGTCATTCTGAGGTTTTTCTGTGCCGTCAGATAGTCGCAAAGCTCAATATTGGTTGCATACCATATACAGTCAAGAGCGGTAATTCTTTTAAAGCACTCTTCAAGCTCCGCCCATTTTTCTTCGCTGTCCAACTCATAACTGTGCCCCCAGACATAAAAGCACAGCCCCTTTCTCCACGGACTTTTAATAAGTTTTTCAAAATCATTGATATTTTCCGCAAACAGGTTATGATGACAGGTCGATTTAAGGCGCATAAAATCATCCGGAACATTAAATCCGCCGTATTGGGTTGTTCTCGAATAAACAATTCCACAGTTTTTTGCGATTTCAATCACTTGGTCGCTGTATGCGCCGAAAGGATAAGCCATTCCCCGTACAGGATAGCCGACAAGGCGTTCAAGCGCTGCTCTGTCGCCGGCGATTTCCTTGTAAATCGTATCCGGTGTGCAGCGGTTCGGGAAGGGGTGCGTCACGGTGTGCACCGCAACCTCGTGCCCCTTATAAAGCTCCCCTACCTCATCGGCACAGACGAAATTCTCCTTTCCGAGCCTTCCGCTGTTGAGGTTGAATGTGCCCTTTATTCCGTACCTGTTCATAAGCGCCACAAGGCGGCGGTCCTCAATTTTGCCGTCGTCATAGCTCATTGTGAATACACTGTTACAGCCGTTTTTAAAAATATCGTAAGTAATCATTTTTCCGTACTCCTTAAAGAAAATCTGCATCCGCAGTAATTTTGCCTGTATATTCCGTAGATTTCGGACAGCTCGCACGAACGCTTGTAGCCGCCCCGCTTTTTAAAATCCGCCCAGAGATTGGGAATTCCGTATTTTTCCGACGCTTCGCAGCACACCTCATTCAGAACCTCCGCATTTTTGTGCGGACTTATCGAAAGCGTGGTTGTGAAAAAGTCGAAACCGTGCTCTTTGGCATATTCCGCCGCTTTGAAAAGACGAAGCCTGAAGCATTCAAGGCATCTCTTTCCGCCCTCGGGTTCCGCTTCAAGCCCCTTTGCGGCTTTGTAAAACTCTCCCTCGTCATACCCAACCGAAACCTCTGCAATTCCGAGCTTTTCACAAAGCCTTTTTTGTTCCGCCTCTCTCGTGTAAAACTCCTCCGGAGGATAGATGTTGGGATTGTAGTACAGAACCGTTATGTCGAAATACTCCCTTAGATATTCGAGAACATAAGTCGAGCAGGGTGCACAGCACGAGTGAAGCAGAAGCTTTTTTCTGCTGCCGAGATTTTCCAGCTGTTTATCCAGCATAAGCTGATAATTCACCTTCATTGAAAAATCCCCCACGGCACTTCCGAAGAATTAAGCTGCGCAAGATCGATATGAACCGCTCTGTTTTCGGCGTCCCACGAGATTTCCGCACCGCAGGCAAGAAGGTTATGAATGTTAATAAGCGTATAGCCTTCAATTCCGCCGAGCGCTTCGATCTGATACCCGAAGTTGCCTATGTAAGCCTTTGTCGGAGTGGTTGTAACATTGAAATAATGCTTGCCGATATCGCCCGGTGCGCACCGCACAACCGGCACGGGATACTGAATAATCTTGTTATGATTAAGGTTAAGCGTAACGGTGTTTCGCACTCTGTCGCACTCAACATCGAAGCCGTAATTCTGCAAGTCCTCGGCGCAGATGAATGTGTAGCCCCTGTAGTTGAACGAAGGAATCGCAAAGTTATTTATATAGGTAACAATATCCGAATATGTTGTTTCGCCGAGAACCGCACCGCCGACCGAAATTCCCGAAACGGCGGTTGATGCAACATGATTTGCCCCGAAAACGGCTACAGCGTCACCCGTGCCGAGCTGACCGTGATTATTAAAATCGAGAGTATAGTAATAATCGGGAACATACTCCGTAAAAACATCGCCCGAGGGGGTAATTCCGGCAAAGAGCGCACGGGTTTTAACGCCTTCCGTATATACCTCGTTGTAGACTGCCGCTTTCGAGTCGTCCGCAAACCAAACCGAATCATGCTCCGAAACGCCGCTTGCAACAAGCATCGGCGAAGAATACACCGCACCGCCGATGCCCCAAAGCGAGGCATTGCCCACACCGTAGAGGTCGCCGTTTGATTTAAGATACAAAAAGCCATCGGCGCTCATTTTGAAATTTATACAGCCGTCCGCAATCTTAACCGGCGCATTCTCGCCCTCCCAGGTATAAAGCGAACCGTCATTTTTAAGCACGCCGAAGGTGTTCATAACGCTGTCACGAAAATTGTTTTTATCGCAGACATCAAAGCTTTTTACATCGTCAAAGAGCTTTTCGGGAGAAAGCAAATCTCCGTTTTCGCCCTTATATCCTATATATCCCCAGCCCCAGAGCGAGTCATCGTCCTTTTTCAAAAGAACCGCCGAACCCGATGAGGCTATACGGCTTTCGGAACCTTTGTATCTGTCGGCATAAACCGCCGAGCCTATAAGCGTAAGCGCAGTGACGGCAATGACCGCCGCAAGAATTTTTTTCATGATAAATCTCCATTCATTTGAATTTTGTTTTTGAATTTTTTGTAACATACAATCATCATTATAACCAGCACAAATGCGGTAAGAAACCAAGTTGCCGGGTAAATTGCCATAAGCGTCATGTAATCTTTATGGTATCTGAAATATGCGAAAACATATATAAGTCTTAAAATGCACACACCGAAAATGCTTTGAAGCATAGGAAGAAGCGACTTGCCCATCCCGCGGAGCGCACCTACGGTGATGTTCATAACCGCCGCAAAGATGTGCATCGTGCACATGATAATATACCGCTTTGACGCAAAATCCACCGCCGCAGGGTCATTCGGAATGAAAAATCCGATAGCAATAAACCTCAGCGGAAGCATTACAGCAACAAACACGATTTCAAGAGCGAAAGCGGAAGCAAGGCAGAGAAACCACGATTTCAAAATTCTCTGCGGCTTTCTTGCGCCGTAGTTCTGCCCCACGAAGGTTATGCAGCTTTGCATAAAACCGTCCATTGCGACCATCTGTATGCCCTCGATGTTCTGTGAAGCGGTGTTGCCTGCGATTGCCGCCGCACCGAAGCTGTTAATTGACGACTGCATTATAATATTTGAAATCGAAAACATCGCCGACTGCACACACGCCGGCAGACCTATTGCGCAGATCCTGCCGAGTTCCGTTCTTGTAAAGCCAATCTTTTTTATGTAAATTCTGCAGCAGGTGTCGGTTTTGAGCAAATCGCGCATTACAAGCGCCGCCGAAACAAAGTTTGAAATAACCGTTGCAATCGCAACCCCTGCAACCGACAGCTTAAAAACAATAACCAGCAGAAGATTGAGCAGAATATTGATAATTCCGCCGGCGCCGAGGTAAAGCATAGGGCGCTTTGTGTCGCCAATCGTACGCATTACGGCGCTGCCGAAATTGTAAAGCATCATGACAGGTGTTCCGACAAAATAGATTTTAAGATAAAGGCGTGACAGAGGCAAAACCTCTTTTGGAACCTTCATAAGCTTCAGCGCCGGACCGGCAACAAAAAATCCCAAAGCCCCGACAATAAAGCCGAGCAGCAGCGAAATCGCAATCGAAGCATGGGCATATTTGCCGGCCTTTTCAAATTCCTTTGAACCGATTGACTGCGAAATCATAACCGTTGCGCCGATTGAAAGCCCGATAAGCCCGTTAACCAGAAGGTTAATAATCGTGGCTGTCGAACCCACCCCTGCCAGAGCACGGCTGCCGTCAAATCGGCCGACAACGACCGAGTCCATCATGTTGAACCCCAGCTGAAGCATACCGGCCGCCATAAGCGGAAGCGAAAACTTGAATATTTTAAGCAATAAAGGGCCTTCTGTAACATCAAACCCTTTTGACTCACCCATGTTAACATCTCCGTTTTATCGATATATAAAAATTATATCATTAATGCAAATATAAGTCAAGAACAATGTTGATAATTATATTATGTAAACCTAAATTCACCGTAATCCGCCGTTTTTTGAAGCTCCGTAAAATGTGGATAAAGTGCATAACTTTGTGAATAACCCGAGTTTCGGGGCTTTTTTGACCTCGTAAAATGTGGATAACTCAAAACTTGTAATGATTATGTAAACACTCTGAAAAATAAACGGCAGTTATGTAACTTAAATGTAAATTTTGCCTGAAATTACCGTTCTGCCCTTTCGGGTAATTTTGCCGGTATCGGTAACGACAGCTTTTCCGCAGCGCCTTACGGTTATTTTATCGCCGGGTTCTATTTCTAGCGACTGTTTTAAGACCTCCCGGCCGTTCACGAATACAAGGCCCGATGAAACCGCCTCGCAGCTTTTGGTTCTGGACATATTGAAAACCGCCGAAACAACGCAGTCGACCCTGAGCGAAGCAACGGTTTTTGAAAATTCTCTAAATTTAATTTCACCGACATTGAGCGCAGAAAGCGGCAAAACTCCGCATTCGAGAGATGTATGCCCGGCTCTTGATAAATTTGAAAGCAGAAAGTTTGCAATTTCTTCTTTTATAATAATCTGTGCACCGCCGTCTGCCACGATTATGTCGCCTATACTTTCCCTTTTGATTCCGAGCGACATGAGCGCTCCGAGGTAATCTCTGTGCGAAAGAGGCGTCTTTGCCGAACTTTTAACATCGAGAACCGCAATTCCGTAATCCTCATCGGCAATAGGATATTCCGGCAGAAAGCACAGCATTTTCCTCTCGGCACCGTCAAATCCGCCGAAAAGCCGATACTCGCAGTCATACCTCTCCGAAAGCACCAGCGACTGCTCCGAAAGCCCGAGAAAGCCCGTTTCGGTCAGCATATTTTTGTTTATGCACTCCCTGCATTTATCGTGCGTGTGGGAGATAAAGTATTTTTCCTCGTTAGTCATCTTTGTTCCCCTTTATCAGGCGTTCTTTTTGCTGCTTTGACATATGCTTTATTCGGTACTCAAGCTTTGATGCGTCGGAGCGGCTTTCCGCCTCAAAGACCGCCTCAACCGACACAACCCCCTTTGCACGGGTGTATTTCGCACCGCCCGGAACCAGCCCTCTGTGCATATCGAGCCGCCGGTTCACATCCGTGGTAATGCCTGTATAAAGCGACCCGTCGCCGCAGCGTAATATATACACATAATACATTAAATCTTTTTAACCGATTTCCTTTCTTTAATCTCGGGAATGAATTTTTTGTTTATCTTAACGCCGCCGAGCAGCGCCTTTGCCGCCGTCTCGCCGATAAGTCCCTTCGGGTGGACGATTG
>JAXGBA010000112.1:0-20125 GCA_034186235.1 Clostridia bacterium | reverse complement strand
TGTTGATTTTAGGCATATTGCGTCATCGCCGCTGTCAATACGGCAATTTTCAATCCTGACATTTCTGCAGGAATCAACATCAATTGCGTCATTGTTCGCATTTACACGGCTGTGAATATAAAGCCCCTTAATCGAAACATTTTCACACCCGAGCATATGAAGCGTCCACGCAGCCGGATTTTTAAGCGTAATTCCGCTGATTTTTATATTTTTTGAATTAAGTATTCGCACCAAAAACGGCCTTTCTTCATGATTCGGGTGCTTCGTAGAAAAGCATCCGCCCCTGCCGTCAATAATTCCGCCGCCGCTTATTTCCGCACCGGAAATCCCGTCGGCGTATATAAGGCTTCTGCCCCTTTGGTGGTCAACTGCGTCTGTGAAAAGGTCAACCTTGTCGGAATAATCGCAAAACTCCTCGCTCCCGAGTATAACCGCGCCTTCCTCCAGTTTAAGCCTAAGGTTGCTTCGCAGAAAAACCGTGCCTACAACATAAACCCCGGGCTTTACAACAAGTTCTTCCGAAAGCTCCGCCGCACGGTCAATCGCCGCCTGGAGCTTTTCTGTTACGGTACCGCTGCTCTTTTCTTCAAAAATCATATGTATCTCTCCTTAAATCGGTTCTATTTCAACCGTTTTTGTTTCATCGTTCCACGAAACCTCGCACCCCATGCCTTCCGCTATAGCACGAACCGGCACAAGAGTTCTGCCGTCAACAATAATCGGAACGGCATCCAGCTCGGTCTTTTCGCCATCAACATACATAAAGCGGCTTCCGACAGTCATCTTTACCGTCTTGTAACCTTTTGTGCCGGTAATCGTTTTCGTTTCGCCGTCCCACGAAACATCTGCGCCGAGTTCCTCAAAAATCTTTCTCATCGGAACCATCGTACGACTTCTGCAAATAAGCGGAGAAGAGTCAAATTCAACATTGTTTCCCGATATTTCAACGCTTATATCTCCGCTCACCGCACCGGAAAGCGAAACCTGATTTTCGGTTTCAACAGTTTTTCCGTCCGAGAAAAGCACAACCGCCTTAACAGAGTGGTTTGAACCCGGCAGTTTTGAAAGGTCAATATACGACTCAAACGGAATTTCATTTGAAGTTGCGGCATAAACACCGTCAACAAAATATGTTACTGACCGTGCCTCGGCGCCGTACTTGTGAGCATAGCAATAAAGCGGAAATACCCTGTCAACGCCATTATTTTTATCAAGTGCTCTGAAAACGCTTCCGTTAGCCTCTCCGCCAAAATTACCCTGTACAAATCTGTACTTTTTAACCGCCTTCACATACTCTGCTTTAAGCGCATCGTTGTTTGAAAGCCTGTAATCAGACTTTTCGTTTGAACCTTCAATGTATCTGTCAAAATAAGCCATAAGCTTAACCTGCGGATAAACCATCGGAATATAATACATCATCTGCTTCAGCCTTGCAAGGGCAAAATCGGTCGTGTCCTCACCGGTTGACATGAGTTTATGACCGCTTCCTAATTCGGAAATCATAATCGGCTTTCTGGAGCCGTACTTTTCTACCAAATCATGTATTGCAAGAACAGGGTCTGAGCTGTCGCCGCACTTGAAAAGGAGCGTATCGAGAGCCGGAGAATTTTTGTTCGCTTTAAAATACTTCTGCGAGTAAAGCGTTGTGCCTACCCAATCCACAGCGTCATCACCGGGATAAAAATCATCGATATTAACTCCCCATGAAGCGGAAGGCGTCATGCTCCACACCATAGCAATATTGCCATTTTGGCCCTTAAAATAATTTGATACCAACCTGAAAGCAGCCTTAAAGCTTTCGGGGTCGGTAGGCTTGGTCCACACATCAAATTCAGCTGCAAAACGAAGGTATACAGGGACGCTATCAAACTCTAAAAGGAACGAAGAAATCTCAGCAAGGTTTCCGCCAAAGGAGCTGATATTTGCTATATCGTCACCCTCGCCTTTGCAGTTAAGCGCAAACTCAACAGCCTTACCGCCGCTCTGCGCCTCCTGCATGATGCGTCTTTCATAGCCGGAAACCGAGTCCCCAAGCTCATGATACAAAAGAATCATCGATTCGTCAGGCATTTCATCACGGATAGCGCTGTCCGAACAAAGGCCGTACAGAACGCCGTCCTTTCTTTCGTTTCTTGCGCCGTAATAAACATCTTCACCGCCGTCGGTAAACATAACGGCGCTTGATTTATACTGAAGCGCCTTATCGTGCGCAGGGCGTGTATAATCATAGTATTTATCGCCGAACTGAATCGCATAATTATAAAATCTGCCGTACCAGACCGCTGCGGAATCATAATCGCCGAGCGCCTCATACGCCCCAGAAACACCGTTGTATCTTGAAATCATTACATTCCGTTTTTCGTCACAGTCCGGTTCGTTTTGCATCATATTTATAATTTTAGTTCCGTACTGTATCATACTGCGGTAATCCTTGCTGTCTGCCGCTGATATGTATTTATTGTTCAAATCGAAAAATCCGCTCGGGAATGTGTAAGCAAACGCCCTTACGGGGAGGCACATCACCAGGCATAAAACCAACATCAGTATTTTTTTCATTTTTTATTCTCTCCTTTGCAATCCCTACAAAACCCATAAAGAACCGTGTGCGACATATCTATTTCAAAATCATGTTCGTCATTAATGTGGGCACAGATACCGTTCATCATATGGCAGTCAAGGTGTACGATTTTTCCGCAGTTTATGCAGCGCAGATGAAAATGCTCATGGCAGTGCTCGCCTGCATATTGATACAAAAATCCACCGTCGGAATCGGGATATTTTCTTATAAAACCGTCATCGGCAAGCCTCGAAACCTCCCTGTAAACCGTGCTTTTTCCTATGATACCGTAAAATTTATCCGAAATATCATTAATCGAAAACTGCCGGTCGGTGTTTTCTCTGAAAAAACCGGCAATAAGCTCCCTTTGTTTTGTTCTGTATGGCATACGCACCACCTCTCAAAATAGTATAACATAAATATAGCGAATCGTCAAGCTTGTAACATTATTGTTAAATACGGGGGCGTTGAATTGTAACATTAAATTTGGTATAATTAGTATATGGGGAGCGTCTGCTCTTCATCAAGGAGGATTATTATGTACACTATTGGTGATCGGGTTTTATATCCCATGCACGGCGCAGGTATTATTACATCGGTTGAGGACAGGGATATTCTCGGCGAAATTAAGCAGTATTTTGTAATGAAAATGCCTGTCGGCGATATTGAAGTTCTTATTCCGATTGAGAGTCTGGAGCGTATCGGTGTTCGCGACATCATAAGCGGAGACCAGGCAGAAGATGTGCTCAGAGACTTCAAGGAATATCATATCGAATTTAACAAAAACTGGAATAAAAGATACCGTGAAAATATGGGCAAAATCCGTAGCGGAAATATATATGAGGTTGCTCATGTTGTCAAAACCCTTATGGTAAGGGACCGTGACAAGGGGCTTTCGGCAGGTGAGCGGAAAATGCTTGTATCGGCAAAGCGGATTATGGTCAGCGAGCTGATTCTTGCAACGCACACAGAGGAAGCCGCTATCGAAGAAGAAATTGATAAAATTATTGAGGTTTGTTAAATTTCAGGCGCACGAAACTTCGTGCGCTCATTTTATGAGGTGAATTTTATGATTTCGGCAATTGTAGTTGCCGCAGGCAGCGGCAGCCGAATGGGCTGCAAAAAGCAATTCATGACGATATGCGGAGCACCGCTTATTTCTTATACGCTTTCTGTTTTTCAAAAATCCGAAGCTGATGAAATAATTCTTGTAACGGCAAAAGAAGATACGGATAAAATGCGAAAAATTGCGGATGAATACGGCATTTCAAAACTTAAGGCGATTATTCCCGGAGGTGCGGAGCGAAGCGATTCGGTAATGTCCGGCTTGTCGTCGGCAAGCGGTGAATTTGTGCTTATTCACGACGGTGCAAGACCGTTTATAAAACCGGAAGAAATTTCGGAAGCGATTTCAGCAGTTAAAAAGTATGACGCAGTGTGCCTCGGATACCCTGTAAAAGACACAATAAAAATCACGGACGGTAACGGATATATCAAATCGACCCCCGAAAGAAGCGCTCTTTATGCCGCAGCAACACCGCAGTGTTTTAAAACGGAACTTATAAAATCTGCATACGAAAAGATAAAGCATGCCGGCGCAGCGGTTACAGATGACTCATCGGCGGCAGAATATGCCGGTGTGAAGGTCAAGATTATCCCTTGCTCTTACGAAAATATAAAAATCACCACGCCGGAGGATACGGCGGCGGCGGAAGCAATAATCAAAAGGAGAAATGAAAGATGAGAATCGGAAACGGTTATGATGTTCATAAACTGGTTGAAAACCGGCCGCTGATACTCGGCGGCGTTGAAATTGAATACGATAAGGGGCTGCTCGGGCATTCCGACGCCGATGTCCTTGTTCACGCAATAATGGACGCACTTCTCGGTGCGGCGGCACTCGGAGATATAGGAAAGCACTTCCCGGACACCGACCCGAAATACACCGGAATTTCAAGCATATATCTGTTAAAATGCGTAGCGGAACTTCTTAAAACAAACGGTTTTACAGTATCGAACATAGATTCGATTGTTGCGGCACAAAAACCCAAGCTCGCACCGCATATAGAAAGAATGAGAAAAAACATCGCAGAAGCCCTTGGGCTTGAAGAAACCAGCGTCAGCGTCAAGGCAACCACAACCGAAAAGCTTGGCTTTGAAGGCAGAGGCGAAGGCATTTCGGCATATGCGGTTTGTTTATTAAACGAATAAAACAAGAAGGTTTTTGCACGAAAACCTTCTTATTTTCTTTTTGAAATCCGCCGGGCACTGCGTAAACACCTTGCATTTACAGCCGTATTTTTTACAAATCTCTTTGTACTGGCAGTGCATTCTGTCATGACCGCCGACAATAACAACGCTCATATATTACCTCCCTACAATTAATTTTTTGTCATTTATAAGCGGCTTCATGGCTGCCAAACAAATTCCCATAGTAGACAGATTGAGCAGCAGAGCGCTTCTACCCGGCGACAATATGCCGGCAAGCCCGAGAGCCAAAAGACCGCTGTTAAAGGTTGTTATAAATCTGAAATTTGAGTGAATTTTATCAAAAAGCGCATCACTCAGGCGCATTAAAACCACAGGACCTTCAAGGTCGAATGACAAAACAGAAATATCGATTGCGCCGCTTTCGAGAACCGTACCGGCATAAACTGTCATACCTACGGTTTTCGCAGCTGCAGCCGCCGCAATTCCCGCCGCAGGAGGACTTACCGTTCTTTTTGCTGCGGATCATATGGGCAATAATCAAAGCCGTAATCAAAATCAGCACTGACATAACAATGATAGTCGCTAGATTTTCAACAATCCATGCAAACATGATAAATCACTCCTTATTTTTCCTTGAAAAAGCCGATAATGATTTTTACAGCCAATATGAGGAGGCATATCAGACAAAGAAGAACGATAATATCGGCTTTTCCGAGGGTAATGTTGGTCTTCATAAATTATAACGCCTTCTTGCTCGGGTCGGGACGAAACAGCAGGTAAAGAACTGCAACCAGAATTACGATTGCAACAACTGTTGCCGCACTGAACGGAACCAAACCGAGAGCAAGTTCGCCGACCTGGTAAACCATAAGGGATACGCAGTAAGCAAGAACATTCTGGAACAGGATTGCAAGCCAGAAGAACTTTCTCGAGCCCATTTCTCTCGCCATTGTGGAGATAGCCGCAAGACAGGGAGAATCGAACATATTGAAGAGAAGGAACGAAACAGCCGCAATGCTTGTCGGGAAGAATGCAGCAAACTGCTCATGCATCGAAGCAGCGTATTCTTCAACTTCGCCAAGACCTGAGAGCACGCCCATGGTTGAAACGATACCTTCTTTTGCAACGAAACCGGAAAGCGAAGATGCAACCGCCTGCCATGTGCCGAAACCGAGGGGCTTAAAGATCCAAGCGATAACGCCGCCGATAGTTGCAAGGAAGCAGTGGTCTGTATCAACCAGACCGAATGTTCCGTCCTGGATACCGAAGCTTCCGAGGAACCACATAACCGCACAGCAGAGGAACAAAATTGTACCTGCTTTTTTGAGGAATGCCCAAACTCTTTCCCAAACATGGATCAGCACGCCCTTAACCGAAGGGATATGGTACTGAGGAAGCTCCATAACGAAAGGAGCCGGGTCACCCGAGAAGATCTTGGTCTTTTTAAGGATGATACAGGCAATGATAACAACCGCAATGCCGGTAAAGTACATAAGCGGAGCCATCCACCATGCGCCGCCCATAAGGAATCCGGCAATCAGCGCAATAACCGGTAGCTTAGCGCCGCAGGGAATAAATGTGGTTGTTATCATGGTCATGCGTCTGTCTTTTTCGTTTTCGATGGTTCTTGTAGCCATGATACCGGGAACACCGCAGCCCGAAGAAATAAGGAACGGGATGAAGCTCTTACCGGAAAGACCGAATTTTCTGAAAACTCTGTCCATGATGAACGCAACACGGGCCATGTAACCGCAATCCTCAAGAATGGAGAGGAAGAGGAACACGATAGCCATCTGCGGAGCAAAGCCGATAGGTGCTGCTAGACCGCCTATAATACCGTCAACAACAAGCGAAACCACCCAATCTGCCGCACCTGCTGATTCGAGAAGGGACTGCACACCGGGCTGAATCCAGCCGCCGAACAGCGTGTCATTTGTCCAGTCGGTAACAACCGTACCGAGAGTTGTAACGGAAATATAGTAAACAAGTAACATAACCGCAGCAAAGATAGGAAGCGCAAGCCAGCGGTTTGTGACAACTTTGTCGATTTTATCAGAGGTGGAAAGCTGACCTGCACTTTTCTTTTTGTAGCATCCTTTAAGGATTTCGGCTATGTAGATATAGCGCTCGTTTGTGATAATGCTTTCTGCATCATCATCAAGTTCGGCTTCCGCAGCCTTGATGTCATTTTCGATATGCTTGAGGCTTTCGCCGTCAATTTTAAGCTTTTCGAGAACCTTTTCGTCACGCTCAAAAATCTTGATAGCATACCATCTCTGCTCATTCTCGGGATATTTGTGAAGAACATCTTCCTCAACATGAGCGATTGCATGTTCAACCGCACCGGAGAATGTATGCATGGGAATTGACTTTTTCTGTTTTGCAGCATTTATAGAAAGCTCAGCGGCAGCCGTTACGGCGGTACC
Organism: Clostridia bacterium; assembly: GCA_034186235.1. Taxonomy (GTDB): domain Bacteria; phylum Bacillota; class Clostridia; order HGM11514; family HGM11514; genus CAKSKB01. The sequence continues at coordinate 12,931 of JAXGBA010000112.1, read as the reverse complement.
CTTAAGTGCGGAAATTTCGATTACTTCGCATCCGAGCTCTCTCGAAAGTTCCTCAATGTTGATTTTGTCGCCGCTCTTTTTAACAATATCTATCATGTTGACCGCAACAACAACCGGAATACCAACCTCAACCAGCTGAGTGGTAAGATAGAGGTTACGCTCAAGGTTTGTTCCGTCAACGATATTAAGGAGAACCTCGGGACGCTCATCTATAAGATAATTTCTCGCAACAACTTCCTCCAGTGTGTAAGGAGAAAGCGAATAGATACCCGGAAGGTCAACAACCGTAACATCGCTGTAAGCTTTGAGCTTACCTTCCTTTTTTTCAACCGTAACGCCGGGCCAGTTGCCGACATATTGGTTTGAGCCTGTAAGCGCGTTAAACAAAGTTGTTTTACCGCAGTTCGGATTACCTGCAAGGGCAATTCTGATACTCATTTTTTAACCAATCCTTTCAAAAATTTTCAAAGGAGAGCGAAAACTACTCAACTTCGATTTCTTCCGCTTCCGCTTTTCTGATAGTCAGCTCGTAGCCGCGAACCGTAACTTCAATCGGGTCACCCAGAGGAGCAACCTTTCTGATGTAAACATCCACGCCCTTTGTAAGACCCATATCCATGATTCTACGCTTTAATGCACCTGTGCCGTGAAGCTTTACAACCTTGACCGTAGAGCCGACCTTAGCCTGCCTTAAAGTGTTCATCCGAATCAACCTCCCGTTAAATCATAATTCTCTGCGCCATCTCGGAGTTTATTGCGATTCTTGCTTCCTTGACATTCACGATAATATTACCTCCCATAGCGCTTACAATCTGAACATCACCGCCGACAACAAAGCCGAGATTTTCGAGATGTTTTTTAACATCCGGCTTGCCGCCGATTTTTCTGATAATATTTTTTTCTCCTATACCTGCCAAATTTAGCGGCATCATAGTAGCCTCCGATCCGGTTAGAAATTTCTAACCAAAGTAAAAAATATGTAGTTAGTACACACTAACCTTTTTTGATTGTTAGTTTAGAACAACTAACGCATTTTGTCAATAGGCAAAAACACAATTTTGAGCAATTTTTTTAATTTTGTTAAAATTGATATTCAGAGGATTAAAATAGAAATATATTTTGTTAATTAAGACTAACCACGCATATAAAAAATCAGGCAAGAAACAAACTCTTGCCTGATTTTCAATCAATTTCTCTTATATTTGGAAACTGCCGCAAATACCGATATAACCACGCCGAGGCCAACCGCAATTGCGGCGGAAACCGCCGCCGTCTGCGATGCAAAATCCCACGCTTTCGTGGAATCCCCCGAAACGGCGAAGCTTATTGCGTAAAAGAGGCTTCTCCCCGGCACAAGCGGAATTATGGACGGCGTAAAAAATACCGTTGCCGGTGCTTTTAACAGTCTTGCAAGCACCTCACAGAAAAATGCAACGGCTAAAGCCGAAACAAAACTTGCGGCAAACTCACCGAAATCGAATGATTTGGCTGCAAGATAAATAAGCCAGCATAAGAATCCGCCTGCGGATGTGAACAGAATATACTTCCGCTTAAGCCCAAAAAGAATTGAAAAACCCGCCGAAGTAAGCGCAGCTGTTATAAGTTCCGTCATAGTGCGCCTCCAATCCAAAGCGACAGCATAATGCCTGCCGCAAGCCCGGCGGCCCATATAAGACTTTCGATAAAACGCATGGAGCCGGAAATGGTGTCGCCGATAATAATATCCCTGATAGAATTTGTCATTGCAACGCCGGGTATAAGCAGCATGATGTTGCCGATTATGATTTTATCCGAATGCAGGAAGGCGAAAATTTTCGACAAAATTACAACGCCTAGTCCCACTGCAAGCGAAGCGACAAAATTAAATTGAAGCTTATTTTTAAGAACGCTCACCGCTCTGATTTGAAAAAAGCATATTACAAGCGACAAAAGGGCGGCAAATATGCCGTCGAAAATAGTTCCGCCGAAAAACACCGTAACAGCCCCGGCGGCCAGCACCGAACCGCACACGGTATAAACAGGCTTTACCGACAGGCGGCAGTTATCCACGGCTTTTCTCAGCTCCGGAACAGAAAACGGATTTTCGAAAAAACTTCTGCTCACAGAATTAAGCGCCTCAAGGCAGGCGTAATTTGTACCGCCCGCCTTGAGAACCCTTCTTGTATCCGTTGCGTGAATACCGCCCGGCATATCTATGCTGATAACGATATTTGAAGTAATAACAAAAATACTGTATTTTTCCGCACCGTATGCCTGTGTCATCTTTGCAAGCGTGCCCTCAACACGGTAAACCTCCGCACCCGAGCGCAAAAGCTTTTCGCCCACATCAAGAAGCACGCCGATAAAGTCATAAAGCTCGCTTAATTTTTCATTCATGCTTTCTTTTCGATTTCTTCCTTGATTTCCGTAATGAAATCAGCCGTTTTTGCAGAGCCGAGGTCTCCCCTGTCGCGGCTTCTTACGGAAATTGTTCCGTTTGCGCTCTCGTTTTCGCCCACAATAATCATATAAGGAATCTTCATGAGCTGTGCTTCACGGATTTTATAACCGATTTTTTCATCTCTGCGGTCGATTTCACAGCGAAGCCCCGAAGCCTTAAGTTCCTCATAGACCCGGCTCGCATAATCGTGCGATTTTTCGGAAACCGGAAGAACCTTAACCTGGACCGGCGCAAGCCAAGCCGGGAATTTGCCTGCAAAATGCTCAATAAGGATACCGATAAATCTTTCGATAGAGCCGAAAACAACACGGTGAATCATAATCGGGCGGTGCTTTTCGCCGTCCTCACCGGTGTACTCCGCCTCAAACCTCTGCGGAAGCTGGAAGTCAAGCTGAATTGTGCCGCACTGCCATGTTCTGCCGATTGAATCTTCAAGGTGGAAGTCGATTTTAGGTCCGTAGAATGCGCCGTCACCCTCATTTACCACATAAGGCAGACCGAGGTCATCCAAAGCCGATTTAAGACCTTTGGTTGCAATTTCCCAGTCCTCATCGCTGCCCATGCTGTTTTCTGGGCGGGTCGAAAGTTCAACATGATATTTAAAGCCGAAAAGCTTGTAAACTTCATCAATAATGCTGATAACGCCCTTAATTTCGGACGGAATCTGCTCCTGTGTCATAAAAATATGAGCATCATCCTGGGTAAAGCACCTTACCCTCATAAGTCCGTGCAGCTGACCGGATTTTTCGTGCCTGTGAACCAATCCGAGCTCGCCCATTCTCATAGGAAGGTCACGGTAGGAACGGGGTTCATACTTATAAACGAGCATACCGCCCGGACAATTCATGGGTTTAACCGCAAAATCAGTATCGTCAATCACGGTTGTGTACATATTTTCCTTATAGTGATCCCAATGCCCCGATGTCTCCCAAAGATGACGATTAAGCATGATAGGTGTGCTGATTTCAACATATCCCTCACGGGTGTGAATCTGACGCCAATAGTCGATAAGCGTATTTTTAAGCACCATGCCGTTCGGAAGGAAGAACGGAAAACCCGGGCCTTCGTCCATCATTGTGAAAATGCCGAGCTCACGGCCGAGTTTTCTGTGATCTCTCTTTTTTGCCTCCTCAAGCATAGTGAGGTATTCCGCAAGTTCATCCTTTGAAAGAAAAGCCGTACCGTAAATTCTGGTGAGCATTTTATTTTTCTCATTGCCTCTCCAGTAAGCGCCGGCAAGCGATGTAAGCTTGAACGCCTTAACGCCTTTGGTGTAGAGAATGTGCGGTCCTGCGCAAAGGTCTGTAAAATCACCCTGACGGTAGAAGCTTATAACAGAATCCTCCGGCAAATCTTCGATAAGCTCAACCTTATAAGGTTCGCCCAGTTCACGCATAAATTCTATAGCCTCCGCCCTCGGCTTTGTGAAGGTTTCAAGCTTGATATTTTCTTTTATAATCTTCTTCATTTCCGCTTCGAGAGCTTCCAGATCTTCCGGTGTGAAGCCGCCCTCGCGGTCAAAATCGTAATAGAATCCCTTGTCAATCGCCGGGCCGATTGCAAGCTTTGTTTCGGGATAAAGCCTTTTTACAGCCTGCGCCAAAATATGCGAACAGGTATGCCTTACGACCTTAAGCTCCTCATTTGTTTCGGCTACGGTGCCATCGCTGAATAACGCTTTCATAATCAAAATCCTTTCATAAATAAAATAAAACCCTTGGACATATTATATGCCCAAGGGTGACAAATGCACGGTTCCACCTTGCGTTTAACTCATTTAGCTTTAACGGTGCCGACCGCCGGCGCATTTCCTCGCCGAAGCTCCGAAGCGGTTTTCACTTTGCCGCACCGCAGGACTTCGCACCGCCCGTCCCTCTCTTTGCCGCCGCAGCAAGCTACTGTCTTCATTACAGCCTTTATACCTATTATAATACCTTTCTGCCGGTTTGTCAAGTGCTTTAAAAGAATTTTTAAAACCTCCCCGGCGGTTTTTATGGCGAGATAATTTTTAGCCATTTTTGGTGCGGAGGAGGCAGATAGGCTGTCGCCTCTCAATGACGACAAGCCGAAAAGGGCAAAAATTTGCCGTGATAAGGTATTAAGGGTTAAGGCTTCGTTTGCCTAAGTCAATAGAAAAATAAAAAGATTTCCGAAAAAACGGAAATCTTTTTAATTACACTGTTTATTTCGTCAGTTCATCGCCCGGATTGATGTATTTACCATCACGCTTCATTGAAAAATGGATATGACCGTCCTCCGAGGATTCTGCGGCAGCGGTGCTTCCCGCATAGCCTATAAGTTCGCCTTCGGAGACCGTCTGCCCGGGTGCAACGGTCACATCGCCTTCAAGGTTTGAATAAACCGTCTGCGTTCCGCCGGTGTGCCCTATCACAACGGTATAGCCGTAAAGGGAATCATAATATACATCCTCAACCACGCCGGCAGCCGACGCTTTAACTTCCTCGCCCTCTGATGTTTTGAAATCAAGCCCTGCATGGGCGCGCCAATCGTCGAGGGTTTTGGAATACACGGGTTTTTCGGAATAATCCTTTGTAATATCGCCGGAAACGGGAGACACATATCTCTCGGGCTTTGAAGGAACGAACACATCCTCGGCAGGCTCTTCCTCGGGCACAGCTTCGGGTTCTTCCGCAGCCGGCTCCGGTGTTTCGGGCTGTTTTTCGGCGGTATTGTAAAGCTTAGGTACTTTCACTTTGGGCTGTTCTGTAACAAGGCTTTCGGAAACTTCATTATTACCCGAATTCCTCTCACCGGAGAATCCCAGTCCAACAAAAAACACAATTGCAAAGCAGGCGATTACGCCGATAAAAAATTTCAGTTTGTTGTTATTGTCCATAAAATAACACCTCCGTAGCTATATTTGCCGCAGAGGTGATTTTTTATACAAATTGTTATTTATTTTCATCCGATTTTCTTATAAATGCCCGCTTTATTTTACCGCCGAGGGTTTTGGGAAGTTCCTCTACATATTCAACCACTCTGGGGTATTTATAAGGTGCGGTGGCGTGCTTAACATGGTTCTGAAGTTCCTTTGTAAGCTCGTCCGACGCCTCATAGCCTTTCGCAAGCACGATTGTAGCCTTAACGACCTGTCCCCTTATCGGGTCGGGAACCGCCGTGATTGCGCACTCGACAACCGCCGGGTGCTCGATAAGCGCACTTTCAACCTCAAAAGGTCCTATGCGGTAGCCGGAGCACTTTATAACATCGTCGCTTCTGCCGACAAACCAGTAATATCCGTTGCTGTCGCGCCATGCGACATCGTGAAGATTATAGTTGCCGTTCTCAAAAGCCGCCGCATTTGCCTCGTCGGACTTATAATATTCCGTAAACAGCCCGACCGGCTTATTGCGCTTGGCATCGTAAATAACGATTTCGCCTTCCTCACCGTCCTCGCAGAAATTGCCATCGGGGTTGGTAAGGTGAATATTATAAAGCGGCGAAGGCTTGCCCATTGCACCCGGAATAGGCTCGAACCACTCAAAATCAGCAATAAGAACCGAACCCTCGCTCTGCCCGAAGCCCGTATGTATCTTGCCGCCCGTAAGCTCCTTCCAGCGGTTGAAAACCTCGGGGTTGAGCGGCTCTCCCGCAGTGCACCAGTTTTTGATTGACGAAAGGTCATACGCCGCAACATCCTCCTGGAGCATAAATCGGTACATCGTAGGCGGTGCGCAAAAAGTGGTAAGCTTATAGTCCTGTATTTTCCGCAGCAGATTTTCAGGTTTGAATTTATCCATATCGTAGCAGAATATAACCGCTCCGCAAATCCACTGACCGTAGATTTTTCCCCAGCCGAACTTAGCCCAGCCGGAATCCGAAACGGACATATGCAGTTTTCCGTTCTGCACCCTCTGCCAGTATTTCGCCGTCACGATATGTCCCAGCGGATGCGCAAAATCATGCGAAACCATTTTAGGCATACCTGTCGTTCCGGATGTGAAGTATATGAGCATCCTATCGGTGCTTTTGTTTGCCTTATCGCCTGTCGGGCGCGCATATGTATCCGGGAACTTCTCAATCTCGTCCAGAAGGAACTCCCATCCGTCCCTCTTATGCTCAACGATAACCTTATCTTCAACCGTTTCGCACTTCGGAAGCGCCGCCTCGATATTCTCCGGCACACCGGCATCATTAACACAGACTATCATTTTTACTTCCGCCGCATTGCAGCGGTAAACTATATCCTTAGGCATAAGCTGAAGCGTCGCCGGAATAACGGTCGCCCCGATCTTGCAAAGCGCCGTTGCGCAAATCCAGTATTCATACCTCCTGCGCATTATCATAAGCACAACATCGCCCTTACCGATACCCTTCGACTCAAAATAATTCGCAGTTTTATTGGAAAGCTTAGATATATCCGAAAATGTAAATGTTTTTTCCTCATCGTGGTCATTGCACCAGACAAGCGCTGGTTTTTCCTTATCGAGTTCGGCCCATGCGTCAACAATATCAAAGCCGAAATTGAAATTATCCGGCACATTAACCCTGTAATTTTCCTTAAAATCCTCGTATGACGAAAACTCGGTTCTCGGCAAAAATCTGTTAATCAATTCCATAATCTGAAACATCCTCTCTATTTATCCGTAATAATGGTGAGAAATTTCGCCGTTTTTTCGACGGCTCTCTGACCGTGAGGATATGTCGGATTGAAATAAATCGAGTCCCCTTCTTTGAGGAAAATTTCCTTATCGCCGATAATTACCTTCACGGTTCCGGAAAGCACATAGTTGAACTCCTGCCCCGGGTGCGTGATAAGCTTCATATCGCCGTTATCCGGCTCCACCGTGACAATCATAGGTTCCATAATCTTTCCGTTGTACTTATGCGCAATGCTTAAAAAATCATATCCGGGGCAGCGGTTCACTTGGATACCTTCGCCCTTTCTCACGACGCAATAAGTATTTATCCGCGCGGTATTGCCTGTCAGAATTTCAGAAAAATCCACCTTGAATATATGCGCAATATCGTAAATCACGCTTATCGGAATATTCTGCCCATTGCTTTCGTAATCCGCAAGAACAGACTCCGCAATGCCAAGCTCATCCGCAAGCTGCTTTACGGTATAATCACAGGATTCGCGGAGTTCTCTGATTCTGTCGGCAATCATTTTAAGTTCATCAGCCATATTTAATATTCCTCCAACTTCATAATTATATTACTGCGCATTCTGTCCGATTTCATCTCAAAAAACCTTATTTTATATTTTAACATATTTTTCTCAATAAATCAAGTACCGCCGCAACATTTGAAAATTTTTTTGCTTTTTTAGAAAAAAAGTCTTGCATTTTTCCGGAGTTTGTAGTATAATAATTGTTGCAGTTTGAATTCCAAATTTGCGGATATGGCGGAATTGGCAGACGCGCCAGCTTCAGGTGCTGGTCGGGGCAACTCGGTGCAGGTTCAAGTCCTGTTATCCGCACTACGAAAAAAAACCGCATAATTGCTGATTTTTTCAGTAGTTGTGCGGTTTTTATTTGTTTTTGAAAATGTTTGAAAAAGCATAAAAAAGTAATATTTACTTCGTATTTTTTGATTAGTATTTTGCGATATCAAGTTTTTTAATATTTCTTTTTTCTGTTTATCTCGAATTTTGGCATATATATCCATTATGGTATGAATATCCGAGCGATCCATTATATACTGCAATTCTTTTACTCCCAAAGAAGCAAATGCGCCGTGTCCGCTGTTGCTTCTGTCTGCTCCTGCCGGCGCAGTTGCTTCAGGTTTTCCAAAACAAACGGACTGTTTGCGGCAATGCATCCCAACATCGGGCATTCATTCCAATTGACAAAGAGCCGCAAAAACAAAGAAAAACCGCATAACCACTGAATTTATCAGCAATTATGCGGTTTTTGATTTCATCTGGGTGACAGGAATTGAACCTGCGACCTCTTGAACCCCATTCAAGCACGCTACCAAACTGCGCTACACCCAGAAATATACCATTGCATTTGCAACATTATGTATTATAGCATAAAGCGGAAAAAAAGTCAAGTATTTTTTTCGATTTTTGCAAATTTTATTACAGATAATGCGCCGCATTGCTTCTGCGGCGCATTATGTGCAAATTACATCAATTCATCAAGCTTCTTTTTCAAAGCATCAAAGGCACGCCTTCTGTGGGAAATGCTGTTCTTTTCATCATCCGAAATCTCAGCAAAGCTTTTTTTATATACTTCAGTATAAAAAACAGGGTCATATCCGAAGCCGTTCGAGCCTTGTTTTTCACGAAGTATTGTTCCCTCGCATTCGCCTCTTACCACAAAATGCCTTCCGTCCGGGAAGTACACCGCAGCGGCGGAAACAAATTTCGCACTGCGGTTCTCCTCGTTTTCAAGAAGATTTAAAAGTTTTTTGATATTTTCATCATCATTGTGTTCATCGCCGGCAAAGCGTGCCGAATAAATACCGGGCACTCCGCCGAGAGCGTCAACACAAAGCCCGGAATCATCAGCAATCGTTATCATGCCGGTCTGCTCGCAGATTTCCTTTGCTTTTTTAAGAGCGTTTTCCTCAAATGTGCTGCCATCCTCCTCAACCTCATCGAACGAGCCGACATCATCGGGCGTCAATATTTCGTAGCCGCTTAAGATTTCGCGCACTTCACGGATTTTATTTTTATTCCTACTTGAAATCAGTATCTTCATATGCTTTTCGCCTGTATTCCCTGAGCCTTAAGCTTATCAATAACCGAATCGACAACCTCCATAGCCTCATCTTTTGTAAGCGTTCTTTCCGGGTGAGAGAACACAATTCTTACGGTTATTGCCTTATTCTCGCCGCTGCCGTAAGTATCCGCTACTCTGACGCTCTTGATAAGGCTGCAGTTTTCATCGGCAATCGCCTTTCCGATAGGAGCAAACACAGGCGATACAAATGTAACATCTATTTCCATCTCCGGGTATTTAGAAGGCTCATCGTAAACAATACCGGCATTTTCGATTTCGGCGAACTTGCTTACATCGATTTCAGCATAAACAATCGCCGCCTTCTTATCAATCTTCTTGGAAACAACCGGATGAATGATTCCCATTTCGCCGAGCATGGCGCCGCCGCAAAGAATTATATTGAAATTCTTCGGGTGCTGATAAGCCTTAACAGCAGTCATTGCCTCAAATTCAAGAGGCATATGTTTTATATCGTCCGCAACAACCGCAAGCGCATCGCGAAGCCCCATATAAAGCTGTTCGTAAGATTTAGTTTTGCTGTAAACGGTAACAGCAAGCTTCTTTCGCTCATTGCAAAGCCCGTCAGACTTTAAGCCTTCCACAACTCTTCCGATTTCAAAAACCGCATAATCGGTTGAATAATTTGTATTATACTTAATCTGGCAAAGCTGCGTCGGAACAATTGACCGCCTGATAGTTTCAATATTCGGATTTGTTGCGTTTATCAGTTTTATGTTGTCGTCAACCGGAATACCGAGTTCTTTGTATTCATCATAATACGCCCAAACATAAGAATGAAGCTCGTGCATTGAGAAGCGCTTTACAAGAATATCCTTGATTTTATCCTCAACGGTTTTTTCCTCTGCGGCTCTGACCGGATAAAGCGGTGCGTTTGCTGTATTTACGGAAAAGTTGTCATATCCATAAATTCTTGTGATTTCTTCAATGATGTCCGCCTTAATCGTGACATCCTTTGTTGCCCTGTGCGACGGAACCTCAACGGTAAATCTGTCACCGTCAAGCGTAACGCCGAAATCAAGGGATTTAAGGGTTTTAACAATTGTATCGTTATCGATTTCGATGCCGGTGTAGCGGTCAACAAAGCTCTTGTCAAACTCCAACTTAACTTTATCGAACCGATATGCGTACTCGTCGGTAAGCCTTGAAATAACTTCTGCGCCCTCATCGGCGTCCTTCATAAGCTTTATAAATCTGCCGATAGCCGAAACGGTCATTTCGGGGTCAAGCGATTTTTCGTAGCGCATCGAAGCGTCTGTTCTGTGCGCAAGCCTTACGGTCGATTTTCTTACCGAAGCCGCATCAAAGGTTGCGGATTCGAGCGTAAGGCAGGTGGTGTCTTCAACGATTTCGGAATCAAGACCGCCCATAATTCCGGCAATTGCAACTGGAGTATTATCGTTGCAAATCATAAGTGTATTTTCGTCAATGTGCCTTTCAACGCCGTCAAGAGTTTGGAATGTTAAAGGTTCCGAAAAACGCTTAATTCTGATTTTTTCGATTTTTCTCGAGTCAAAAGCGTGCATAGGCTGACCCATTTCAAGCATTATATAATTTGTAAGGTCGGCAAGGAAATTAATTGCTCTCATACCGCAATAATAGAGCCTTATTCTCATATTTACCGGGCTTACCGTTCTTGTAATGTTTTTAACCTGCATACAGGAATAGCGGTAACAAAGAGGGTCTTCGATTTTCATATCAACCCCCGGCAAACTGTCATACTGCGACAGTTCAACCGTATCAAGCGGTTTTAAAGGTCTGCCGGAAAGTGCCGCAAACTCACGGGCTATGCCGTAATGCCCCCAGAGGTCGGGACGGTTTGTGAGGGATTTATTATCAACCTCAAACACAATATCCTCAATCTCATAAACCTCTTTAAGGTCAGTTCCGAGAGGAATATCATCGGTTATATCCATAATACCGCTGTGGTCATCGCTGAGCCCGAGTTCCTGTTCGGAGCAGCACATACCGCATGATGTAAAGCCCGCAAGTTCACGCGGAGCAATTGTTATTTCGCCAAGCTTCGCCCCGACTTTTGCAAAAGCCGTAACCATGCCAACCCTGACATTAGGCGCACCACATACAACATCGGTAAGTTCACCGCTGCCCGTGTCAACCTTTAAAAGATGAAGCTTTTTGGATTCGGGGTGTTCCTCAACGCTTACGATTTTTGCGGCAACAACGCCCGAAATATCGCTTCCTTTAAAGAATATCTCGTTCTCGACCTCCGCCGTTGAAAGCGAAAACTGATTTATGAGCTTTAATTTATCAAGACCCGACAAATCAACAAAGTCGGAAATCCAGTTCATAGATAAAAACATTTCAACCCCTCCTATTCATCATCGGTAAACTGACTTAAGCTTTTCAGATTACCGCTGTTCAAATCACGAATATCCTTAATACCGTACTTCATCATCGCAAGCCTTGTAAGCCCGAGACCGAACGCAAATCCGGTATATTCTTCGGGGTCAATGCCGCCGGCTCTAAGAACCTCAGGGTGAATCATTCCGCACGGGCAAAGCTCCAGCCATCCGCTGTGTTTGCATGACGGGCACCCTTCACCGCCGCAGATAAGGCAGTTTATATCAAGCTCAAACCCCGGCTCGACAAACGGGAAAAATCCCGGGCGAAGCCTTACCTTAATATCCTTTCTGAACACCTCGGAGAGCATGGTTTTCATAAAGAAAATAAGGTTTGAAATAGAAATGTTTTTGTCAACCATAACGCCTTCCATCTGGAAGAAGGTGTTTTCGTGGCAGGCGTCTGTTGCCTCGTTTCGGAAGCAGCGCCCGGGAAAAATCGCCTTAATCGGCACACTGTCGTTAATGAGCGCATCCTTATATTTTTTATAAATTGCATTCTGCGCAGCGGAGGTCTGGCTTTTAAGCAGCTGACCGTTTTCAAGATAATATGTGTCCTGCATATCGCGTGCGGGGTGGTCTTTAGGGATGTTAAGCGATTCAAAACATTCGTAGTCCGTCACAACCTCGCTGTAATCCTCAACCGTAAAGCCCATTGATTTGAATATTCTCTCGCAGTCGCGCTGCACAAGGGTAATCGGATGATACGAACCTCTTTCAAGGTTTGCCGGAGCCGTAACATCAAACTCCTCCATACGGTTGATTTCTTCCTCAACCGCTTTAGCTTTAAGCTCCTCGAATTTATCAGCAATAAAGGCTGAAGCTTCTCCTTTAAGTTTATTCACAATCTGACCGAATGCTTTTTTTTCCTCCGGCGCAAGCGACTTCATATCCTTCATGAGAACCGTTATACTGCCGTTTTTGCCAAGATATTTCACCTTGACGGATTCAAGCGAAGCAATATCCGAAACGCTTTTAAGCTCATCGAGAAAAGCCTGCTTGATTTCCTGCGTCCTGTCTGACATAAAAAATCAATCCTTTCAAAAATAATTCAAAAAATAAAGACCCGTCCCAAAGGGACGAGCCGAAAAGCCCGCGGTACCACCCGATTTCGGATAAAATCCGCACTCAAAGCGTTTTTGGTGTGAACGCATAACACCCGTGATTTCTCACGGACACTCCGGAGCCGAATTTCATTTGCAGCCTGAATACAGGTGCTCTCAGCCGGCGACACCTACTCTCTCAATTCAAAAATCCGCAAACTACTTTGGGATAAATCCCACTCTTTCATAGTATTATATTATCATTTTAGCACACTTTTTCAGCTTTGTCAACAAAAAATTAATAAAAAACTACTCGCTGTAAAAAGTATAATAAACCGGAGCATTGCAGCCCGTAAGAATCACGACCTCGACCTCTGC
>JAXGBA010000111.1:0-8797 GCA_034186235.1 Clostridia bacterium | reverse complement strand
TGTAAACCCATCCGGACATGAGGCTGATACATGCAGCCTCATGTCTGCCTGTTTTGGAAAATATAAATTCATATATTACTAAAGCAAGAAAATATGAGGTGAGCATTTATGGAATTTCCAATGGAAACGAAAATCGCAGGTCTGTTCAATACTTCCGACTCCGATAATTATATTTTCGGAATCGGAAAAGATTATATTATACCTGAATACCAGAGAGAATATTCATGGGGAGAAGCTCAAATTGAAAGTTTTATCACCGGCATAAAACATGCTTTAGCCGGAGAGCCGGTATTTATGGGCACTGTGCAGTTTGCGCGCGAAAGCAAAAATCCGTCAAAATTACATGTTATAGATGGTCAACAAAGAATGACAACATTTCTTCTTTTCTGCAATTTGCTTGAAAAAATGACAGGCAAAGACATATTGTCCAAAAATAATATGAGTTTGGATTTCAGGAATTTTGAATCAAATAACGATAAATTAGCTGAAGCTCTCAGTATAAAACATGAAGAAACGGATAAAGACATAGTAAATAACCGCTACTTAGAAAACGCAAACATTTTAGAGGCGTCGCTTGAAGATTTGATACAGGAAGGCTATACGGCAGACCGAATTACAGAATCAATAAATAAGAGAATTTATTTTGTGGAGTTGATTACAAAAGATATTCCTCTTCCGCAGGTTGTGGGAATTTTTAACACATTAAATACGACCGGCTTGGACTTAAACTGCTCAGACCTGTTCAAATTGCAGTATTACGAATATTTAAAGAAAAAAGAACCGGATAACGACAGCCTGATGAGGCAGATTTGCGATGTTTACGAACGCGTCAACAAAGAAAATAAGAGTATGAATAATATTCTTGATATTTACAAACACTGCATTGTTGCAAAATGCAAATTAGGCTATGAAATGCTATCCAAAAGCAACGAAACATTTTTTGATGAAATTTTCGGAAAGAAAGAACCCGAGAATAATGCTGAAATTTTGGGTTTCAAAGAATTTGAAAAAATTGCGGAAATATATCTTGATTTATCGGAAGCGAAATACGGTATACAATCGTTAAATTCATTTGCGGACGATATCATTTGGATTACAAGATACGGAAGGTATTGGACTATCCCTTATGTTGCGGCATATTTTAACGGAAAAAATTACGAAAATGCACTTGAAACCGCAATAGATATTGCTAAATATCTTATTGTGTGCTCGGTGGATTTCGATAAAGCAATAAATCCGGTGCATACATTTATATGCAAAGATATACTTCCGCTCATCGGAGAAAAAACTCAGATAAAAGATAAAATAAAAAGCGTAATTTGCAAATCTCCCTATGATGGGCAAAAAGAAACTGATTGGAACAAAGCAGAATTTATTCACAGAATAAAATCAGATCTGTGCAGAAATAAAAAAAGAGCGTTCATAATATGCTATCTGTCTGCTCTGCTTGAAGAATGCAGCGGAGAAAAAGATTTTTCAAAAATCCGCTCAAAACTGTTCGATTGGAAAAACTTTCAGTATGATATAGAACATATTTGCGCATACAATACAATTAAAGATTCTTCATATAAAAATGAATTCAACGGCATCGGAAATCTTGTCATTTTAAATAGAAGCATTAACAGAAGCATAGGCGATAAAGTTGTAAAAATTAAAGCTGAACAGTATAAAAACAGCCCGAAATATGAAACAGAACCGAAGTTTGTTTCTGTTTTAAATGTGGCCGAACAGATTGAAAGAAACAACGGCGTATGGGAAATTGAACAGGTGCGGGAAAGACAAAAAGAACAGGAAAAACTGTTATGTGATTTTTTGGGTCTGACCAAATAACATTTTCAATTTAAATAAGACAAATGTTGTTGTAACTATATTAATAAACCATCGCCTTCAATGACCACTTTTTATCCCTTCAGTTTTTGTATAATTAACAAAAACAAGAAGGGATAAATATTATGAAAATTACGGAATTATCAAATCAAAAAAAGCTTGAAATGCTGAAAAAGAGCGCTGAATTTAAAGAAGTTGTAGGTTACACGGACGAAAAGCTTGAGCTTGTAAAAATTATTGACTGCCTCAAAAACAAAAAAGTTTACAGAAAATTCGGAGCAGTTGTCCCGAATGGAATTTTGTTTTCCGGAAAAAGCGGAGTCGGAAAAACTCTGATGGCGAAATCTTTCATCAGGATAAGCGGACTGAAATGCGTAAAATACCAACGCGGCAGTGTAAGAAAGGCTTTTGAAGAAGCCGCAAACGAACAAACGGCAATAGTATTTATTGATGATATGGACGGCAATTACAAGGAAATAAAAGACTGTATGGACGAATTTAAAAATATTATCGTTGTTGCAACCGCCGAAAACGCCGATAATATTCCGAACATTTTAAAATCGCCCGAGAGATTTGGCAAAATAATACATATTGATGTGCCGGATTTTCATGATTCAAGATTAATTCTGAAACGCTATCTTCCCAAACAAATTTCAAAAGCTCTTCCGCATGACGAAACGGTTCATAATATGATGTATGGCTTAAGCGCTGCCGAAATCAAGTTCATAATTAAAGAAGCCGGGCTGTGCGCCGCAACAGAAAACGATAAATGTTTGAGAGCCATACATTTTATAAAAGCGTATCTTAAAATTATTAAAAACATTCCGGAAACCGCATTGATTCCCGCAGATGACGATTACTGTATAGAGACTCTTGCTTACCGCGAAGCAGGTCATATAGCATATGCTTACAATTATTACATACTCAATTGCGACCACGATCGCGCCGTACCGGCTTTTGCGGTAATATATAAAGAAGCTCCTTACAGATTCAACAGCATAACCATTATTAACACAGAGGATAATTTAAAAGAAGATATATTGTATTATCTTTCAGGGGCAGCGGCAGTTCATCAACAAATCGATGATTCCCGTTACGGATCTTATCAAAAAATTGATTACTGCTGCGAAGAAACACGAAACGATATGGAAAACGCATATAGACTTGCAAAAGACTATGAACACCCCGAAAACACTTGTTATTCGCACATACCTTATTGTATTGCGAAAGAACAAAAGCACCCCGATTTTTATTATGCAATGCACGATGAAGATGTTAAAAGTATAATTAACCAAAAATACGAACTGGCAAAATCATCATTGAAACGCAATTTTGTCAAGGCAATTGCGGATAAGCTTATAAAAGACCGCATTATAACCTCATGGGAGATCAGAAGAATCGGCAAATCTGTCAATGGGCGGTTTGATCCTTATGATGAAGAATTCTTTTATTGATTATCCCATCCAAAGCGGCGCAAGGTTATCGCTTTTGAAAACATAAAGCTTAGAATCCACAGTTTTATTTTTGGAGCAATCCCTTATTTCGGAGCCTTATTTGAGGTTTGCGCAAAATGAGGGGTTGCCCCGTAAAATTTTATACAATGTCTATTTTTTTGTTTGTTCGGCATTATTATCGTTCTGCCTGTTGCCGAGTTGCCTTTCCATTTCCGATTGCTTTTTCAAAATCGCTGTAACCTTATCAAAAATATCTTCTATCATAATTTCGGTTTTAAGGTTGACTTTATAATCGTTTTCGGCGCGCCGACGGTCTTTTTCCTCTTGCCTGTTCTGACTCATCATAATAAGCGGCGCCTGAATGGCAGCCACGCAGGATAAAACCAGGTTAAGCAATATAAAAGGATACGGGTCAAACGCCTTGCTTGCAAGCACGGCATTTATCACCATCCACAGTATGAGAACGCCCGTAAACGAAAATATAAACGCCCAGCTTCCGGCAAATTTTGCAATTTTATCGGCGGCACGCTGACCGAGAGTATATTTCTCTTTTTCATTTTTTGGACTGATTGAGATTTTACTATCAGCCAAAAGTCTTAAAACCTCCTCATCCGTCATATCGTGCCGAATGTCCTTCAGCACTTCTTTTAACAATTTTCTGTTCTCTTTCACAACAAATCATCCCTTTTTAAATTGTTTTTAATATTTGCAAAGAAAGCAGCGCCCTTGAGTTCAAACAACAACAGCGCAGTGCCGAGCAATAATTCCGTGTGTGTCGAAATATCGTCAAGCGAAATCAAAAAATCCTCCTGTATTCTGCGGATACGATACAAAACGGTATTGCGGTGCGTGAACAATGCGTCACAGGTTTTCTGCAGTGAGCGGTTGCATATCAAATAATAATAAAGCGTTTCCAAATACATTGTGTCTTTTGCCTTATCATGCTCGGCAAGACTTATAAGCTTCGGCGAAACAAGGTCTTTTCGATGCGATAGATTTTTAAGCATCAGCGGCGTTCTCAGGTTTGCAACGGAGGATACGACTGTATTTCCAAAGTCGTTTTTGATAAGCATTTCAAGCGCTTCGTGTGCGGTGCGATAAAGCTCCGGCAGCTCAAACAAGCTGTTTATCGGGTCGGATATAATTACTTTTAATCCAAATTCCTTTGCAAGTTCGGTAAATATATTTTTGTCGTGCTCACTGTGCAGAAAAAGAAACACATCGCCCTTATACACAAAATCGTGCGAATTGGCAAAATACCGCCGGATTTCCTCCTTCAGATGTCGCTTTCCCGTATATTCATTGTTGTAAACGATAAGGTCAATAAGCGCAAAAGCCGTTGGCTTGAAATCTGCCAAATATGTATTGGCCGTTTGAAGCCGAAAATACGGTTCGGATGTAAAACCGCCGCCAAGCAAGTGCATAAGTATTTCTTCTGCTGTTTCGAAAGGCTTGTCTTGTCTGCTTGTTTCGATAAATAACTGTTTGGACAGTATCATTTCGATTTGTCGCCAAATCGCCGGCGGGATTTTCTGCAGATGGCCGTCGGTATCAACGCAGATTAAATATCCGAGCCTAACGCCTGTGCTGATAAGCGGTGCGAAACGCCTCTTATATGCACTATCATCCAATTTAATATAGTCGGCTTTTCCGGCACAAAGAGCGTCGTTTTTGCTTATTACAGCACCAACTTCATATGTAATCATGCCGCAAGCAACCGCATTCTTAAAGAGTTTGTCGGAAAAATACGGCGGACTGAAATGAGCGGCAACATGAAATGTTTCATCTATAATCAACAGCGGACATTCAAGCAAAATCCCCGTATCTTCGGCAAGCTTATGCAAATCATCCTGTGCAAAAAACTCTTTTATGAGTGTTTCAACACTGCAATTCTCCCGGTTATATTTACTCATCGTATCACTCCTTGCCGGGTTTCTTTTTGTGCTGTCAGCACAATATACCATACATTTATTGTACCACAAGATTATTGTTTTTTCAACCAAAAGTTGTATAATATAGTTAAAAGATAAGAAAGAGAGTGAGTCCGATGTGCTAACAACAATACAGAGCAAACAGCAAATACACCGTGTTGTGGGTTGACCGCAGCACAAGGTTTATGTATTAAATATGGTATAATAAATGGAGGAATGACTTATGTTACCGAGCATTTTCAGAGAAAATATGTTTGATGATTTATTTGACGGAGGTTTCTTCGGAACACACAATCCGCTGTACGGAAAGCACGCAAGAAATTTGATGAAGACCGATATTCGCGAAAAAGATGATGCATATGAAATTGCCGTTGATTTGCCGGGCTTCAAAAAAGATGAGATTAACCTTGATGTAAAGGACGGTTATCTCACAATAAGCGGCGAAAAAGGCATCGACAAGGACGAGGAGGACAAGAAAGGCAGAGTTTTAAGACAGGAACGCTATGCGGGTGTTTGCACAAGGAGCTTTTATGTCGGCGATGTTGCTCCCGAAGATGTAAAAGCAAAATATAAATCAGGCGTTCTGACCATTGTTCTTCCGAAAAAAGAACAGAAAAAGCTTGATTCATCAAGCAAAATCACTATTGAGTAATTCTATTAAACGAAAGGCTCGCTGCCGCTGAATTCGGCAGCGAACCTTTTTGATATATGAATGTTTAATTCGCTTTCGGTTTGCAATCTTTTACACTTCGCCCTTTGTTAAATCTATCGAAAGAGGCTTGGGAATTTCGCAGGATGAAATTAGGTCAATTTCGCGTTTTTCGTCACTGCTTTTGTGAATTGCTTCCATAATTTCAAGAACGTGAAGCCCCAGATTTCCGCTTGCACGGTTGTTGCACCGTCCTTCGATTATGCAATTCGCCATATCACTGAGCCCTATTCCGCGGCTGTTTTCCGAGTAAATGCCGGTTAAAGGATATAAATTAAAATCTTTATCAAAATATTGTTTCAGCATAACTTCTCCGCCGAAAGTGTTAGGATCCGGAGCAATGATGCTTCCTCTTGTACCGTAAACTTCAATCCTCGGCAAGGATGAGCCCCAAACATCAAAAGAGGTTATTATATTTCCTATTGCACCGTTTTGAAATCTTAATAAACCGTTTACATGAGTCGGAACTTCAACCTCAATTTTCTGCCCGAATTTCGGCTTGCTTGTGATTGTGCGCTCAGAAAAACTTTTTTCTGTCATGCCCGAAACGCTTTTTACACAACCTATCATGCTGACAAGCGCCGTAAGATAATACGGACCCATATCAAACATCGGTCCTCCGCCGGTCTTATAGTAGAACTCAGGAGACGGGTGCCAGTGCTCGTGACCGTGACACATCATAAAAGCGGTTGCCCCTATAACATCTCCGATCAATCCGTCATCGATTATTTTTTTGCAGGTTTGTATTCCGCTGCCCAAAAACGTGTCGGGGGCACAGCCGATCAAGAGGTTTTTTGACTCGGCAAGCTCCACCAGTTCCTTGCCTTCTTCAAACGATATCGAAAGAGGTTTTTCTACATATACATGTTTTCCTGCGTTCAGAATTCTTTTGCATATGCCGTAATGCAGCGGCGGTGTCGTAAGGTTGAGCACAACCTCGGCATTGGCATCCTCCAGAATTTCATCCAGAGTCATAATTTTGTCTGCATGGTATTCTTCGGCTGCTGATTTTGCGTTTTCCTCAATAAGGTCCGAAACCGCATATATATTTATATTTGCAAACAGTTCTGTAAGATTTTTCAGGTAAATTCCGCTTATGTTTCCGCAGCCTACAACCGCAACATTAACTTTTCTCATAAAATTCCCCCCCTTTTTATCTTGCTGCCCATAAAAATCCGCGGCGCATAAGCTCTCTTATCTCAGGAATATCAAATGTCTTGTATGTATGACCGAGAGAATTGTAGTACACCCTGCCTTTTCCCCACATTTTGGTAAACACAACAGGCATTTTGACCTCTCCGTTGCTTGCGTGAGGACCGTCCGCGATGGGAAACGTTGTGGCGGCACAGACTTTTACTGCCGGGTCAACGTGGATGTAATATTGCTCGCTTGTGACGGAAAAATCCTTTATTCCGTCTGTAAGCTCGTTGTTTGCAACAATATTTACGGTATATGTCACATTGTCGTTTCCGGGATGCGCAACCCACTGCGCACCGGTCATAAATTGCCACTCGGTGTTTTCTCGGAATGAATCGCACATTCCTCCGTGGCTGCCTGCAATACCCGCACCTCCTTCTACGGCCTTGCATATATTGCCGCATTGCCTGCCGCTTATTTGACCCATTGTCCACGACGGGACAAACAAGTCGAAATCCTTGATATTCTCGTACTCATCGAAAATATCAAGACTGTCAACAAGCGTAACATCGAAGTTTTCGTCTTTTAAAATCCTTTCAAACACCTCGCTTGTTTCTTTAGGTGTATGCCCTTGATAGCCGCCCTGAAAAATAATTGCTTTTTTCAAAATGAATCCTCCTTTAATATTTGTTTATACAAGTATAATAGCACAATGTCTTTTAGAAATAAAGTAAAATCCGCTTGATTTTATAGACAAAAATTGATATAATGTCAATGGGTGATAATATGATTTTTTTTGAAAACAAAACCTACGATATATATATTACGCAGGTCCGCAACCTGACATTTGTCCCTCACCTGCATCATAATGCAGAGCTGATGATATGTATGGAAGGAGAACAGGAGATGATGTGCGGTTACAACACGGAGGTTTTGAAGCCGGGAGATATGATGATTGCATTCCCGAACAAGGTCCATTCGTACCGCAGCATTTCCGGCTGTACCGGCGTTATGTGTATAATTAATCCCGACATTCTCCCCGCATTGACTCCTTATTTTAAAAAACAAAGCAGCAGCTGCTATTACTCGGGCGGACAGGCATTGATTGAGCTTGCAAGCTTAATGCTTGATGAATATGAGAACGACCGGAGCAAAGAAATTCTGATAGGATATTTGTATGTGATTTTGGGGAAGGCTTTCAAGGATATGTGCTTTTGCGACAGTAAAAGTGTTATAGACAATAAAACATTTTCAAAAGTAATTGTATATATATCCGAGAATTACAAGAACGAAATTTCCTTAAAAAGCATCGCTCGCTGTTTCGGGATAAACCATTGTCATCTTTCAAGGCTGTTTTCGGAAAATCTCGGCTGCGGATTTTGCAAATATATTCATGAGCTCAGAATAAACTACGCAAAAATGCTGTTATGCGAAAGCAATATCGCCATCGGTGACATATCCTTCGAATGCGGCTTTTCAACTCAAAGGTCGTTTAACAGAGTTTTTAAAAAGCTTACCGGTATGAGTCCCAAGGAGTACCGACTGGAAAAAACGGATAAATAAGTTTAGGCAACCGAGAGTTCGACTCTCGGTTGCCTAACCGCTCGCTTTGATATCCGAACGCGTTTTTCAAGATGAATTTTGCACATTACTGCGTCAAAATGCTCGCAAATACGGGTAGTATCAGCTGTGCTTTTTCCTTGTACTGCAACAAAATTCATTACTTGAAAAATTCTGCG
>JAXGBA010000110.1:0-18590 GCA_034186235.1 Clostridia bacterium | reverse complement strand
GCCGCTATCATGCCCTGCGCAAAGCTTTCGGCTGTGAAGCCTGCATAGCTTTTTGCGGCTGCCGCTGTCGTTTCGCCCGTCTTACCATATTTTGTTTCGGTTTCAACCAATGTGGTATACGACCCGTCCAAATTCTGCCTTACATGGCGGACGGTGTATGCCACGTCATCGCTTGCTACCCATTTTGCGTAAACAGTTGCGCCGCCGAGAGGCATTTTTGAAAAATCAAAAGGTGTTGTGAGTTCAGAATCTGCATACCAGCCAACAAACTTATAGCCTGCCTTTGTCGGGTCTGCCGGTTTTATTATGGGCGCTTCGTAAAGCGCAGAAACATCGGCTACCGCACTTCCGCCTTTGGAATCAAACTTAACTGTATATGTATTTCTCTTATATCTGATCTCGACAACCGTAGAATCGTCAGCCGCAATCGTCCCCTGTGTAAAGCTTTCTGCCGTAAAGCCGTCATATGTTTTTGCGGCAGCGGCAGTAGTTCCGCCGGTTGTACCGGAAAGCGTTTCCGTTTCAACGAGGGTTGTATATGTGCCGTCAATATTCTGTTTTATATGCTTTACCGTATACAAAGTGCCGGAAGCCGGCTTCCACTTCCCGTAGACGGTCATATTTGTATTAACTCTTGTTGAAGAATCAACCTTTTTTTCGGTTCCGCCTTCATTATAGTACCAGCCGTCAAATATATACCCGGTTCTGGAAGGGGCAGACGGCAAATTCGAATACAGCTTTGAACCTTCTTCAACCTTTACCGTCTTTATAAGCGAAGAAAGCGTTGAATCCTCATAAATCATTACGGTTCTTTCTTCTGTTGACGGCGAGGACGGTCTTCTTGAAGGTCCTACATGGATTTCGTCATCGGAAAGAGGTGTAAGATATGTAGCACGGGTAATTTCGCGCACACCGTCAAAAACAGGTTCGGAACGGTAATTATTGAAGTTAACAACACCGTTTACATCCTTAACGACAACTCCACCGGTTGTGGTCGTATCCTTAAGGGTAACCTTGTCCTCACCGCCGCGGCAGAGGAGCCTTCCGAGTATCTTGACATTTTCCAGTTTTACAGATCCTTTTCCAACGCCGTCGCCGAGAACCAGGTCTCCGTTTACGGTAACATTGCTGAGGGTAACGCCGGGCTTATTTATCATAACGCCGCCGTCGTTTACGGAATCAACCGTGCCCTCCTCTGAAATATATGTTTTGAATATGTTATGCATTACCTGAGCAAATTCCTCGCGGGTGATATTGCCTAATGGGTCAAGCGTTCCGTTAGGATAACCATTTACATATCCGTTTGCAACCAGAGCGCTTACATCACCGACAGCCCACGAAGATATATCGGTGCCGTCGGCAAAATCCGAGACAACGGACTTGTCGGTTTCAATAACGAGTGCCCTTGCCAGAACGGCAAACGCCTCCTGCCTTGTGATGTCCGAACCGGGGCTCATCTGTCCGTTGCCTTCGCCGGTAAATGTCTGCATATTGACCGCCAGAGCGATGTCATCCCTATACCATGCATCGTTCGGAACATCGGTGAATTTTGAAATATCGGCTGCAATTTCTGCACCGAAAGCACGGTTTATTATTGCCGCCATCTGTGCACGGGTGAGATTATCCTTCGGTGCAATTGTTCCGTCTCCCATGCCGGTAAGAAGCCCGTTATCGACAGCCGCCTCCATCGCTTCTTTCGACCAGCCGTCCGGGAAATCCGAAAACGGATAATTCCCTTCGGCAGCAACAGCCGAAAGCGTACCCAAAATCATAATCATGGCAAGAATTACCGAAACGATTCTTTTTGTCAAATTACTCATCAAATACCTACCCCTTATCTTAGTTGTTCAAGTACATACTCATATAATAAGCTTTTGTATATTGCTTTTCGCTTGCATAAGACTGATAAATCGAATCCACAAGCTCGGTTGACCGCCCGTGACTTGTCAGAACCCCCGAAAGTTCGCTCATAAGAGCGTTTACATTTCCGTCGCACTGCGCTTCGAGAGCCTGCCCCATTCCGATATACTTAGAAGCAATTTCGGACTTTGAGCCGCCCGCCGTATACTCGGAATATGCCTGACTCAAAAGCGATGACAGCGATCCCGTATAGCTTGAGCGCAAAACATACATTTTTGCAACTATCCTCGAAACCGCCTCGTCACATTCGGCGTCCGCTGCGGAAGTATCCGGCTGCGGTGTTTCCTCCTGTGGCGCATCTTCCCGTTTTTCCTCCTCCGTTTGCTGCTGCTCGGGAGGCGTCACGCTGTAGTTATTATTACGGTATTCGTCAAGCGTAATCCCGTTTGAGATGATATCAACAAGCTGATCCTCGCTTATCTCGCCGCTCTCCAAAGCCTTGGTTTCGTCGGCGGTAGGCTCCCTCGCTTCAATACCCTCGTATTTATCCAGTTCCTTTTTCAGCCTTTCGGAACTTTCCTCCTGCATATTTACAATTTCTTTATCGTCATATTTTATGCCGTAATAAACTGACTTAAGATTATCCGTACCGATAAAATACACACAAGCCGCAGCGGCAATCGCAAGCACCGCCAGAATTAGGGCAGATATAATAAGTAGCTTTTTCTTTCTGCTTCGTTTGTTTTTCTGCAATTCAAACCCTCCCTATGTACACTAAGCCATAATTACACATCATATTTATTATATTGTATAACCAAAAGCAAAAAAAGTCAAGGGTTTTAATATATATTTAATATAAAAACTGAAATTATGACAAATTACGTTTTACATAAACCGAATTACCGTGCGGTTTTGACCATTCTGCAAGTCTTTTCGGGTTGCCGTTCCAAAGTCTCTGCGAACCCCACTCGTTAGTCGAGGGCGCACCGTCACATTCAACACGGATTACAGGAAACAAAGCACACGGCGAAAGTTTTGGCAAACCGTATATATTCAGCGTTTCGCCGTCCTTTTTGAAATCGAGTTTCTGCCCCGTTGTAAGCAGCGTGACGGATTTGACACCCGAGGTAAGGTCAGGCAGTCTTAAACTGCCGCTGCCGTCCCAGAACTTTATTATAAGGTAAAGCATATTGCCCCTTACCGTCTGCCTCCCGAAGGTTACAAACTCCGATAAATCGCCGCTTCCTTCGCCGTATACCGCCTCGCCGTGAACCTCAAGCCACTTGCCGATTTCCGTCATTCTTTCGGTAAATTCCGGCGGGAAGCACCCGTCGCCGTCCGGTCCTACATTCATTATGAGGTTTCCGCCCTTTTCAGCACACTCGCAAAGCATATCCAGAAGCACATCCGTATTCTGCCAGCGCTCACCCTTTGCATATCCCCAAAGCCTCCATGTGCTCACCTGGCACGATTCCCAGAGCCTGCCGTTCTCCGGCGAAATATAACGCTCCGGTGTGCCGAAATCACCGAGAAACGCCGATTCCCCGGCGCCAGTTCCGCCGTCCTTCGACTCTTTTTCAATATCAGCTGCGGTTTTTCCCAGGCGGTTATTAATCAGGATTACCGGTTGAAGGCGCTTCATCTCCGCCGCAAGCTCAATGCTGCCTATTTCCTCCGCAGTTCTCGGCCACGAACCGTCAAAAAAGAAATAGTCTATCCGCCCGTAATTTGTAAGCAGTTCCTTAACCTGATTGTGCATATATTCCTTAAATTCCACAAAACCTTCGGCGTCAGGACCTTCAAAATAAGCAGGCACACGCCAGTCAAGCCAGGAATAATAAAGCCCGATTTTAAGCCCCTCCGCACGGAAGGCTTCAACAAATTCGCGTACAAAATCTCGTTTCGGCGCCTGTGCTGCACTCGAATAGTCGGTGTAGGCCGTGTCCCACATGCAGTACCCGTCATGATGCCTCGTTGTAAGGCACGCATATTTAAATCCGGAAAGCCTTGCAATCCTTGCCCACAGGCGCATATCGCAAAATTCAGGATTCCATAAGCAGGCGTTTTTTTCATATTCAAGCACATCCATATGCTCACGGAACATCACCTGCTCGCCCCTTCCGATTTCAGAGTACGGCCCCCAGTGTATGAAAAGCCCGTACCGTCCTTCGGTGAACCATTTTCTGCTGTTATCATTCATTAAAATCACTCTCCCAAACACATTTTAACATAAAA
The DNA here is from genome assembly GCA_034186235.1 of Clostridia bacterium. GTDB lineage: Bacteria > Bacillota > Clostridia > HGM11514 > HGM11514 > CAKSKB01. The sequence goes on along the minus strand of JAXGBA010000110.1, from coordinate 14,495 downwards.
TGTTATGTTACGCAAGTATTAATTTTTCAAAAAACTATTTACTTTATTTTTTAAATATGGTAATATATTATTGAGTTATTTTGAGGAGCTAATAATATGAAACTTACAGATTTCAGACAAACACCGTTTGTAACGGCGGAAAATTTCAATAAAGCGTATTTTGAATTTGAAGAATTCGAGGAAGGTGCAAGAATTGAGATTCTCGGCGCAAAAATCATTGCGGAAGCCGAGAAAATGTATGCGCTTGTGCCATGTGTTGAAACCGAAACGCTTACGGCGGTAACGCTGCACCTTCCGGACGGCTCGTTTGTTTCTTATACATACAATATAAAACCTGTCGGAAAGACCGAAATATGCCTGCTGAACCTCTCCGGCGGAGGGGAGCCTTACAGCGATTACTGCATAATTTCCAAAAAAGACAATGATTATACCGAAAAAGCTGCGGAAATCTGCGAAGAACTGCCGGACTTCCGCTACGCTTTGAACACCCCGGGAACCTCTGCGGAAAAATATCTTAAAAGCTGTCAGATTGAGGCTCTTGCGGATATATCGGCGCTTTGCACGGCGGCAGCATGCGGTGAAGATATCGCCGAAATGCTCAAGCGTTCACAAAACTGTGCGGTTAAGCCGCAGACAGCCTTTATCGGAAGGGCTTCGGGATTGTCCCTCGGCGCAGTTTCATACCTTGCCGAAGCCGGAATAAAATATGTAATTATTTCACCGAAACCGTTCCGTAATTCCGACACGCACTTTGCCGCAGAACTTTTCAGGCTCAGATGCGGCTCAGAAGCTGTTATAGTATACATAGATAAAAATGATAGCACTGTCCTGCCGAAATACGAAAAAAGTTCGCTGCCACTCTCTGCCGCTTCCGAACTTGTTGAATATAAGCTTTTTCTAAAAAGCAAAGGACTTTCGGAAACTGAAGAAAAAGTCGAAAAGTTCCTCGGCAAAAAAACAATTGCGCCGATTATTTTTGAGGGCGAACCGAATGTGTTTCTTAGAGCACTGTGCGACGAGATGACTTCAAAATGGAAATACCCATTATTCAACATGTCAACACCTTCGGAATTTATGAAAAAACTCACCGAAAGCTGCGGCGAAAACATACCCGAAATTTCGGGTGAAATATCATGTCCGTGCGCTGATGACCTTACAGGTTTTGGAAAAGCAACGGCGGAAAAACGAAAATTTTCGTACGAACTGCAAACTGCAAATGCTTTTTCTCTTATTAAGGCGGCAGAAAATCCGCAAAATAAATATCCAAAATCAGAATTCTCGGAAACCGCTTCCGAAATATCGGAGTTTGCTGTCCAAAACATAGATTTTACCGCAAAAAATCCGATAGAAATGCACCGTTTTAATATGTTTTACAAGAAGGTTAGACCGCTCATAAATGCTAAAAGGTTAACCGAAAATTCCTTCGCCAAATTCATTGACCGCCAAACAGAAGGCTTTGTAACGGCAATCAACCAAACACTTCGAGAGCGAAAATTTTCGTTAATTTCACCTGTTCCGCTTGAAGGGATTTTGTGCCAGAAAATCGACGGAGGTTACCTAACCGAGCCTGTAATGCTCCCTGCCTTCGGTGCGAAATCTTTCGTATGCGGCACATTTAAGGAAGGTGCGCCTTTTGCCGATGTCAAAGGCGATATTATAGATACCGGTCACTACAGAATATCAATAGATTCAAAAACGGGAAGAATCAAAAGCATTGTTGAAAACACTGCAATGCGTGAACTTTTAGACCTTCAGTCGGATGTATTCTTGGGCGACATGATATATACCGCCGGAAGCGCAGAGAATATAAATTTGAATATACAGAAATGCATTGATTTCCGCATTGAAAACGGTCCGATTGCGGTAAAAATAATCAGACGTGGAATTGAAGAGCAGAGCCGTGCTGAGGTTTTCTGCACCGTGACCTTCTACAAATTCAGCAAAAATATAGATGTCAATCTGAAATTTGTGAATGCATTGTCGCTCAGCGGTGATTTTTACGACAGATACGAAAAGAATATATTTTTCGCATTTCCGCTGAGGTGCGAGGATTACCGTTTCAAAAGCACGCACCCTACAGGTGAAATCTGCGAATCAAAAGACCGCCTTCCTATAGGAACCGGCGACTTTGCCGTCTGCCAAAGATATGCGGCGGTTGAAAACAATTACTGCGGCACAATGGCAGTGTGCCGTGAAATGCCTGTTTTTCATTTCGGCAAAATACAATATGGCAGTTTTTCTCCGCAGCCGAGCTGCACGGCGGCGCATATGTATCTTTATGCCGCTTCAAACCGTGCAAACCAGCTTGTTTACCAGAATTCTGACAACTGTTCGGGAGAATTTTCGCTCACGCTTCTTCCGTACCGCACAAGCGCAGCCGATGAGGTTTCCGCAGCGGCTGACTCATTTTTGCATCCGCCGAAAATCGTTAACGGATATTCTGTCGAACGCAGCAGAATGTCGGTTTCCGAAGAAGGCATAATTTTCGGGAGCTTAAAGCTTGCGGATGACGGCGCATTTCTTTTAAGAATAACCGAAACTCTCGGACTTCAAAGACGGCTTGTCATATCGGTGCCTTTCAAAATTTCAAAAGCGTTCCGTGCCGACCTTTTCGGCACCGCAAAAGAAGAATTAACCGAAATTTCAGGAAATATGATAACCGTTAATGCAGACAAAAACGCTCCGCTTACCCTCAGGCTTTACCCATTAAGAGATTACCGCATCACGGAATCCGAAAGCTGCGGACTCAGATATTACAGTTACACCGCCCACTGCGGCAAAGCGGTTGCGGTTTGGGACAAATGCGGCGATAACTCGAAGGAAAAATATGAAATATTCTGCGACGGAGAAAAAATTGCCGAAGTGAAGGCACAGAATTCCGAAACGCAGATTTACATGACCGATGCTTCGGGCGCATACAAAATTGAAGTAAAATAAAAAAAGAGCGGCAAAAAGCCGCAAAAGAAAAACAAATAAGGGGGTCTCAGTATATTTTATGAGGTCAATCCTATTATCCCCTTTTGAAAATAAAATATTCAAAAACCGGAGAAATTTTTATGAATTATTTAATGAGATTACTGTGCATATGGTTTACGAAAATACTTGGCTTTTTCTGCCGTCTTATAGGTCATAACGGTACAAACGCAGCGGGAAAAATAGTTGTTCGGCTGTACCCCAAAATTCTTACCGACCTTTCAAAGCAGGTTCGTGAAAAGATAATTGTCGTATGCGGCACAAACGGCAAAACCACCACCAACAACCTCATATATAAAACGCTGACGGATTCCGGCAAAAGCGTTGTGTGCAACAACCTCGGCGCAAACATGATTGAGGGCGTTATCGTAGCTTTTATTAACAAAGCCGACATTTTCGGGCGGCTCGACGCTGATTTTGCCTGCATTGAGATTGACGAGGGCTATGCCGTTAGGGTTTTTGACTACATGAAGCCCGACATCGTTTTGCTTATAAATCTGTTCCGCGACCAGCTCGACCGATACGGAGAGATTGACATAACCGCTGAAAAACTGGATTCGGCGTTCAGAAAGCTGACCGACACAACACTTCTACTTAATGCCGACGATCCGCTCTGTGTTCAGTTCAGCAAAAAGGAAAACCTTCCGATGCAGTTTTTCGGAATCAACTGTGACCTCGGAATTGAATCGGACGAAACCAAGGAGGGCAGATTCTGCCCCGTTTGCGGAAAACAGCTTGAATATGACAGATATTATTACAGCCAGCTTGGAATTTACCGTTGCCCGTGCTGCGATTTCGGGCGTCCGAAACCTGATTTTGAAGCCGAAAAAATTCATTTTGAAAACGGTATTGATTTTGAAATATCCGGCACACATGTATCGCTCAATTACCGCGGACTTTACAATATTTACAATGTTCTGGCGGCGTTCTCCGTGTTCGATATATGCGGTCTTGACAAAGAAAAATTCTCCGCAATACTCAAAACCTACAAACCGCAGGTCGGCAGAATGGAAGAGTTTAAGATTGGCGGAAAAACCGTTGTGCTTAATCTTTCAAAAAATCCTGCCGGTTTTAACCAGGCGATATCGACGGTGCTCCTCGATAAATCCGCCAAGGACGCCGTTATCGTGATAAACGACGGGCTTCAGGACGGAACCGATGTTTCGTGGCTGTGGGATGTTGATTTTGAGAGGCTTTCCGACGATACCGTCAAAAGCATAGTAACATCCGGGATAAGGTGCCGTGATATGTACCTGCGGCTTAAATATTCGGATATGAAAAATATCAAGAACAACCCGGATGTCAAGTCTGCGGTATGCGAGCTGCTCAAAACCGAAAACAGGATTCTTTATGTGCTCGTAAACTATACCGCACTGTTTCCGACGCATAAAATTCTGACTGAACTTTCCGAAAGCGAGGGCTTGAAATGAAACTGAACATATGTCACCTCTACCCCGACCTTCTTAATCTCTACGGCGACAAGGGCAACATAACGGCGCTTCGGCGGCGTCTTGAATGGCGCGGAATTGATGCGGATGTCACGGAATACAAAATTGACGATACACCGGATTTTTCGGATAAAGATATAGTATTTTTGGGCGGCGGAAGCGACAGAGAGCAAAAGCTGGTGTGCAGAAAGCTTCTGGAGCAGCGCGAAAAAATCAAGGAATATGTTGAAAACGGCGGCTGCCTTGCGGCGGTTTGCGGAGGGTATCAGCTTTTAGGGAATTACTATAAACTCGGGAACGACACAATTGAAGGGCTTGCGCTTGTTGATATATATACAGAGCAGAAACCGGGAAGATTAATCGGAAAAGTGGTTCTCAGAAGTGAGATTTTTGACGATTATATAGTAGGCTTTGAAAACCACGGCGGCAGAACATATACAAACGGCGCAAAGCCTCTCGGCAAGGTGCTTTACGGTTGCGGAAACAACGGTGAAGATGAATGCGAGGGCGTCATATATAAAAATGTAATCGGAACTTACCTTCACGGTCCGGTTCTTCCGGCAAATCCTAAGCTTACCGATTATATTCTGTCTGCCGCACTTGAAAAAAAATACGGCGAAGTGCATCTTGCGCCGCTTGATGACTCCGCCGAAACCGAAGCACGGGAATTCATAATCAACAAATACCTCGGTCATTTATAACAAATGCTTTTGAATTTTTCCATATAGATATTCAGCACCGAAATTATTATAACCTGAATGACAAAATTAATACCGACCGCCGGCAGCCTTGAAATCAGCATGGCTGAAAAGCCGGAACCGAACGAGTATGCCAGCGCAAAACTTTTGAAAAGCGCATCGGCAAAAACAGCCTGAACAGCGCAGCAAACAACGGTTCTTATAATTTTTGGGGTGCCAAAGACAACATTTCTGAAAAAAAAGCCGTATACCGCACCGATTAAAACTTCGGCAGCCGTCACAAGCGGAATAAAGCCGGCAACAGGGTTCGCAATAAACGAGGCAATGTCCGACGCTGCACCTACAAGCCCGCCAATCCAGGGCCCGAAAAGAACCGCCGTTACATAAACAGAACTGAATTTCAGCGAGATTTTGATGGACGCTCCGATTCTCCAGGTTGCGAAAAATCCGAGCACAACCGTCAAAGCCACAAGCATGCCGAGCACGCACAGCTTTCTTACATTCATTTTTTTCATAATAAAAAATCCTTTCTACAAATCACTGCAAAAAGGAAATCAAGGCAATAAAATCTCCGCCGAAAGCGGCGAAGCGGCAGAAATATAAACTGCCGTCAAAATCACAAGATGCAGCAACGGAATGCGGAAACGGCACCGCAAGCTATGCACGGATAACACCGCACGGCTTTTCGTAAAAAGGACAACTTCCCGTTCCTTCCTCACTTAACGCACCGAATCCTACTTTGCAATATCTATTATACCGCTTAAGAAAAGCTTTGTCAATAGCTTTTTATTTTTTTATAAGAACTTCCTTGTCATCAGCGTCGAAAAACACCAAACCGTTATCGTATGAAAAACCGATCGGCTTTCCGCCGCAGATAACTTCTTTTGGCTGAACATCGCAGTAAGCGGCGCACCTGCCGGTATCAAGAAGCTTTATGTAAGCGTTGCCGTCAATTATCCTGAACTCATCGACCGTACCGCCCATATTGTAGAACCTTGTAAGACCGAAAACGCCGAATCCGTCCGCAATATCCGGTTTTGTAAAAATATCGAAATCCTTGGCGTCAACAGAAAATCCGCCCGAAACCGCACACTGCTTTTTATATGAATAGCAAAGGAAATCAAGCTTTTCCGAAACCTTGTTTTCATCCTTATCCATATTAAAAGCCGCAATAACGGTGCCGAATTTGTTGCGGTTCATAATCTTGTAAGGCTTACCTGAGGTTTTGGGGTTCTGCATAAGGCAGTCAACCGTCGGAACAGCCGTTTCTGTACACATCGGCACAGTGCCGTCCGACATCCTGAGCGCAGAGATAACATTGAAATCATGCTCGCCTATTTTATCCGTCACATACACAGGGCCTCCCGAAACGGCTCTTGCGGCTGCGTGAAAAGCGCCGAATTCATGCTTTGTCATGAACATATCCCAGTCGCAAAGCGTAATATCCCTTGTAAACAGGCTGTTCACCGCATTTTTGTATATGTGCTCACCGTGCGACTCGGGGATTTCGGGATAAAAATCGTCCGACGTACGGGTCATATTCGAGGCTTTGAGGCGGTATGTAATGTCGTTCCCGGCGGACATACAGTTTATCAGCTCACCGCCGAAATTAAGATTAACCGAAGCTTCAAGCCCTTCCCTGAGTTTCTCATAAAGCGCAGCTCTGCCGCCCCGTCCCCCGGAAACCGCTTCGCCGTAATACTGGGTATCAACCTTAACGCCGTCAACGCCTTCGGCCGCAAGATATTTGTGATAATCATTATAAAAATCGAAAATTTTATCGTTTGCTGCCAGGCCGTAGTAAATTTCGTTACCCTCACAGGATTTCTCATTATTTTTATGCAAATACTTATTGAATTTCGCAAACTTAAGCTCGGGATTATATCTTTTCATCTCGGGCGATTCGGGGTCAATTCCGCCCCAGTAGCCCATAAGAGCATGCCATACGAAAAAGCTTTCAACACCTAAACTGCGGCATTTTTCAACCGCCGTCTTTAATCCGCCGTTAAGCTTTTCGTTGCATTTGAAGGAGGAAAGCTTCCACTGCCCCCTTGGGCCGTAGGAATCGTTTGTGGTCTGCCAGCCGTCATCAAGCAACAAAAATTTAGGAACAAATTCTCCGAAGGATTCTAAGCCCGAAACAAGCTTTTCGGTGCTTACATCAATGTCCATTGCATTCCAGGTGCACCACCCGAAATACTTCATAAACCGAGGCGCAATCTTGTCCTTTGAAAGCCTGAATGTACCGAGGCGCTTTGAAATATCCTCCATTGCCGAAGAAATCAGTGCATAAGGGAACTCTCCCGTTGCCATGTATGCGGCAACACCCGAATTAACGAGGGTCTGCGTATCCCCCGTCTCAACGCAGATTGAAAGCTTTTTTCCGCCGCAGAGACTCGCCCTTGAGCATACGTCGGAAAGCGGAAACAAAACGGTATATTCATCGCCCTTTTTAGTAAGCAGGAACTGCGTTTCAGGCGGAATTTCCGAAACATCCGTACCGGAAACCGCATTCATAAAAAAGGGTCTGTCACGGTATGAGCACAAAAATTCGTCGAACGAAAGGTCGAACTTAAACTCATGCTCGGAAAAAGCCTGTCTGTTATCAAATGTAATAAATCTTCCGTGCGGTGCGTTTTCGTACTTAATCATAAATTATCTCCTAATCAATAAAATGTCGCAAGTTCAGGGTCTGCGGGTGCGGAATAGTCAAAGCTTGTGCAGTCGATAACAGGGCCGTCACCCTTGTAAAGCTTGTTGTATTCGTACTTGATAATGCCCGTCACAACCGCCCAGTCACGGGTTTTGAAATTCACATCACGCCTGAATTTGCAGACAATGGCGTTATAAGCAATGTCCGCCTCGCAGCAAGTCATAACATGCCTTCCGATAACTACTGTATTTTTTGGAAATTTGTTTTCAACCGCAATAATCCCCTTAAACTTAACGGTTTTGCCGATGTATTTTTCCATATCCTCCGAAAAATCACGGTAGAAAACCGCATAATCACGGTCTGCAATCTCGATCACCGGAGCGTCCAGATCAAACGGCAGAGGGTCCTCAATTTCATCATATTCCATGGTGCCGTCCGGAAGTTCGTAGCAAATAGCGGCTCGCCTTGAAAGCCCTCTCACGATTTTATGAAACTCCATACGGTCGGTATTGTCGCCCGGGCGGTTAAACACAACCAGCTCGCAGCTTTTTAGCTTGTCCGCTATAAGGCTCCTCATATTTGAATTATAGGTAAGGAAAGTTTCCGAATCCGCAAACATAATTTCCTGATACACAAACCAGCCGTCGGGAAGCGCATTGTAAAGCGTGTCAAGCATCCACATGCCGTTATATTCCACCACGCAGCGGTCGATTTTGTGCTTTTTGAGCAGCCCTTCGAAAAACTCGGGCGTAAGCTGCGATTCGTCATCAACTACCTCTATAAAGACCGTTGTATTCGGGAACTTCTCGGGTTCATATTCCTCAATTCCCTCCTCACAGACAAGCAAAAGGGTGTTTTCGCCGGAGTTGAATCTTTTGTCCGCAAGTGTACCGGATATTCCCTTGGTTTTGCCGGCTTCCAAAAAACCGGTGAATAAATATACGGGTATCTCTTTGTTTTTCATAATCATACCTCAAACAGTTCCGCAAGCTTCTGCTCGTTTATTTTTGAACCTATAACGCAGATTCTGCCAGTTACGCCGGCAGAGCCGTGTCTAACATCGGGTTCGCCCGGAACATAGTCAAAATGAATCCAGTGGTCGCCTGCGGGAACAATACCCTTTGCGCGCAGAACCGTTCCGTAAACCGAGGAATCGTCAAGTGCTTCGAGAATTTCTTTGATTTTATCATCGGTAAAGGAATGTGCCGTTTCCCTGCCCCAGCTTGTAAAGACCTCATCGGCATGGTGATGATGATGTTCATGATCGTGGTCATGGCAGCCGCAGGTACAGTCATCGCCGTGCTCATGGTGGTGATGTTCGTGTTCATGCTCATGTTCATCGTGATGATGTTCATGGTCATGACAGCAGCAATCGTCATCGTGATCGTGATGATGGTGATGATGCCCGTGTTCGTGCTCGAGTTCCGAAATTTCAGCCGCAAGCGTGTGCTCGCCGGCTTCAGTAATATCTTTTCCCGAAAGCTCCGCCCAGGGCGTTGTGATAATAACGGCTGACGGGTTATGCTCTTTTATCATTGCAACCGCTGTGTCGAGTTTATCTCCCGAAACCTTGTCCGTATGGCTGAGAACAATCACGCCTGCGTGCTCAATCTGGTCGTTGAAAAACTCGCCGAAGTTCTTCATATACATTTTGCACTTGGAAGCGTCAACCACCGTCATAAAGCTGTTAAGCTTGGCGCCGTACTCCTCCGCTGCGGAAGCCGCTTTTATAACATCGCTGAGTTTTCCCACACCAGAAGGTTCAATTAAAATCCTGTCGGGCATATAGGTTTCGATAACCGACTTTAACGCCTTGCCGAAATCGCCCACAAGGCTGCAGCATATACAGCCGGAATTCATCTCATTAATCTTAACGCCGGCATCTTTAAGAAAACCGCCGTCAATTCCGATTTCGCCGAACTCGTTTTCTATAAGCACGATTTTTTCACCCTTATAGCTTTCCTCGATGAGTTTTTTTATAAGCGTGGTTTTACCCGCACCGAGGAATCCCGAAAATATATCAATTTTAGTCATTGATAAACACTTCCCTGAAAAAAATTTATATATACATTATACCACAAAATTCAAAAAAATTCAATAGCTTTGAGGCAATTCCGCAAGTTTTTTCTTTTTTTATTTTTTATATACTGCTGTAAATAATTAATTATTTATTTATTAATTACAGTATTATTAAACTTTGTCTTTTTAAAAGAAATATTATTTGTGCGACATGCGTGTTACCATCCCCCTGACAAGTGTGTCACCCCCCTCATGACATATATGCATTACCCTCATGACAAACCGGTTTTGTTTTCCACAATTTTTTCAGGATTATCAACATTATTTTTCGAGTTATCCACACAAAAACAGGGGGTTATCCACAAAAGAAAAAGAGAGTCTTCAAAGCGAAAACCCTCTTAAAAATCATTAATTTATACCGAATACCCTGCATGCATTTTCGTAGGTTATGCGGCACATTTCATCGTAAGTCATCGAGCGCAGATTTGCAAGAAATCTTATCGTATCCGGCAGAAAAAGCGACGAATTTCTTTTCCCTCTGTTGGGAACCGGCGCAAGATACGGACAGTCGGTTTCGGCGAGTATCCTGTCGGAGGGAACAAATTCCGCAGCCTCGGAAAGCTTTCGTGCATTTTTGAAGGTCACCGAGCCGGAAAATGAGATGTAAAACCCCAGTCTCAGCATCTCGGCGGCAAACTCACGGCTGCCCGAAAAGCAGTGCATAATGCCCTTCACCCTGCCGCCGAAGGCTTTCAGCGCAGAAAGTATGTCGCCGTGCGCCTCACGGTCGTGAATAATCACCGGAACATCAAGACTGACAGCCAATTCCAGCTGACGGCGGAAAGCCTCTCTCTGCACATCCCTCGGAACATTGTCGTAGTAATAATCAAGTCCGATTTCGCCCAGTGCTACAACTTTCGGTCTTTTGAAAAGCCCTTCAAGTTCAGCCAGAGTTTCATCATTTACCGTATCGGCAAACTCAGGGTGAATCCCTGCAGAGGCGTAAATCCAATCGTATTTTTCCGAAAGTTCAATGCATTTATAAGAGCTTTTAATATCCGACGCAACATTGACAATTCTGTCAATCCCGCTTTTGTGAATTTCGTCAAGCAGCTCGTAACGGTCGGCCTCAAACTGTTCATCATCATAATGAGCGTGTGAATCAAAAATCATAGCCGCACCCTCAGCACACATCAAATCCGCCCGGAATATCGGAAAGCGTTGAAACAACCGACAGCTTGCCGTCCTTTTCGGCGGAAAGAATCATGCCTTCGGAGAGTATACCTTTAATCTTTGCCGGCTTGAGGTTTGCAACGATAACAACGGTTTTTCCGAGCAAATCTTCCGGAGCGTACCATTTTGCGATGCCCGAAACAATAGTGCGCTTTTCGGTTCCGCAGTCAAGCAGGAATTTCAGCAGCTTATCCGAACCCTCAACTTTTTCACATTCCAGAACCTTAGCGGTTTTAAGCTTGATTTTGGCAAAATCGTCGATTTTTATTACAGACTCCTTATCGTCCTTCTTTTCCTCACCGTGCTTTTCGGACGCCGCCGGATTCAGAGTTTCAAGCGCTTTAAGTTCGGCTTCCATATCGATTCTCGGGAACATCGGATTACCCTTACACACTCTGAAATCGGCGGGAATAACGCCCCAAACGGAAGCGCTTTCCCATTTTTTTGCATTCTCATCGGTAACGCCGAGCTGCCTGAAAATCTCCTCCGAAGTATCCGGAATAAACGGAGAAATAAGGGTTGCGATAATTCTTATTGATTCCGCAAGATTGTACATAACCGACGCAAGTCTCGGCTTCTTTTCCTCCGATTTTGCAAGCACCCACGGAGCGGTTTCATCTATATATTTGTTGGTAGCGGAAACAAGCTTCCAGATTTCAACCAGAGCAACATTGAACTGCATCGACTCCATAAGCTCCTCGGTTTTCGCAAAGGTTTCAGCGGCAAGCGAAATGAGCCTTTGGTCTTCCTCGCCCTCCTCGCGAATTTCGGGGAGCGTTCCGCCGAAGTACTTTTCAATCATCGAAACGGTTCTGGAAACAAGGTTCCCCAGGTCGTTTGCAAGGTCGGAATTTATTCTGTGAATAAGCGCTTCGTTCGAGAAAACGCCGTCCGAGCCGAACGGAACCTCACGCAGAAGGAAATATCTTATTGCGTCAACGCCGTACTTGTCAACAAGCACAAGGGGGTCAACCACATTGCCCTTGGACTTGGACATCTTGCCGCCGTCAAGCAGCAGCCAGCCGTGCCCGTAAACCTTTTTCGGGAGCGGCAAATCCAGTGCCATCAGAATCGCCGGCCATATGATTGTATGGAAACGCACAATTTCCTTGCCCACAAGGTGAACATCGGCAGGCCAGTATTTTTTGAAAAGCGAATCGTCATCGCTCAGATAGCCGAGTGCGCTGATGTAATTTGTGAGGGCGTCAAGCCAGACATAAACGATGTGCTTTTTGTCGAACGTAACGGGAATACCCCAGGTAAAGCTGGTTCTCGAAACGCACAAATCCTCAAGACCGGGTCTTAAAAAGTTGTTGAGCATTTCGTTTCGCCTGGTCTGCGGAAGCAGAAAATCGTGGTTGTTTTCAAGCAGAGCAATCAGCCTGTCCTGATACTTTGAAAGGCGGAAAAAATAGCTTTCCTCCTCCGTAAGTTCAACCTTCTGACCGCAGTCCGGGCAGCAATTCCCGTCTGCGAGCTGAATTTCGGTCCAGAAAGCCTCGCAGGAGGTGCAGTACCAGCCCTCATACTTGCTCTTATATATGTCGCCCTTTTCGTAGAGCTTTTCAAAAATCTTCTGAACAACCACCTCGTGACGCTTGTCAGTGGTTCTTATAAAGTCGTCGTTCGAGATATTGAGAACCTTCCAAAGCTGCTTGAAATTGCTGACAATTTCGTCAACATACTGCTTTGGCGTAACGCCCGCCGCCATAGCCTTCCTCTCGATTTTCTGCCCGTGTTCGTCGGAGCCTGTCAGGAAGCGGACATCATACCCTTTTTTACGCTTGTATCGTGCCATAGCGTCCGCCGCCACGGTTGTGTAAGCGTGACCTATGTGCAGCTTGTCGCTGGGATAATAAATCGGCGTGGTGATATAAAATGTTTTATTCGATGTATTTTCCGTACTCATGTACTCATCCTCCTCAAATAACTTATATTTTATCATATTATTGCGGTTTTGTCAAATTATATTTCATGAATTATTGACAAAATTATCAGTTTATGATATATTAAATCTAAATCAAAGCAAAGGAGCTTTACAATGGATATAAAAAGCAATGAAAACAAAACGCTGACCGAACTGATCGAGAGGCTTTTACCGGGCAAAAGTAGCCTGTTTCGGTTTGAAAAAATCGAATCTGAAACCGATGAGTACTATGTTGAGCGCAAAAACGGCAAAATCGTGCTCGGCGGCTCAAACATAAACAGCATATGCATGGCGCTCGGGTACTACCTTAAGCATATCGCAAACGCCGATATTTCGTGGAGCTGCATCAGCGAGCCGATTGAGATTGACGAAACGGCGGATTTTGAGCGGTATTATGCGAAGGTTCCTCAAAAGTATCGTACATATATGAATTTCTGCACACATTCCTACAGCTGTGCGTGGTGGGATAGTGAGCGTTGGGAAAAAGAGATTGACATCATGGCGTTAAACGGCGTAAATCTGCCGCTTTCTGTGACCGGAACCGAAGCCGTATGGTACGAAACTCTGCTCGAACTCGGCTTCAGCGACAATGAAGCGAGAGAATATCTTGTAGGCCCTGCGTTTTTGGCGTGGCAGCTCATGGGCAATATCGAGAGCTTTTCCGGGCCGCTGCCGCTTTCACGGATAGAAAAAAGCAAAGCCCTCGGCAAATGGATTATAAACCGGCAGACGGAGCTTGGAATGACCCCGCTCCAGCAAGGCTTTACAGGCTGTGTGCCGATGGCGTTTATCGATAAATTCAAGGACTCTAAAATACTGCTCAAAAAGCACTGGAACAACATTTCCCGCACCGCACAGCTCGACCCCTCCGATGACCTTTTCATGACGGTCGGAAGAATTTATATGAAAAATCTCGAAAAGCTGTTCGGGCTGCACGGCTACTACTGCGCCGACCCGTTTCACGAAGGCGAGCCGCCGAAAAAAGGTTCGCAGTACCTCGCAGATGTCGGCAAAATCATTGCAGGGCTGATGAAGGAGTCCGACGAAAACTACACATGGGTTATGCAGGCATGGTCGCTCAGAAAAGATATCGCAACAGCCGTACCGAAGGAGCATCTTCTGATTTTCGACCTCAGAGGGACGACCGCATATAACACTGAAGGCTTTTGGGGTTATGATTTTGTGGTCGGGTCGCTTCACAATTTCGGGGCGAGGATGAATCTTCACGGCGATGTAAAGCGCCTTGCGGAAAATCAGTATATCACCCTTAAAAGCAGATACGAAAACGCAGTCGGGACCGGGCTTTTCATGGAGGGAATCGGGCAAAATCCGCTGTATTACGACCTTGCGTTCGACATGCTTGCAAGCGGAAAGACGGTAAATCTTGACGAATGGATAAAAGGCTATGCGAAAAGGCGGTACAAAACCACGGACCCGGTGAGCACAGGCAATATCAAGGCGGCAATCGACCTTGTATACGCCGAGGGCAGCGATAAAATGTATAACTGCGCCTCCCTTATATGCTCCCGTCCGTCGCTTGATGT
>JAXGBA010000109.1:0-13590 GCA_034186235.1 Clostridia bacterium | reverse complement strand
TCAATATAGACGATGAAATGAAAACACTGAGCTTTTCACTTCATTGCAAAAAAAGAGCGCCATGTGTTCATTCTACTTTTAGAGCATATGAAATACAGAACAAGGATGAATTACATCCGGACGATTTAAAGGGACTTACGTTGGAGGAAAACAAAGTTGTAACTTATTATGGCCATCAGTTGGAGTGCAAGGCGTGCAAGAAGTTTTTTGTCAATGCTCCGCTAAATCCGCAAAGGAATGCGCAACAATTTAAAGAAGATGGCTTGCGGAGGCGTGCAATCGAAGTGCTCGTTAATGATTTGTTAAATAGGAATCTTGTACATTTTGAGTTTGAAAATAGAACAAAAAAAGAGTTTTCAAAGTATATATGGGAAAAGTTCGATAAACGCTGTTTTAAATGCGGGGCAGATTCTGATCCAATCACATTAGGCGAAATGGCATTAGACCATACATTGCCTTTGGCCTATCTTTATCGTCTTGATGAGACAGCGACATGCTTGTGCAGCAGCCATAATTCTCAAAAAAGCGATCATTTCCCAGTGGATTTCTACAGTGAGGATGAGCTCGAACGTTTAAGTGAGATAACAGGGCTGAGTATGGAACAGTTACATACCCGTGAAGTTAATAAGGAAGTTCTTGATCTTTTAATAAAAAATATTGTCTGGTTTTATGATGAATTTCTTATGTCTCCAGATTACCAGAAGGTTAGAGACGGAATCAAAACTGCGGACAAAATTAATGACTCACTTAAACGCATCATCGCAGGAAAAGCTGATCTTGCGGATGAGTACAAAAAGCGAACTGGACGATATCCAAAGTCAGTAACGATTAAGTAGTTCATAAAAATAAAACTGCAGGTCAGATTACTCTGGCCTGCAGTATATAAAATCATTCGTTTTTTATCAAAAACAAATATTGATGTTCAACGGTTGCACCTTTGTCTTTGATTCCGTGTTTTTCAATTGTTTGGACATTTTCACTTCCCCTATATACTTCTGTGAAATATGGATTTGCACGCATTGATAATTCTTCCGCCATATCGACCTTATCTGTCTTCCCAAGGTGGAGAATTACCTTGCCATGCGGCTTTAATACATCAGCACACATTTTAAAGAAGGATTCATAGACACTGAAGTCTTTCTTCTGCTTCTGGTCAAGGAAAAGTGTCTCTGCATTTTTATAATCTTGCGATTCCCACCCGCATAGCCACAGACGCATCCAGTTTTGCATGTAAAAACGAATTGAATCGGCAAAAGGAGGAGAACATATAATAGCGTCTACCGATAAATCCTTGCTGACAAGATCGTTGTAATCTCCATAGATAGCACATCCGGGGACATACCGATCAAAAGTTCCTCTATTAAACGACAGTAGAAGTTTATCTTTGATGTGCTCTACAACGTTTTTGTAAATAAAATCTCCCTTTGGTGCATATGGGGTAAGTGGATGTGAGTTCCTTGATAACGCATATGGACGATTACCGTGTAAAACGTGGAGGAGGCATGAAAAAATCATCGCCTCCTGTGGCGTTATTGTGGATTTGATTTTAGATATAAAGTATCGTCTTGCACACAAGATTTCTCTATATGTGTCTGGGTGAAAGTATGCAGACAATTTACCGTTAAATCCAAAATTATTGTATAACTCAATATCCTGATCTATAGTCTCCGTTTCTTTTTCCTTGTATATGTAGTCATCAAGGGATTTAAGAACTTCAAGGCAATCATTTAGGTTTGGCTTTTGTAGTTTCGCCAAAGTTACTACATAAGCCAATTCACTTAGGTCATTTCCGATACCTACTCGCCCTTGGAGACATGCCTCCAGAGGAATAGTACCTACTCCACATAAAGGGTCGAGTATTACATCACCGGGATTGGTGAATTGTTTCACCATAAAATGAGCTATCGCAGGCTTTAACTTTCCGTGATATGAACATAATGAATGCCATGAGTGCCCCCAGTTTCTTCCGGAATAAGGATTCTGCTTATATGGCATATTTTCAATAAAATTTATAGCCTCCGCTTCGAAGCGATCTTCATGCGAACCGTTTTTATGCAAGACAAACTTCAATAAGCGCTGAGACAAAACCATTCCGTTTTTTGACCTTCTTTCACGAAGCATTTCTTCCTCATAAAGTTCAAAACCATGATTTCTGCATATTTCAGAAAGAACTTCATGGGTAGGGATGTGAACACCGGCAAATTGAGAATCTCCAATGTCCATGATGAATATTCCACGATCTTTCATGGCATGGGACAGTTTATTAATAACGATATCCATATCCTGAAAATATCCGGCAACCATCAACGGAATTCGTTTATCATAGGCTACTGGTTCTAATTCATCAATGTAGCGCTTTACACATTCGAGAACTTTTATATGGTCTTTTCGCTTTGAAACATTGTTTATTCCCGCAATAATTCCTTTAGAGTGAAATTCTGGTAATTCTTTTTCAGAATCTATGCAATCTGTTAGTTTTAATTCGAGTTTTGTATTTCTGATGTAATTTGTCCCATTTAAGTAAGGTGGCGATGTTATGACGCAGTCGAATATACTTTCTGCGTCAATATCACGTGCATCCGGAGACAAGCAAATTGTTTGAGAGTACGTAGGACAATCATCGCTATCAATATCTTCAATGGCATTTTCAATTTTCTGTACAAAATTTGCAAGTATATCCCTGTCAGCGTCGCTTTTTTCGGATTCTTTAGCTGCACGCAGATCTCCTTGGCGAATCATTTTAGAAGCTCTTACTGCGATGGAAGCCAAACAAACTACAGCGATATTTTTAGTATCGCTATCCGGGATTCTTTCAATATCGTCTTTCATCGCTAACAGCATCCGCAGTACATCTTCATCAAAGAATTTCTCAAACCCACCCCAATTTAGGGGATCAAAAGAAAGTTGATAGTTATAATTCTTTATACTTGTAAGGAATTTCTGAAGATAGAAACTCCCAGTTCCTGAACTCCTTAAACGATGGACCGAATTAACTTTAGCCTCAATAACTTTCCGCATAAACGGATTAGTTTCACTATAATATGATGCGATTCCATATTTTGAAGCAACAAGCGAAGTGGTTCCTGTTCCGCAAAAGGGATCATATATAGTTTGAATATTATCAACTCCAACTTGTTTTATAAGATCCTCTATTAAGCAGGATGAATATCCTTCAAGATATGAATACCATCGGTGTATTCGTTCTGTTTTGTTAAGCGAAAACGTGCCCGCTGCTGCTTTTGAATAGCTTTTACTCATATTTACCCTCTTTTCCTTGGATATTATGCTCAACGACATCTTCTATCGAGCAATTAAAGTAGTTGCAAATCCGGTCTATAATATCAAGGGAAACCATTTCTCCTCGCCCCATCTTATCTACAGTGGATTTTGAAATTCCGGCTTTTTGCATGAGCTCTTTTTTGGTCATATCCTTATCAATTAACAATTTCCATAGTGGTTTATATGTGAATGCCATATCCATACCGCCTTTCTAATATCAATACTTCTATTATTATAAAGAAAAAGTGGTGAAAAGTCAATACATAAGTGTTGATATAAAAGTAAAAAAACAATGAAATCTATTGCAATTTGAAGTGCTATATGTTATAATTGAACATGAATATTACTGAGGAGACATACAATGAAGGTAATCACGCTTATTCAACCTTGGGCAACTCTTGTGGCTCTTGGAGAAAAAAAGATAGAAACCAGAAGCTGGAGCACAAACTTTCGAGGCAGAATAGCCATACACGCAGGGAAAAAGATTGATAGAAGTGTTTTTGGTCAGCCGTACTATTTAGAAGTGTTTCAAAAGTATTCAATAACGCCTGCCAACATTATCACATCTTCAATTATAGCCACATGCAGAATTGGAGATGTTAAAAGAACAGAAGAACTGATAGATAAAATCTCGAATCAAGAATTTGCTTTTGGCAACTACGAGCCAAACAGGTATGGATGGATTTTGGATGACTTAAATCTTATAAAACCAATAGAAGGTGTTAAAGGAACGCTGGGATTCTGGAATTATAATGTTGAGAAATAGGTAGATGTATGATAGAACAATGACGCTAAGCTAATTCAATACACCAAGCCAGAATTTACTACTCTCATTGACTCCAACCCATATGCCTAAAATACCCTTGTAAAAGACAGCAAAGTCAAGCGAATATAACAAAATCGGCACTATGAACAACTTTTAACGAACTCTGTACAGCTTCGTTAAATCATATAGACTTCGTTAAATTTTGCACCAAAGGAACAGTTATAGAATTTGAAAAATGGCAAAAAAAATAAGACCCAGTAGGTCTGCTAATCGAAAAAGGGCTTGAAAACAAGGAGATATTGCAATATACTTTGTATCAATCTCGTTCGGGTTATATCAAATACGGTTTTATTACAGCAAAATGAACGATACGGTATATTATCCAGGCTCATATCACTGATATTGGAAACCGTAAGTTTTCCAAATGAAGCTTTAATACTGTTTGTAAGAATAAAACGCACCACATCATTTGGAGTGTAATATACGCCCTTACTTTTCCTTATACTCTGTTTTTCATTTATTTTTGAAAGAGCATCTTGAACTTGTGTGTAGGTACGCTTGGTTGAATCAAACTTATTACACATAAAGTCCTCTCGTCTGGCAATAGCCTTTAACTCATTACAAATCAATTCAACCTCTTTAGACGAGTATGTCTCTTGTATATATAAATAGAAAAGGCTTAATGCCTCATCTACGGCACTACATTTTTCAACCCCTGCCACGGATGTATCGATGTTACCCATTGGTAAGTGCATCCTTTCGTTCCTGTTCATCAAATTTATCTTCTCTAACAAATTCCATGATGTCCCCAACATCACAGTTAAGCGCATCACATATCCTAAGAAGCACATCTGTATTGACATTGCCACCTTTTCCGAGTTTAGCAACAGATGTAGCACTTATGCCGCTCATCTCACGCAAGGTCTTTTTGTTTATTCCTCGGTCTATTAATAATTTCCACAATTTATTATAGCTAAAACGCATTCGCTTTACCTCCATATTTTGTCCCCGTTTTCATTCTTATGTACATACTCAAATATCTTGAACCCCCAGCGTTTCAAGGCATCCAGTTTACAAAAAATATTATATCATAAAATTACGCAAAAGTCTATAAAGTTTTGTGAACACAAAATTAAATCCAGTTATGCGATTGAAGTTTTGTGTATTAATACCCATGATTCCGTAATGCAAATTTCAAAATTCATACCCATGATTCAAGTGAATTATCAAACCTATCTACTCAACCCTACACAAAATCATCTTGTCAACTCAACTTTGCCCATTTTCAACCTGTCAACTCAACCCTCGCTTTTGCCAAGTTACCATACCCCTAAAACGCAAAAATCCGAGAGCCGGAAGAATACCTCCATCTCTCGGAAATGCTTTATTTTCAAGCCTTTTTCGGTATTCAGTTCTGTACTTTTGACAACAATACTACGCACTCAACATGCTCCGTTCTCGGAAAGAGGTCGAATGGGCGGGCGATTTTGGGTTCGTAGCCTTTGTCGTTGAAAATTTTCAGGTCACGGGCAAGCGTCGAGGGGTTGCATGACACATACACCACCCTTTCGGGCGATATTCTTGTGATATGGTCAATAACTGCCGCATCGCAGCCGGCTCTCGGAGGGTCAATTATAACGATATCCGCATCGCTGAACCTTTCGGCCGCTGTCTTAGCGTCGCCTACAACAAATTCGGCATTTTCAATACCGTTAATCTCGGCATTTTTCTTTGCGTTTTCGATTGCCTGCGGCACAATCTCCACTCCGTAAACCTTTCCGGCGTGCTTTGCCATAAAAAGTGATATTGTGCCTATTCCGCAGTAAAGGTCAAGAACCGTATCGGTATTTTTGACTTGCGCAAGTTCGGCGGCGCAGGTGTAAAGCCTCTCCGTCTGGTCGTGATTGACCTGGTAAAAAGACATGGGCGATATTTCAAATTCAAGACCGCACAGCGTGTCGGTGAGGTATGGCTTGCCCCAAAGCGTTATATTTTCGCTGCCCATAACGACATTTGTTTTCTTCGGATTTACATTCTGCACGATTCCGCACACAAACGGGCAGTTTTTGCGGATAATTTCTACGAGCTTATCTTTGTGCGGAATATTATTATATGCCGTAACGATTGTTAGAAGCGCCTCCGTTTTGCTGTTTCTTACATAAATGTGGCGTATGCAGCCATTTCCGCTTTTTTCGTCATAAGCGGAAACGCCGGTGGCTTCCATGTATTCTTTCACAGAATCCGCAGCAATACGGCTGAAATCACTCTGAATAAGACATGAATTGATTGGGATTATATCGTGAGTGCGTTTGGCGAAAAAACCCGTGCAGACCTGACCGTTTCTTAATCCGACCGGATACTGCGCCTTGTTTCGGTAGCCTGCAATTTCGGGGGAAGGCTCACATTTTTCTACCGGAATATCCAATCCGCCTATTCGCTTTAAATCCTGTTTTACCTTGTCTGTCTTGAATTTCAGTTCTGCCTCGTATGTCATGTGCTGCAGTCCGCATCCTCCGCAGCGGAAAAAGACCGGACATAAAGGCTCGGCTCTTTCGGGTGACGGTTTCAGCACATCGAGCATTTTTCCGTAAGCATAGCTTTTATTGACTTTCAGAATTTTCACTCTGACGGTTTCCTCCGGCAAAGCATACGGAACAAAAACCGCCATACCGTCAATTCTGCCAACGCCGCTTCCTTCCGAGGTAAGCCCTGTTATTTCTGTTTCATATATTTCGTTTTTAATCATTGTTTTTCACTCTTAATATCTCAAGTATTCTCGCAAAATTATCGGGAACATCACGTTCAAATTCCATGTATTCGCCGCTTTTCGGATGGAAAAATCCTATTTTATATGCGTGCAGAACCTGTCTGTGTGCTTTGAACGGGTTTTTGTTGGCGCTGTAAAAATCATCGCCCAAAATCGGGTGTCCGATATGCAGCATATGAACTCTGATCTGGTGTGTTCTTCCGGTTTTCAGCTTGCATTTTACGAAGGTGTAGTCGCCGAAACGTTCCAAAACCTCAAATTCGGTCACGGCGCTTCGCGAATGGTTTTCAGTTACGCACATCTTTTTGCGGTTGTTCGGGTTTCTGCCGATCGGCGCATCAATTACTCCGAAATCGTCCCTGATATTCCCGTGAACGATACATTTATACTGCCTTTTGCAGGTCTTTGTCTGAATTTGCTCCGCAAGCGAAAGGTGTGCCTCATTAGTTTTTGCAACCACAATAAGGCCGCTTGTATCCTTATCGAGTCTGTGGACAATGCCTGGGCGCGCAACGCCGTTTATCCCCGAAAGTCTGCCGCCCGTATGATACATTACGGCGTTTACAAGCGTCCCGGTATAGTTGCCCGGGGCAGGGTGAACGACCATGCCCTGCGGTTTGTTAATTACGATAAGGCTGTCGTCCTCATACACAATATCAAGCGGAATGTTTTCCGCTTTGATGTCGAGGTTATCCGGGGGAGGGGGGGTGACCGAAACCACATCTCCCTCGCAGAGAATATAGTTGCTCTTTACCGTGCTTCCGTTTACGAGCACGGCGCCCTTATCGTTTATGAGTTTCTGCGCATAAGAGCGGGTTATGTCGCTGCAATTAGCCGCAACAAATTTGTCTATTCTTATAAGATTTTCAGAATCTACCGTAAATTCCAAGAGATCACACACTTTCAATCAGTTTTAGTATTTCAGACGGCTTTGAAACGATAATATCCGCTCCCGAGGATTGGAGTTCGTCTGTTTTTCGGAAACCCCACAACACTCCGACAGTGAACGCACCGGCGTTCTTTCCGGTTTTCATATCGGTCGAAGTGTCCCCGACATATATACATTCCGAAGGTTTTGCGCCGAAATCCTCCAGTATATTGTTAAGCATTGCCGGGTCGGGTTTCAGCGGAACGCCCTCGCGAAAGCCGTAGCAGAGGTCAAATGTGCCTTTGCCGTAAAGCTTTTCTGCAACAGGAACAACTGCGCCGTGCGGTTTATTTGAGAGTACGGCAATTTTTAAGCCGTGCGATTTCAGTGCCGCAAGCAGTTCTGCCATTCCGTCAAACGGTTTGGTAAGATACAGGCTGTCGGTTTCGTAAAGGTCGTGATAGTATGGTGCAAGCTTTGAGAAAAGCCCGTCCGGCGCACCGACCTCTTTAAGCATACCGTGAACCAGCACTTTATAGCCATTCCCGACAAGGTATTTGTATCTTTCGGTATCTATTGAAGGCAGTCCGAAATGTTCAAGCGAGCGGTTGCAGTAGTACGCAATCGTATTTATCGTATCGGCGATTGTGCCGTCAAGGTCAAAAACGCAGCATTTGTACATAAACTAACACCTCTGGTATTTTAATAATATAATTATATACTAAATTGCGGATTATGTCAATAAAAATACCGGCAGCGTTGGCTGCCGGCAATCGTATTTATCAGTTTTTAATAACCGTGTCTGTCAACAGATATACGTCGATTACGCAGTTGTTTTCCGCAAAGGATATTTGCGGAAATACGGTAATCAGTAAGAGCATTATGATAATGAGTGATAATTTTTTTATGGTGTTTTTCTTTCGGGTATTATTTTACCGTTATCGGTTCAAGTGTTTTTCCACTCGCAACAATAACATTATCGGCTGAAATATCAACATTTTCGGTTTCTTCAGCTGTTATGCCTAAAAACTCAAGTGCAGTCATAGTTTTATATCCGCCGTTTTCGGTGTAGTTTGCACCGAAAACAAATACACCGAGGCGACCACCGTAGGTGTTGATGATTTTGAGCCCGTCCGCTGTTTTTTCTGCGGTAAGCACATCGGAATAACTGATTTTTTCAATGCTGACATTTCCGGCCCACATGGTGTAACCGAGGGTTCCGTTTGAATCTATCGGTGTTACCGAGGCGGTAACGGTTTTACCGGAAAAATCCTCACCAAGTTCCAGAATATCGCCGTTTTCGCCTTTGATTTCTATGCGCTGACCGTTAGTTACGGTGTACCACTTTATAATATTGTCGGCAATCTTGCTGCTGTCCGATTTGCTGTTGTAATTCAGATGAAGTGTATCGTAAAATTTAGCTGTTGCGTCAAGCTTTTCAACCGTTGCCGACGGCCTTGAAGGGGTCTCGGTCGGCTGCGTCCCCATTTTGTTAAACGGGATGTCCTCAAACTCCGGAATTCGGCTTTGTATTTTTGAAATATCTTTAATGGTAAAATCTTTATTGCTGTAATCTTCTAAAAACGAAACGTTTGAAACTGATGAGTTATATTTAACATCGCCGTATTTTATAACATCATCATGAATATTAAATCCGCCGGAACGATATTGGAGATTGTTTTTTATTGTATTGTGCTTAGGAACTTTCGGCTCATCTTCAAGCATATTGGCAAGGTAAGGATATTGCTCTGCCCATGCTCCGTTTTTGTAATCGAATCTTTTTAGCTTTTTATAAATAGAAGATGAGGAATTTTCCTGCAGCCATGGTTGGTTCCATGTTTCGCCGCGTGCATCCATCACGAACGGTTTTGTACATTCAAAAATCATATTGTTTTCAAATGTATTGTATCTTCCTCCGCCGAAAAGCCCTGGAGTGGGGCACTTGTAAAAAATGTTTTTATAAACTTTGGTCGATGAATGGCAGTCGTCAAGATAAACCGAATTTACTTCATAGCCGGCAGTTGAATATATGCGTTTGGTGTCGTGAAAATAATTGCATCTTATTATATTGCCCTGTGTTGACCAGTCACGACCGGAGTATATTGTGCCGGCATCCGATGTATCATTGCAGACATTATCGAACTCATTATATTCAATAACCGCATTGTTTGAGGTGTACTGTATAGCAAAATGGGGACTGTCCCCAAAATAGTTATTGCTTATCAAAAATCCGCAGCCGTACATTTCAACCGCAGGGACATATGTTCGCCTGTATTGCGAAAAACGCTCAAAACGGCAGTTTGTAACGAAACAACCGGACTCGGTAAGTGTATTTCTGTTTCCGCAGTTATATAATTGAATTCCCCTTGACTGCAAGTCGTGAAACGATGAATTTATTATGCCGCTGTTTGTGCAGGCATTTATGCTGACCGCCGTATCTCCGATGCCGTAGAATTCGCAGTTGTCAACCGTGATATTGTTGCAGTTTCCGAGTGAAAGTGCATTTGAAAGAGTACCTTCAAATATCAGTCCTCTGAATACTATGTTCTGCGAGCGTGTACATCTTATAAATCTGATATTGGCAGAGGTAAAACTAAGAGTGTCCCCGTTTTGGATATTGTTTGGAGGAATAATATATAAATAGCCGGTTTTTCTGTCTATATAGAATTCTCCGGGAGCGTCAAGTTCTTCGAGAAGGTTAAAAAATCTTACTCTGCGATTGTCTTTTATTCCGTAACTTGATGAGGCGGACAGTTTTATGCTGTTTCCGTTTATAGTTACAGGCGATATGGTTTCTGACCAGTCATGATTGAAAAAGCCGAGAACCCACGGCTCGTCCGCCGTTTGATAGTTTGCAATCCGTTCGTTGTCGCATACAAAACTGTTTCCGCCGGAAACCCGGGAGATGTAAAGATATCCGCCGTTTTCGAGTGTCCCCCGATTAGGATATTCAGCCATATACATCATCTTTTTGTTGCAAATCAGGGACGGTGCAAAATGTGTTTCGCCAACCTGATATGCCGGCGATGAAATCTGACCGTAAGATGTTATTCCGACATTAGGAAGATATACCCGCATAACTGTATTTTTTCCGTTTTCTTCGATTATCCTGTTGAGAATCGTAATGTCTGTTACTTTCTCAAAATATGTAAACGGAATTTCGGTTGCTGCGCTGAAAGTTACTTTTTCACCGCCGTAATTGCATATCGTGAGGTTGTTGTCTGCCGATGTCAGGTCGATTGTCTTCGGAATATTATAATTTCCTCCGCGTATAAATATGTATTTTTCTCCTGAAAGATTTCTTGTATACTCAATAGCTTTTTTCAGGCTTGCAAAAGGCGCCGAAAAACTTCCGTTTCCGCTGTCAGAACCGTTTTTTGAAACATATACGGCATGAGATTCTGCCGCCGAAGCATTGCCGGAAAAACCGACAATGCTTAGTGCAAACATAAGAATGAATATACAAATTTTTCTCATAAAAACTCTCCTATTTTACCGTTATTGGTTCAAGTGTTTTTCCACTCGTGACAAAAACACTGTTGCCTGTAATATTTATATCTTCGTTTTCTCCCGCAGATATGCCTAAAAATTCAAGCGCAGTCATGGTTTTGTATCCGCCGTTTTCGGTGTAGTTTGCACCGAAAACAAATACGCCTAGGCTTCCGCCGGAAGTGTTTGTGATTTTTAATCCGTCCGCTGTTTTTTCTGCGGAAACAGCATCGGAATAACTGATTTTTTCAATGCTGACATTTCCGGCCCACATGGTATAACCTAAAGTTCCGTTTAAATCTATCGGCGTTACCGAGGCGGTAACCGTTTTTCCGGCGAAGTCCTCGCTAAGCTCCAGAGCGCCGCTGTTTTCGCCTTTGATTTCTATGCGCTGACCGTTAGTGACGGTGTACCATCTTATAATAATGTCGGCAATCTCGCAGCCGTCCGATTTGCTGCTGTAATTCAGATGAAGTGTATCGTAAAATTTAGCTGTTCCGCTGAGTTTTTCAACCGTTACCGACGGCCTTGGATGGGTCTCGGTCAGCTGCGTCCCCATTTTGTCAAACGGGATGTACTCAAACTCCGGAATTCGGCTTTTTATTTTCGAAATATCCTTAATTCGGAAGTCGCCGGCAGCATAATCTTCCAGACAGCTTGTGGAAAAAATCGCCGTATTGTTTGCAACGTCCCCATATTTAACAACATCGTCATGAATATTAAATCCGCCGGAGCGGTATTCGAGGTTATTTTTGATTGTATTGTGCTTCGGAACTTTAGGTTCATCCTCAAGAATATTCACAAGATACGGATACCTTTCTGCCCATACGCCGTTTTTATAATCAAATGCTTTCAGCTTGGCATAAAGCGAAGAAGAATTGTTTTCATCAAGCCAGCCGTCATCCCACACCTCGCCTCTTGCATCCATTACGAACGGCTTTTTACATTCAAAAATCATGTTGTTTTCAAATGTATTGTAGCGTCCTCCGCCGAAAAGTGCGGGGGAAGGGCATTTATAGAAAATGTTTTTGTAAACCTTTGTGGAGGAGTGGCAGTCGTCAAGATAAACCGCCTGAACATCATATCCCGAGGCGCTGTTTATTTGGGTTATGTTGTGAAAATAATTATATCTTATTTCGTTGCCCTGCGTTGACCAGTCGCGCCCCGAGTAAATTGCACCGGAGTCCGATGTGTCATTGCAGACATTATTGATTTCGTTATATTCAATTATGCAGTCGTTGGTTTCGTTCTTTATTGCGCAGTAAGGTCCGTCTTCAAAATAGTTATGACTTATTAAAAATCCGCAGCCGCCGCTTCCCGCACCGACTGTTTTTCCGATTGAAATAGCCGGGAACATGGTTTTTCTGTATTGTGAAAACCTCTCAAATCGGCAGTTTTGAACATAACATTCCGACGAGACAAGATTTTTCCTGTCACCGCAGACATCAAATTCAACGCAGCTTCCGTCAATATCGTGAAAATAAGAGTTTTCTGCACCGCTTTCGGTGCACCTTGTGAAGCATGCTGCAATTTCGCCGATACCGTAAAATTCACAGCCGTCGATTTTTATCCGTGCGCTGTCGGCAAAGTCAACCGCTCTTGAACGTGTGCCCTCAAAAATCAGATTTCTGAAGGTTATATCAGCGGATTTTGATCCGGAAAAGAGCGTTGTGCTGTCGGGCGAGAACCTTAATTCATCACCGGCTTTTATGCCCTCCGGCGGAATAATATATAAAATTCCCGTGCTGCGGTCGAGGTAAAATTCGCCCGGAATATCGAGTTCTTCCAATACATTCAAGAACCTTACACGGCGGTTTTTAAGAATTTTATTAAATCCTGAACCTGCCGGAATTGTATTGATTGTGAAATATCCGTTATCGAATGAAACCGATGTGGTGTTTTCCGCCCAGTCGTATATAAACCAGCCGAGAACCCACAAATCCTTGTTGCCGGCATACTTTTTAATTCTCTCATCATTGCACGAAAACGATATATCATTTTTAACATCAGCAGTATACACATACCCTCCGTTATCGCTTGAACCGGGGTTCGGGTATGCGGCATAACTCATCAGTTTTCCGTTATAGGTCAATTCGGGGACGGTGCCGTTTCCATCCCATACGGTAAATCCGCCGGCGTACATTGTGCCGTAATCGGTAATGCCGATATCGGGGAGATACACCTGCATAACGGCGTCCCTTCCGCTTTTTTCAATAATTCGGTTTAGTATATTTTCGTCCGTCACCCTTTTGAAAGCGGAATACGGAACGGATTTTGAAGCGCTGATTTTCACTTTTTCTTCGCCGTAGCCGCAGATGGTGATGTTTTTATCGTTTGAGTACATTCTGACCGGCGATTTTATGTAATACTCTCCGCCTCTTAAAAATATGTATTTTTCGCCGCTCCTTCCGCGCATATATG
>JAXGBA010000108.1:0-6241 GCA_034186235.1 Clostridia bacterium | reverse complement strand
GTCCGATTTATAACCAATTCTGCATATTGACAAAGCATTGCAAAAGTATTATAATTATTTGGGTAGTTTCGGGAAGGAGCTTTATATGGGATTTTTACTCAAATATTTAAAAAAATACAAAGCGGCAAGCATAATCGGGCCGCTTTTTAAGGTCATCGAGGTAGCGTTTGAGCTTCTGGTTCCGCTTGTTGTCGCATCGATAATCGACAGCGGCATAGGCGGCGAAAACAAACCCTACATAGTTAAAATGTGTTTTGTTATGGCAGGGCTTGCGGCGGTCGGGCTTGCAAGCACGCTTATTGCCCAGTATTACTCGGCAAAGGCGGCAATCGGCGTTGCAACCGATATGAGGCACGACCTTTTTACAAAAATCCAGAGCTTTTCCGCAAAACAATCGGAAAAATTCGGAACATCGGCGCTGATAACTTCAATGACAAGCGACATAAATCAGATTCAGGCAGGGGTGAATATATCGCTCAGGCTTTTGCTCCGTTCGCCGTTTGTGGTGCTCGGCGCAATGATAATGGCATTCACCGTCGATGTTCATGCCGCAATCGTATTTGCGGTTGTGATACCGTTACTTTTTGCGGTTGTGCTCCTGTGCATAAACTCGACCATACCGATGTTCAGGAATGTTCAGAAAAAGCTGTCGGACGTAACGGTTATAATCCGCGAAAACATAACCGGCACAAGGGTAATCCGTGCGTTCAACAATCAGGAAACCGAAAACAAAGAATTTACTGCGGAAAATGAAAATCTTTCGGCACTCCAGAAGCTTGCCGGAACCATTTCTTCAATCATGAACCCGGCAACATTCTTCATAATCAACATTGCAGTGATTTTTCTTATCAAAACAGGCGCCGTAAGGGTCGGGATGGGGCTTCTCACGGCAGGGCAGGTTGTTGCGCTTTACAACTATATGTCTCAAATTCTGGTCGAGCTTATTAAATTTGCAAACGTTACTGTCAGCCTTTCAAAATCCTTGGCATGCGCCAAAAGGATCGAAGCTGTAATGGTCACCGACACACGCCCCGTAACCGTTGAAACGCCCTTGTTTCAGCAAGATAAAAAAGTGGTTTTTGACAATGTTTGCTTTTCTTATACCGGCGGCGAGGACGCAATCGACGGCATAAGCTTCTCGGCAAAACCGGGCGAAACCATAGGCATAATCGGCGGAACAGGCTCGGGCAAAACCACCGTTATAAGCCTTATTCCGAGGTTTTACGATGCGAAATCCGGTTCGGTTTTAATAGACGGGCGTGACGTCCGCTCCTATGACATAAAAAATCTTCGTGAAAAAATCGGCTTTGTTCCGCAAAAGGCAGCGCTTTTTACGGGCACAATCCGAGAAAATATTTTGTTCGGCTGTGAAAACGCAAGTGATGAGGAATTAAACGAAGCTATCAGGGTTTCCCAATCGCAGGATGTAATTGCCTCCAAAAGAAAGGGGCTTGAAGAAACGGTTGGCAGTTCCGGGCTTTCGGGCGGGCAAAGACAGAGGCTGACGATTGCGCGTGCGCTTGTCAAAAAACCGGAAATCCTTATTCTTGACGATTCCGCATCGGCGCTCGATTACGCAACCGACAAACGCCTCCGGGAGGCTATAAAAAGTCTGCCATGGAAACCTACTGTTTTCATTGTTTCCCAAAGGATTTCGGCGGTTATGGGGTGTGACAAAATCTTGCTTCTCGACGACGGAAAACAGGTCGGCTTTGCACCGCATGACGAGCTTTACAGAACCTCCGAGCTGTACCGCGAAATTTGTGATATAGGGTTGGGGGTGAGCAAATGAAAACAGCAAAAAGAGTTCTTGAATACATAAAAAATTACAGAATATACATTGTAATATCGCTCCTGACGGCGCTGATTTCCGTTGCCGGTACGCTGTATATACCCGTCCTTGCGGGCGATGCAATCGACCTTATTGCCCAAAGGAATTTCGGCGGCATAGGCAAAATTCTCACAGCCGCAGCGATTGTGACAGCCATTTCCGCGCTTGCAACATGGATAATGAACATCTGCAACAACCGCTTAACCTACAGCGTTGCAAGGGATCTGAGGCGTGATATATTCTTGAAGCTCGGGCGGCTGCCGGTGTCTTATACCGACACGAAAAAAACCGGCGAAACCGTCAGCCTTGCCACCGCCGATACCGAAACCGTGGCGGACGGGCTTTTAATGGGCTTCACACAATTTTTCACCGGGGTGCTTACAATTCTCGGGACCCTCGGCTTTATGCTTGCAATAAATGCAAAAATCGCTGCAGCAGTGGTTATCCTCACACCACTATCGCTTTTCGTTTCCAAATTTATTGCTTCAAAAACCTACAATATGTTCAGAAAACAAAGCGAAGTCAGGGCGCAGCAAACGGGGCTTATCGACGAATACATAACCAACTACAAAATCATAAAGGCATTTAATGCAGAGGAAAAGGTTATCGGCAAGTTTGACAAGGTAAATTACGAGCTTAAAGGCTACTCTTTCAAAGCGATGTTCTTTTCGTCGCTCACTAACCCTTCAACAAGATTTATAAACGCAGTTGTGTACGCAAGCGTTGCGCTCATAGGGGCGCTCTCGGTAATCGGCGGAGGAGGCCTTACTGTGGGTGGGCTTACCTGCCTTTTAAGCTATGCAAACCAGTACACAAAACCGTTTAATGAGATTTCGGGAGTCGTGACCGAGCTTCAGGGCGCCGTTGCTTCTGCGGCAAGGGTTTTTGAGCTTCTCGACGAAACCGAAGAATCCAATGAAACCGCCGAACTTGCACCGGCGGAAGGAAACATTGAGTTCAAAGATGTTAAATTCTCTTATATCCCCGAAAGACCGCTTATCGACAGTTTTAATCTCAGCGTGAAAAAAGGGCAGACAATAGCAATCGTAGGTCCTACCGGCTGCGGAAAAACAACGCTTATTAATCTGATTATGCGTTTTTACGACGTCTGCAGCGGAAGCATTTCGGTTGACGGCACGGACATAAAAACCGTTTCGAGGGAAAGCCTGAGAAGGAATTTCGGAATGGTTTTGCAGGACACATGGCTCAAAAGCGGCACGATTAAAGATAATATCAAAATGGCAAAGCCGGACGCAACCGATGACGAAATAATTAACGCCGCTAAGGCATCGCACGCACACAGTTTTATCAAGAGAATGGAAAACGGATACGATACTTATATCGGCGAGGACGGCGGAGGGCTTTCCGCCGGGCAAAGGCAGCTTTTGTGCATAACAAGGGTTATGCTGCTTAATCCGAACATTCTGATACTTGACGAAGCAACATCGTCAATCGACACGCATACGGAGGTCAGAATCCAGAAGGCGTTTGACCGACTAACAAACGGAAGAACCGCATTTATCGTAGCGCACAGGCTGTCAACAATACAAAACGCCGATGTGATTCTCGTTATGAAGGACGGGCACATCATAGAACAGGGCAAGCACGAAGAACTCCTCGAAAAAGGCGGCTTCTATCATAAGCTTTATATGAGCAGGATTGCTTAGGCAATCAAGGCTCTTCCCATTGGTTGGGCTGATTTTTCACAATACTGTGCAAACTTCCGAAACTTTGTTGGTTTCGGGAGTTTTTACTGTAAAGCATTGACATATTACCGCAATTGTGATATGATACCAATATATAGAAAATATTCTGATCGGGGGTAATCATTATGAAAAAAATACTTGCAATTGTTTTAACGGCAATGCTTGCAGGAACTATGTTTTTAAGTGCATTTGCCGAAACTGCAAGCATCGAAGTAACCGAAGGCGATTCCTTGGGCGACAGCGGCGGATCTGTCGTCGGTCCCTTCATTTCCGGGGGCGGCGGCACATCAGGAGGCGGCACGGGAGGAAGCACCGGCAGCGATACGGATATTGTCGGGAGTTGCGGTTCTCTTACATGGAAACTTACCGCAAACGGAGAACTTACAATAAGCGGCAGAGGCAATATGCCTGCATGGAATGATTCAACATTCTGGGGAAAATATAAATATAGGATAAAATCTGTTAAAATAGATTCAGGTGTAAAAAGCATATCAAGCACTGCTTTTAAAGACTGCTTGTATCTGAGAAGCGTCAAGCTGCCGCAAGGCTTAACTGTTATCGAGGACGAAGCATTTGAAAATTGCGAACTTTCAGAAGGAATCAACTTTCCGAAGTCTATAACAGCCATAGGAAAAGATTCATTTTATCGCTGCGATTACATAAAAATTGATATAGAAGACATAAACAAGTGGTGCGAAATTTCATTCGGCAATGAATATGCAACACCATTTTCAAGCAATGTTTCTAGCTTTAAAATAAACGGTAAAACAAAAAAAGATTACCTTTATATTGATGAAGGTACAACCCAAATAAACGGCTATGCATTTTACGGTTTTAACCGTCTGGAAACGCTGTATCTTCCAGAAAGTATAAAAACAATAGGCGACCGCTCATTTGAAAAATGCAATAATCTTGACGAAATATATTACTCCGGAACACAAACCGGCTGGGATAACATCAACATAGACAAAGGCAACGAATGTATCACAAAAAGCGAGATTCATTTTAATAAGAAAATGGACCGTGAAGAATTTGAACGCAGAGGTAATATCGGTCTCATCAAATGGCATATCAGCAACGACGGAACCCTTACCCTGAGCGGCAAGGGAGGCCTATCATACACGCATTACGATCATCCGTGGCGTAAATATGACGATTTAATTAAAAAAGTTGTTATGAAACCGGGGATTGTAAATATATCCGATTTTGGCTTTATGAGCCTTCCGAATCTTGAAAGTATAACGATTCCGGACACGGTAAAAGAAATCGGAGATTATGCTTTCTATGATTGCCCGAATCTAAAAGAAATCAGAATCCCGAACAGTGTTACGGAAGTTGGAAAAAATGTTTTTGAGAACTGCACAGGGCTTAAGAGAGCTATTCTTTCAAAGAACATTGAAAAGATGGGTTATATGATGTTCTATAATTGCAAGAGCCTTACCGATGTGGTACTTCCGTACGGTATAAAGGTTATGGAACAGGGAATGTTCTATAATTGCGAAAGTCTTAAAAGCATAAAAATACCGAACAGCGTGAAAAATCTTCATATTTCAACCCATTTTAATGGCTGCAAAAGTCTTAAGAACATCACTCTGCCGGATGAAATCGGCAGTATATCAAGAGGCGCATTCTCCGAAACGGAATACCGATACATTGACACTTGGGATAACGGAGTGCTCTATATAGGAACTAACCTCGTAGGTGCATTTTCGCCCGACAATAAAGAGCTTAAGATTAAAGACACAACAAAATATATTGCCGAAAGAGCATTCAGCAGTTATAATACTCTGGAAAAACTTGAAATTCCGGACTCCGTCAAAAGAATAGACTATGACGCATTTGCAGACTGCACAGCACTTAAAGAAGTTAATGTCAACAGTATCGACAGCTGGTGCAATATAGACTTCAAAAGCATAAAATCAAATCCGCTGGCGCTTTCCAAGAAGCTTACGCTTAACGGCAAAGAAATTACCTCGCTTGAACTTCCGGATACCACACAGAAAATCAAGTGCTACACATTTTACGGCTTTGACAGCCTTTCGAGTATAACAATTCCCGAAAACATAACGGAAATTGACCAATATGCATTTAACGGCTGCACCGGTCTTAAAGATATTTATTATCAGGGCGGAGCCGATGATTGGAACAAAATTAAAATCGGTATTGAAAACGAACCTTTGACAGCAGCAACCGTTCATTTCAATTCGCCGAAAGCAGCGCTTTCCGGAAAAATGAACGATGAAAAAAACGCAGTTGAATATAATCTTGAAAATACGGTTCAGCCTTCAAAAATCATCATTGCCGCATATAAAGACGGCAGACTTGTAAAAATGATTACAACCGATGAAAAGAGCGGAACAAAAGAAATCGGCTGTGAGTTCGACACCATAAAGATCATGGCATGGAACAGCTTTGACACAGCAAAGCCATTAACAAAACCGATAGAAATAAGCAAATAATAAAATAGCCGCCTATGAGGGATTCCCTCATGGGCGGCATAATTTTTACCGATTATTTTTCGGGTTTTGTTTCCGTTTCATCGGTTGTTTCTTCTGCTGTTTTGTCATCGGCAGTTTCGTCTGTTGTCTTTTCGTCGGTTGCTTCTTCGGTTGTGTCGTCAGCTTTCTTTTCGTCGTCAGCCTTAACTTCTTCCTCGGTTGCGTCCTTTTTTTCTTCGTCTTTTACTTCCTCTTTCGGAAGGTCT
>JAXGBA010000107.1:0-11064 GCA_034186235.1 Clostridia bacterium | reverse complement strand
GCCGGGAGAGGTGCAACAGTTCCCATTTCGGCATCTGTGCGATATTTATCGGTTATTTTTCTGTCCATATCAACATATCCGTTTGCAATGAGATAAAACTCTATTGCGTTTGCCGCTTTGTCATCAATGATAGTTGGTGTACCGCTGACATCAACAAATTTGCCCTTGAAATATTCACTTGTTGCAACGGTAGGTCTGTCATAAAGAACAGTTTTAATATCAGATTGCAAATCCGATACAAAAGTCTTGTAGCTTTCGCTTGCAATAACCGTAAGCATATTTATACTATGCACACTTTCACCCAAACTTTGTGCATCCATACGGTTACCTGCATGATTTACGCAAAGGCGAAGTCCCCGACCAACCTCTTGGCGTTTTGCCGTGTTGCTGTCAGAGTGTTTAAGCGTACATATTTGGAACACATTAGGGTTGTCCCAGCCTTCACGAAGTGCCGAATGTGAAAATATAAATCTCGTCGGTTCATCAAAACTGAGCAACCTCTCTTTATTTTTAAGTATTAAATCATACGCCGATATATCATCGGAAAACTCACTGCCGCGCTTTAATTTGCTGTCAACAGCGTGCCCCTTTTTATCAATGCTGAAATAGCCTTTATGTACTTTTGATACATCACTGCATTTTTCTTTCAGGTACCTCTGATACGGTGTGTCTAACAGCGTTGTGTATTCATTTAAAACATTTATGTATTCTTCTTCAAAGATTTTGCCGTATTCGCCCAAAATCTCATCACCGTTTTCATCATATTGTCGGTACTTTGCAACTTCATCAATAAAGAATAATGACAACGTTTTAATACCCATATCAAAGAGTTTTTCTTCCTTGTCAAAGTGCGAAAGGATAGTTTCTCTTATCTGAATGCGGCGCATGTCTTTTTCGGATACATCGCCGACAACATCACCTGTATAAATAATTTCACCGTTTGTAAATGTAACCGAGCCTTTGAGCGGATCAATTTCAGATATGGTAAAGCCTTTGTATTGCTCCATTTGTTCGGATTTATAATAAAGGTCATCACCGACGCCGAGTATTCTTGTTTCACGGTTGATTGATTTATTATAACCGATTTCGATCTCCATCTTTGCCATAGGCGGCTTTTTAGAGGATAAAACGATCTGTTCAAGGAACATATACTTGTCCGTGCCCCTAAAATTCTTAACCTCGAAGCCTTTAACCTCAATTTTCTTAACAAGCCGTTTGTTAAATGCGTCGAGTGCGTCAAGCACATATACAAGATTGTGTTGCTTTGCGTGTGTAGCCGAGTAGTTAATGCTAAAGAGCGGATTGAAATTCTTAAGTGCCTTTTGCGTAACATCACCGCCCATTTTCTGCGGTTCATCCAAAATAATAATCGGTCTGTTTGCTTTGATAACATCTATCGGTCTGCGTGACGCAAATTCATCACGCTTTGAATAAATTATGCGTGCCTCCTTGCTTTTTCCGTCTTCTTTCAGCGAAGATGCAAAAGCCTGCGTGTTTATAATCATTACATTTATTCCGCTGCTTTGCGAAAAGTTGTCAAGTGCGTTGAGGTTAGAACTGTTATACACAAAGAAACGAGCTTTTTTGCCGTAATGCTCCATAAAATGCTCGGCGGTAATTTCAAAGGTTTTATGCACACCCTCACGGATAGCAATGCTCGGCACAACGACGATAAATTTGCTCCAACCGTACTGCTTGTTAAGCTCGAACATCGTCTTGATATACACATAGGTTTTTCCCGTACCTGTTTCCATCTCAATGTCAAGACTGCATCTGCCCAAGTCCTTGATTAGAGAGGGCGATAGTTTTATATTGTTCCGGGACTGCAAATCGTGTATGTTTTTAAGAAGCTGTTCGTCCGAAAGCTCTAAAGACTCATTTTTATATCCCGTGTCATCAAGAGCATCTAAATCTTCGCCATATTCATCAGCAAAGCCGAGAGTCAACTGGGTGGATTTCTGTGGATTAATCTTGCCCATATCACGAATATAGCTTATCTTGTCGTGAAACCCCTGTCCTCTAAATACATTTACAACCGAGTCAACCGCATCGGTTTGGTATTGTTGTATCTTAAAATTAAACTTCATTGATTATCACCATCCTTGTTGAGAGAATTATAATAATCCATCAATTCCTTACGGGACTTGTCCATACTTTTTTGCGTCAGTTCCATTTGCCTTACAATTATAAAAATAATTGTCACGATAGTAACATTAAAAAATAAACCCCAAAAGAGTGATGACACATATTTTAGTACGATAAAAGCGTTTTGTCCCGACCACGTTGCAAAAGCATTACTGAGGCTGTCGCTGAGTACAAATGCCAGAAGAATTGAAAAAGCAAAGGTGGAAAAAGATATATATATGGAGTATAGCGTTGTTAAAACATCACTATTTTTCCCGAAAGCCTTTTTTGTAAATAAACCACAAATAATACTCGACACTACAGACGCAGAAACGCTTACTATGAAATCAGCAATCATTATAGCACCTTCCTTACTGTTTCCGGACTGTATGTAGCAAAAATTTGTTCAAAGTTTGTTGCAACGCTGTCGTCGGCAAAGCCGTTATCACGCATAACAAAGTAATACGGCTGTTTCTTTGCGATTTCGGTTATTACATCTGTTGTAATTTCTTTGTCAAAACACGCAATCAAAAATCCGTCTGCCACATCAAAATATGTGTAATTCCTAACTCCTAATTCCACATTCCTAACTCGAATTTTGCTCGAAAGCAAAATTCCGAGGTCAAGCATAACTTGGAACAGCAAATCCTCCGGCGTTCTGTCGTCTTTGATATTATCAACCAAATTATCAAACATTGAAATATCAAGCTCGGCAGGGTTGTAGTACACATCTTTCATATTTGAGGTGTCACATTTTAATACACGGAAACCGATGTCGAGTGAGGAGTTATTATCATTTTCATCCCTAATTCCTAATTTCTCATTCCTAATTTTTTCCCCTGCACGACGAATACGCTCTTTGCCGATTTCGCATATGTTTTTATACCCGGCTTTATATGCTTCGCTTTTTTCGTCTGTTTTTTCGGGTAACTGAACCATAATAAATTTGCGGTGTCCGCCGTCCTCTGCATTAAGCTGCATAACAGCGTGCGCTGTTGTTGCAGAACCGGAAAAGAAGTCGAGAATATATCCGTCCTCTATGTCTGCGAGATAAACTATATGCTTAATAAGTGCAGAACTCTTTGGGAAAGGAAACAACTGATTACTGAATCCTAAATTCTTAAACTCGAGCATAGCGTTATCAGAGTTAAACTCTTTTCTATCCCAACTTGTGTGTTCTTTTACTGTACGAACATCACCATTCTTATCAATATAGTCTTTTTCATAAACAGTATATTTATCTTCGTCTTTATATTTTGGCATAATTCGAGCAACAAGAAAGCTCAAATTATTTACAGCCGTAGAATATCCCCATCTCCATCTTCCTTCTGAGCCATCCGGTTTAATAGGGAAAATTTCAACATACCCTTTTTCGACAAGAGAAAGGTCTGCTTGTTCAAGTACCTGCAGGTCATTTGTTTTCGGGTTGAAATAGAAAGGATACCACATTAGTGGTCTATCTTCACGTCTATCACCACTACCTGTTTTGCGAAGGTCTGTCTCTCTATATTTTCGCCCATCTTCATCCGACTTGTTATATCTATCGGTTACTTTGTCTTCTGCAAGAAGCGGTTTGCATTCCCATAAAGTACTCTTGCTGTAAACAAGGATAAACTCTGTTGATTTCATAAAGTTTGTACTATCTTGCTTACCAGAGGTTTTTCTAACATAGGAAATTGTAGCTTGATGATTTGATTCACCAAATACTTCATCACATACTTTTTTTAAATTTTCCTGTTCATTATCATCAATCGAAATAAAAATCACACCATCATCCGACAGCAAATCTTTTGCAATTTTCAATCTCGGATAAATCATATTCAGCCAATCGGTATGAAAGCGACCGTTAGTGTCCATATTCTTAAACAGTTTGTTGCCATCCTCATCATAACCGCCATTATGCATTATGAATTGTGAATTATGCATTGAAAAATCATCCTCATACACAAAGTCATTTCCCGTATTGTACGGAGGGTCTATGTAAATCATCTTAATTTTACCGAGATATGTTTCCTGCAAAAGCTTCAGCACTTCGAGATTATCGCCCTCAATATAAATATTTTCGGTATTGTCAAAATCAACACTTTCTTCTCTGCACGGAC
Organism: Clostridia bacterium; assembly: GCA_034186235.1. Classification (GTDB taxonomy): domain Bacteria; phylum Bacillota; class Clostridia; order HGM11514; family HGM11514; genus CAKSKB01. Next base: position 6,838 of record JAXGBA010000107.1, on the reverse strand, counting down.
GGAGGGTTTTGTTTATCGGCGCATTTGCAAGCAGAACAGACTTTTTCTTGTCCGGCCATGTAAACTGATAGCGTTCCTCATTCCCGTCAACAACCTTTGTGTTGATTTCCTGCATCAGCACGTCTTTGTCGATTGCACGAACGACCTCGCCGTTTTCGTCAATCGTTTCCGTAACTGCATTCGGAAACATTTCCGCCAATTTCTTAAAATTTTCATCAGCCTTGTTTGCAGTGTGCATTTTTAATTTATCAGTCATTTTTTGTTCCTCCTGTTTCATCAATTCCATTTAGAAAGTTGATTTTATCAATTAAATATTTCTTAAAATCAGTTATAACGTCTTTTGTTGGCAATTTGAAATTTTTAGTTTTTTTAACAATTTCGCCATTGTTTAGCGACATTATATCTATATGTTGAGCAATAACTTGAACAATTTCACTTTCTACAAATTCTATATTAGTATCGGCACAGTTGAATATTGTATAATTCTTGCCGTTAGATATAAAACTTTTGTATGCCATTCCATCATAACCAAATTTTCTTACAAGATCTGATATATATTGAGAAACCCTATACCCAATTTTATCATTATATACTGCACTATAAAAAGTTCTCATTACGTTTTCTACAAGTTTAGATACCATATAGTATTCGCTTTTTTGTATTTCTTGTAATTCGTCAACTTTGTCGTTATCGCAAAAATTAAATATATTCAAAGTTTGTTTTGTATTAAAGATTGCAACTGATAGATAACTACTCCTAAAAGGCTTGCATTCTGCTACAGCCGTATACGGGTCTCTTGCTAAGTACAAATATGAAGCACCGGCTATATTGTTTCTTCCCTCATTTGATTTGTTAAGCGGCGGTTCCTTTGATTCGTATTTATTTAAACCAAACAACCTATCCCCAACAACAGATAGTTTATTTATATCTGTAATATCTATAATTCTTGCACGGTATAACTTACTATTAGCGCTTAAATTTTCTTTGAACCTCTTTTTGCCATTAGATAACATCTCAATCAGCAATTTATAAGTTTTTGTTTCCTCAATGGTTTGATTATCATTTTTTATAATAGCTTCAACAAACCTATTATAATTGAAATGTGCATTATTTGTTCTACTTTGAATATCGCAAATTTTTAAAAAATTTTTTATATCAAATTCATCATTTTTTTCCATAATACAAATTACCCTCTTTTACTAATAGCTTTATCTTCTGCACCAATTCAAATTTTTTCTTTGGTTGTTTTTCAGCCCGTGCTTGTTTTTCAAGCCGTGCAATTTCTTTTTGGAGTTTAGCTTGTTTTTCGTGCAGTTCTATATTTTCGTCAACAGATAACTCCTCATTCCACACTCCTAACTCCAAACTTCTGATAATGTTTTCCCACACTTTATCAAGGTTTAAGCCTTGAAGTTCCACACGTTGTTCTTCGGTCGGTTTCCAACCTGTTTGCAATACTTTTAAGCGGTAGACTGCAAGTTTGCTTTCGCCGTTATACTCCAACACAAAGAGAATATTTTGAGAAATAAGTTTTGAAAGCATTGCAACTATCTTCTCATCAAAATCTTTTCTTTTTAATGTTACAAGCAAGACAAAAAAGCTTTTTACTTCATCTCCGGCAGGAATATTAACTTTGTTCGGCGCTATTTCATTTACTATTGTAATTCTTGAAATATCGACATCTATTTTCTCTTTTGCCGATGTATTCATCTGAAATTTCGTATAAATCGCCTTTTTGGGAAGTTGTTTGCTCATTTCAGTAGCTTTCGGTAAGCCTAACATTATAATCACCTCATTTTACAACTAAAAAGCATATAAGTTCAAAATCGTCAAGCCCTTTAATCTCATTCGACAAAAAGCTGACTTGATTTCCGCCTAAAAAGCTGTCAATATCACTTTCGTCTTTAACTTGAATAACAGACGCAATGGCATCACCCAAAAGGTGTGAAAACTTGCTCATATCTCTGCCGTCACGGGTTTCTTTGTTAAATTCACGGTATACTTCCGCAATAGGTTCGGTCCTGCCCTTGCAAAGAAAACGCATTTTGTCGAGCATTGCTTTCGGTGATAAGTGGTCGCATACAACTTCACCCTCGCTTGATATATACACCATATAAAACGGATGCAGTCTGTTCTGATTATCAATATTAACGCTATTTGAACGGTTTTTAAGCACATATACAACTCCGGCAGGGCTGTCCGGTGTACTCGGCACAACCGAGTGCAGGCCGTGCGGCGTTTTATCAATGTCTGGGTGGTGTTTTATATATTCAAGCAAGTCGAGCCTGAACTCATTGAGCCCCAAATCCATAATTGAAATACCGCTTGACATATCCTCAATATCTACGACTTCTTCCTGTAAGCGTTTAAGCTGTGCTTTTCTGTATTCGAGGTCCGTTTTTTCTTCATCACTTAAAATATTGTCATCACCTGTTGCTGTCATATCAACAATTTTCATTCTTGTTTCAACTTTTGCCTTTAAGTCTATATACTCATCAAGAGTGACATCGGGCCAAAAGTTGACAAGCTGTATGTATTCGTTTCTGCTTCCGATACGGTCAATTCGACCAAATCGCTGAATAATGCGAACAGGGTTCCAGTGTATATCATAGTTTATCAGATAATCACAGTCCTGCAGGTTCTGTCCTTCGGAAATACAGTCGGTTGCGATGAGAATGTCTATATCGCATTTCGGCATACTTTTAAACAAATCTCTGCCCTTTGATACTGGGGAGAAACAAGTTAAAACAGTGTTCAAGTCACATTTTAATTTTGGTATGGTTGTTTTACCGTCTATATTTCCCGTAACCAACGCTGTGTTAAGTCCGAAATTCGCCTTAACATATTCGCTTACATTTGCATACAAATAGTCTGCCGTATCGGCAAAGGCAGTAAATATAATAACTTTTTTATTGCCGTCATTGATAGGTTTTTCTATTTTGTTTTTAAGCACGGCAAAAAGCTCTTGTAATTTGCTGTCGTGCGGCGGTGTAATATCGCCGACCATAAGCGTAAGAAGTTCAAGAATTTCACGGTCTTTAATCAAACTGTCTTTCCATGATTTATAGTCCATATCGGCAAGCTCTATTTTTACCTTTTTGCCAAAAGAAAACAGTTCATCACCGTTTTGGTCGTCATTGTCAAATTCATCTATATTGCTTATGTCAGTAAGGTCAAGGGACACTTTTGAAACACTGTCATATTCATCAATGGTTTTAATAGTGCTTTTAATAAGTTCCTTAATTCGTGTCAGCGTGAGATTAAATGAATATACCGAGCTTTCCATACGTTTCATAAGGTTTATCGCAGTAAGTCTGCGGATTCCCTGTTCACGATTTGCCTGTGTAAAACCTACATTTACCTTGTTGTCTTCATACAATTCCGCATACTTTTCGATTTTGCTGTCGTGAATAAAGCGTGACGGTGTATAGATTGACAAAGAAAGCAGCATAAGCTGTTCAAATATCTCATTGTAATTTATCGCTTCTTTAAGGTCTGTCAGCGGAGGTCTTTCGGAAATAGGTTTAAGCCTTGTCGGAAAAGTGCCTATATCCGCCATATCGTAATACTTTTGTATATGTTTTCTTGAACGGGCGATAGTTACGGAATCGAGCACCTCGAAAAAATCAAAGTCAAGCATTTTGAGCAGGCTGTCTGTTGTCCTTTCAGAAGGCTCCCATTTGCTCCAAGTGTTGAACGCTCTTTGTGCATTTCTGAAAATTTCGTCAATCGAGCGTGTTGTATTTAATTTCTCATCAATGTAATCAGTATGCCCTTCATAGGCAAGAGCAAGCTGGTTTTTAAGGTCATTAAATCGGTTATTTACAGGTGTTGCGGAAAGCATAAGCACTTTTGTTTTAACCCCGGCACGAATAACCTTTTTCATCAAGGTTACATAGCGGTTATCCTTTTCGTCCTCATCGGGATTTTCAACCAATTTTCCGCCGTTTCTGAAATTGTGCGACTCGTCTATAACCACAAGGTCATAATTGCCCCAATTAAGCCTGTCCAAATCGAGTCCGTTTGACTTGCCGCTTTTGCGGTTAAGATCGGTATGGTACAGCACGTCATAATTAAGCCTATCTGACGCAATAGGGTTGTTGATATAGTTATCTTTATATGTATTCCAGTTATTTGTCAGTTTTTTAGGGCACAAAACAAGGACTGATTTATTTCGATTTTCATAATACTTGATAACGGCGAGTGCAGTAAAAGTCTTACCAAGACCAACACTGTCCGCCAAAATGCAGCCGTTATATTTTTCAAGTTTATTTATAATAGCAAGCACGGCGTCTTTTTGAAAGTTATAGAGCATACCCCATATTTTACTTTCCTTAAAACCGGTTGCCTCATTCGGAAGTACATCTTCCGATATATCTTCAAGAAATTCGTTAAATATATTGTATAGAGTTACAAAGTAGATAAAATCGGGAGAGTTTTCGTTATATGCCGCCGTTATGTTGTCAATAACCTCATTCGTAACATCTTGCATCTTTGTTTTATCATTCCACAAATCGTTAAACAGTTTAATATAAAGGTCAGACATAGGTGATTCTGTTTTCTGAACAACATTATAGGCATTGTTGCCTCGCTCACACCCTAAATCAACCGTTGTAAATCCGTTTATAGGCATATAACTTTTGTCGTCCGCATTTATAAATCCCATCATATTATCGCTGGATATATTCGACTTGAACACTACTTTTTTTCGTATCCAATCGGCACATTCTTTTGCTATTGCCTTTTGTGTAAGCTCATTGCGGAGCTTAACTTCAAATTCTGTGCCGTACAAGCTCCTTTCACGATTAAGACGGGGAATGTAAAATTCTCGTTTTTCTTTCTTTGCTTTTTCTGTGGTAAATGTGGGCGAAGTAAATATAAAACGCATTTCATCTATGTTTTTCAATTCTTCTTTTAACTCTTGAAAGGCATAAATAGAGAAACAAGCCGCTGCAACAGATAGCTTGCTTCCGTTTTTTAGTTCTAACTTCAAATCATCTTTAAGCGTTTTTGAAATATTATCAATTATTTCCATATTCACATCTCCACATTATCAATTATAACATAACAAGTGTACAAAAAACCGTACACTGATTTATGCGTTATCATTTGTTTTTATAACATCAACAATGTCGCCAATATTGCAGTCAAGTCTTTCGCATATCTTTATCAGCACGCTAAAAGAGACTACCTCATTGCGGTTTAACTTTGTAAATGTTGAAGGCGAAAGTGAAAGTTGTTTTCTTAATTCCGCTTTTGATATTTCCCTTTGAGCGAGTAAAATCCATAGTTTTTTATAACTAACGCACATAAACAAGTCCTCCTATTTCATAAGCCACCAAGTATATTATATCATAAAGCATTCATAAAATCAACAAAACACTTCATTTTCTCGTAATTTTCTTCATTTTCTAACAAATACACAAAAATTTAGCCTGTGTTATATGCAAAATACAACACAAGCAAAATAAGATTGACATAAAGACAAAATTTATGAATTTCAGAAAACATTAACCACTTTAACCCCTCTGCGTTTCGCATAATCAATGGTATTCTTTGTCCCACTTGGCTGTCCGTTCCAAACGGCGATTACAAGGCTTGAACGGTCAACCATCCATTCGTTCCGTTTTTGATAGCAAGCCTTGTAATAATGGTCGCTGATTGCGGTTACATAATCGGCATTTTTAATTATGCAGTTATAGCGTTGTTCTTCAAAGAATCCACGACATTTCTCAAAGTCGGGGTGTGGTACGGCACAGATAAGGTGCAGGGCGTCATTCTGCCTTTTCTTTTCAAGAACAATTTCAGCCGCCCATATATCTACGCCCGGTGCCATACCCGTTATAAATGTTGTAAAACCGTTTTCTATCGCCGTATCAATAGCCTTTGCCAAAAGAGGTTTTACCTCTGATTCGGAAAGGCTTAATTTTTCGGGGCGATGTCCCGTAAAACAGCAGCGATGCAGTCGTTTTTGATTTTCCACATAGAAAACTCCTTTCTCCGTCAAATGTTTAATTACTGCGATTTTTGGGCAAAATAAAAAATCGTAAAACTGATAGTTAAACGATTTGTACTCCGATTTATTTGGTTTTACAAGCCTTTTATGAAATTCTGACGGCTTATTAAGACGGATTATACATTTTTCCGAGCCTATCCATTTCCTTTGCCTTATGCTCCGGCAGAGAGTGAGCATAGATATTCAGCGTAACTGTCGGAGAAGCGTGTCCGAGTATTTCCGAAAGCGTCTTTATATCCATTCCGATTTCCAACGCTCTTGTAGCGAAAGTATGCCGGGTTGTATGGAATTTAACATCACGGACGCCGATTTCCTTTAATATTGCCTTGTATCTCCGAGCGTAAACAGTCGGCTCAATGAATTTTCCCTTGCGGTTAATTAAAAAACCACCTCCGTGTTCAATCGCTTTGAGCTTTGCGGTTAAAAACTTCGGAAGTGGTATATCACGCACAGATGTATCGCTTTTCGGTAGGGCAATCACGATTTCTGTTTTCTTTTTCCCTTTGTCGGACTTTGCTCTGTAAAGCGTTTGCTGTATAGATATAACACCTCTTTTTAAGTCAATATTTTTCCATTCCAATGCACATAATTCTCCGATTCTGATACCTGTGTAAAGGCAAATCAAAATCCCTATATCATTAGGATTATCCGAGCTTTCAATGTATTTTTCTATTGCTTTCTGCTCGTTTTTACCAAACACGATAACCTCTTTATTTTTCTGCTTCGGCAGCTTTATACGCTTGCAAACGGTAGGCATTAAGCCGCTATCGGCGGCAGTATCCAAACCGAGCTTTAACACGGTATATATCAGCTTGACTGTTG
>JAXGBA010000106.1:0-22472 GCA_034186235.1 Clostridia bacterium | reverse complement strand
GTTTTGAATCAGCTTCTTATACGCTCCGGGAGAGAGGAACAGGCGATGCTCACAACTCTTGCCGGGCTGATTGTGGTTCTGTCGATAATCGTGAAGGAAATCAGCACGCTTTTTTCGACAATAAAGACGGTTTTCGGACTGTGAGGTGACGACAGATTTGGATATATTCAAAATATCTTCAGCAGCTCTTGTGACGCTTTTTCTTTGCATTGTGCTAAAACGCTACAGTCCGGAATATGCGGTTGCCTGCGGGATATTCGGCTGCATGATAGCATTTTATTTTGCCGCAGACGGAATCCGTGAAATATTTGGAAATCTCTTTAAACTTTCGGCAGAGTGCGGAATAAAGCCGGAATACATAACGCTTGTGCTTAAAATCACCGGAATTGCATTTGTGGGTCAGCTGTGTGCATCGCTTTGCCGTGATGCGGGGCAGTCGGCTGTGGCGGCAAGCGTGGAGCTGTGTACAAGCGTTATTATTATTGCCCTCGGAATGCCGATTGTAATTTCGCTTTTTTCGGTTATTTCTTCCGTGGCAGGTGCTGTACCGTGAAAAAAATTATTCTGTTAGTTTCGGTATTTCTGCTTTTCACCGGCACAGCCGCACACGCCGACGATTACATAAGCGAACAGGCAGACGCAGCCGGAATCGACAAAATGGAGAAGTTTTGTTCCGAGAATATCGGCGGATTTGATTTTGACCTTGAAGAAATGATTGAAAGCATATATACCGGCAGTTTTGAACTTTCGTTTTCCGGAGTTATAAAATATATTCTTCAGCTTTTCACCGGCGGAATACAAAAAAACATTTCTGCCGCCGTAACACTTTTGCTGATTGCGGTTTTGTGCGGATTTTCCGGGAACTTGAATTCTCTCGGGAAGGGCGGAGGAGGGGCAGCGTTTTATGTGTGTTTTTCGGTAATTTGCGGACTTTGTGCAGCGCTTTTTTCGCATACCGCAGAGCGTGGCGCAGCCGCAATATCGCTTATGAGCGATTTTGTAAAGGTCACTGCACCGGCGCTTACAACCCTGTGTATGGCGGGCGGAGAGGCAGGTTATGCAGCAGTGCTGCCGCCGCTTCTTTACGGAGCGTCTGCTGTGTCGATAAATGCTGCGAACGCTTATGTTATTCCGCTTTCTTACGGGGCATTTTCGCTTAATGCCGTAGGGGCATTGGGCGACGGTATAAACCTTTCGCGCGGCATAAAGCTTATGAAGAATTTTTCAAAATGGATTATGACATTCCTTATGACGGTTTTTTCGGGAGTTTCTGTTATATGCACTGCAGCCGGGGGCGCAATGAACGCCCTTGCCGGGAAAACGGTCAAGTTTGCCGTCGGAAGCTTTATACCGGTTGTCGGCGGTATGCTTGCGGACAGCATGGACATGGTTGCAACCTGCACCGGCATTGTCAAAAAGGCGGTCGGGGCAGGGGGAATGTGCGTTATAATGCTTATATTTCTTTCATGCGCAATCGAACTGGCGGTGCAGCTCGTGTTGCTTCGGTGCGCTGCGGCATTTTCGGCGCTTTTATGCAGCGATAAAATCGTGACTCTTCTTGACGGAACAGCCGATTGCATAAGCATAGTTCTGGCGGCTCTTTGCATGTGCTCGTTTTTGTTTCTGGTTATTATAACAATCATGATAGGCGGTGTGATGACATGAAGCAGATTATAATTTCAATAGTCGGTGCGCTGCTTGTTTTACAGGCGGTCAAGCTGATAATTCCGGAAAGCACGGTTAAAAAATATGCTTCTTTTATAGTTTCCGCAACCGTTATGCTTATCCTTACGGCGGCGGTTTTCGGAAGCTCGTTTTCGTGTTTCCCCGAGTTTGACGAAACGGAAGCCGAAAGTTATTCCGACTCTTTTGAGGATCTTCGGCAAAGCCAGATTGAAAGAGAGTTTTCACGCCAGCTTATCGGCGACATGAAAAAAAGCATACCCGAACTTAAAAACAGCGAGTTATCTTTCTCGTTCAATATTTCAGAGGATAACACAGGGTATGTTTCACACATGCTTATAAAGTCGCCCGACGCCGAGGATTCTGCCGTTAAAACCCGGGTGAGCGAAATGTATATGATTCCGGTTGAGGACATAGAATGGAGAAAAGTATGAACGCTAAAAAAATACTTGCATTGATTTCGGAAAAAATAAAGAATAAACAAACTGTTTTGATAATATTTATTATTGGAGTGATAATTATGCTTACCGCCGGAGCTTTTGCTCCGCAAAGCGACAAGCAGACTGCGGAATTGGTCGGAAATTACGATTACTGCCGCAGACTGGAGGAAAATCTGACCGGGATTCTGTCGGAAATGAAGGGGGTAGGAAGGGTTCGAGTAATGATAACTCCCGAAGCCGAAAAGGACAGCGGAAACACAATTTTCCAAAACGGCAAAAAGACTGAGATTTCGGACATAAAAGGGGTGGTGATTGCAGCCGAGGGTGCCGGCGACCCGAAAGTAAACGAAAAAATATATTATGCCGCAAAGGCAGCCCTTAACATTGGCGGCAGCAGAATTGCGGTAATCGAATCAAAATGAATTATAACACGGAAGGGAAAGGATTATGGTATTGATGAAAAAAAGGCAGATATTGATTGTTGCGCTGTCGCTTGTTGTGGTAATAGCGGCTTATCTTAACTGGACATACACCGAAAGCGGTGACGATGCGGTTACGGTTACGGGTGATGCGGAAACAAAAAACTACGGCGAGGCAACGCTTGTTGACGGAAAAGACGAGGAGCAGGCTGAGACGGTTTCAACCAAAGGCGGAAGCTATTTTGACTCGGCAAGAATGACAAGGGACAAGGCGAAAAGCGATGCACTTGATACTCTGCGCGAGGTTGCCGAAAGCGAGGGGGCGTCCGATGAGGAGAAGAATAAGGCGTATACTTCGATGAGGCAGTCGGCAGAGAATACCGAGCGTGAGGGCAACATCGAAAACCTCCTTAAAGCCAAGGGCTTTTCGGATGTGCTTGTTTACATAACCGATGATACGGTAAGCGTTACGGTTAAAACAGAAGGTCTTACAACCGCCGATACTGCGAAAATTTACGACATTGTTGTGTCTGAAACGGGAATTTCCGCAGAAAAAATTAAAATAATAGAGATAAAATAGTTTACAAGAGAGAATATTTATGGTATAATAACTGTAATAAATGATATACGGAGGTGTGCCCGATGAACGAGGAAGTTAAGGGCTGTATCAAAATTTCTGACGATGTCGTTGCTACAATTGCAAGTATTACAGCGAGAGAAACCGAAGGTGTTGCCGGTATGAGTACCGGTATTGCCGGAGAAATATATGAATTTATCGGCAAGAAGGTTCCTACAAAGGGGGTCAAGGTTGAAACCGGAGAGGGTACTGTTACAGTTGATATTTACATTATTGTGAATTACGGTGTTAAAATCAATGAGGTTGCCGGTGAAGTTCAGCTTAAGGTTAAAAATGCCATTGAGGAGATGACAAACCTTAATTCGGAAGCAGTCAATGTCCATGTTCAGGGTATTAAGATTGCAAAAGAAGAAATTACCGACGAGCCCGAAATTCCCGAACCGCCGGTAGAAATTTCGGATGACGCCGAAGCTGAAACGGCAAAATCCGAAGAATAAATATTAAGACTCGGAACATGAAATTCCGAGTCTTTTTTATATCTATTTACCGCAGTCAAGATCTGACGGCATGCAGCCGGGGCGGTTATATGGTGTGTAATACATCGGGTTCATAAAGCTTCCGCAGCCGCCGCCGGGCTGCATCATGGGACCCTGGCAGTATCCGTACATCGGATACCCGTAAACCACAAAAGGAATCATGTTGCTGGTTTCCTGCTGATTGTTGTTATTGTTGCATTTATCTGCCAAAAAAATTACCTCCCAATTTTGAATTCTGTATTATTATATGAATCAAACACGGGAGGTGTTAATTTTTATATTTTAATTTATTGAATAAAATTGCGTATATGCTTTATTGCCGTACTTGCACTTTGCTTCAATTCTGAAATACCTGTCCGTTTTATCGAGTGAAAACTGCGTTTCGGTTATGTATTCGCCCGATTTTTTTGAAACGGCGGTTCTTGCGTGCCGCCTTGTGCCGGTAATAAGAGTGATTTCCTTTACGGGCGATGTTTTTATATATACGGTACCGTTTTCCTCAAAAAGTTCATATATTTCGGGGCCCTCGGAAGCATAAAAGTTTCCGTTTCGGAGGGCATTCATAACGCTTGGATAGTCAAGGCTCGGTGCGGCAATCATCGTAAAGCCCGAAAACATATCGGAATACGGATGGTCATCGGGGAGGGCATTGTGGCAGTCATCGTTTGCAAAGCAAAAAAGCTTTTTGTCGTGCCTTAAAAACTCGTCAAGAATTCTGCCGTTATGCTCATCGTGACCCATTGCTGCGGTTGAAGCATTGAAAACTTCAAGCCCGAAAAGCCCGTTATAATCAAGATACTGTTCCTCTGCCGACCATGCCGGATGATTGTACACAACCAGAAATCCGTTTTCGTTTGCCTTTTCTATAATCTTGTTTATGCCTTCTGCGGAGTATTCGGTGTCAAAATCAAAAAGCTTTGTATCCGGGCGGACGGGATAAAGGTTAAGATGACACACCTTTTTGTATTTTGTGTCAAAATCGCCCGGCTCCAGAATCGCAATTTCACAGCCGCTAAGCATCAGAAAGTCATTTTCCGAAAGCTGCGAATGATTTTCAAGCTTAAAATGGTCGGTAACCGCAAGAATGCTGTATCCGTGTGACTTATACAGCTCTTTAAGTTCCGCCGGAGTATACGACCCGTCCGAAATTTTTGAGTGTGCATGAAGATTTGCTCTGTAAAAATTGCAGCCGTCAGGCAGTAAATATCGTTTCATTACGATTCATTCCTTTGCAAGTGAATATCAATTCCGTCAAAATCCCGCACTATGCCTGCGGCAACCGAAAAAAGCTTTGCTATGTATTTTCCGTGTTCCGAAAGGAAAGCCGATACAGGCGCATCGCTCAGCAAAGCTATGCCGGAATCCGAAATTTCGGCGTAAGCGCAGAACGCACCGCACAGGCATGTCCCGCCTTTATATGTAACATTAAGCTTTTCGCCGTATGCGTTTATGTATCCCGGGAACTTATTTTTAAGCAAAGCCAAAGAGCCTATGCATGCAGCATAGGCCTCTTTGAAATCATAGGTCACAGTTCACAGCCGCAGTTGGGGCAGCTTTGTGCATCGGGAGATACCGGGCAGCCGCAGACTTCGCATTTTCTGCCGGATTTAATTATGTCTCTTTTCCTTTTCATTTTTCTGATTTCCGCATAATCCGCAGAAATGCTTTCGCAAAGCTCGTGCACCTTATCGCCTGCCGGTTCATCGTGCGCATAAGAGTTATACATAAGTTCGCCTATCATAAGGAATTTATCCTCAACCGAAGCTTCTTTTTTTGAAATCTTAACCGAAAGCTTTGACGATTCATAAAAGTTCCCCGATACTCTTTTAACTTCCCTTGCGGTTCTGTGTACGGTGCGTTTTATGTTTTCGTAATCCATAGGTTTTCCTCCCTTAATTTTCTTTCTATCATTTCATCAATCCTGCCGATGTATTCGGTAGGTTCTTTGACATTGAAAATTCTTTTTATATCGCCCGGAAGAATAATCTTTGTGGAAGCGCCTGCGCCGAAAGCGAGTATTGACTGCACCTCTTCCATAATATATACATTGTAAAGGCACTCAAAGCCGGGCTTTGCAAAGCCCGTATTTTCAAATCCTCCCAGGATATTTTTCTGTCTATACATATAATACGGCAAAAATCCGGATTTGTCAAGTCTTTCGGAAGCATATGAGAGCATTTCACAAACCGCTTCGCCGTCTGTTATAGTATATCCGCCGATATTTTGGTTTATAACCGACGCACGCTTTAACGACATCGTATGTACCGTTATTTCTTTTGGTTCCAATGAGATTACTGTGTCAACGGTACTTTTGAAAGACTCAACGCTTTCTCCCGGCAGGCCTGCTATAATATCGGTATTTATATTATAAAAACCTACTTCGTGCGCAGTTTTGAAAGCGTCATAAAACTGCCGGGGCGTGTGCTTTCTACCTATTATATTAAGAACCTCCGGGTTTACCGTCTGCGGATTAAGGCTTATTCTTGTAACGCCCAGTTTTTTGAGAACGGACAGCTTTTCGGCGGTTATCGTGTCGGGTCTGCCGGCTTCAACCGAAAATTCCTTTACTTTTCCGAAATCAAATTCGGATTGCAGCGTTTTTATGAGGGTTTCAAGCCCGCACGGGGAAAGGGTGGTGGGTGTTCCGCCGCCGATATAGATCGTTTCAAGCTGCTTTCCGTTATTATTCAGAAGCTTTGCGCAAGACCTGATTTCCTTTTGCAGTGCTTTAAGATACGGCTCCATAAGTTCTGCGGTTTTTTCAACCGAAAATGATATAAAAGAGCAGTAGGCGCATCTTGACGGGCAAAAGGGTATTCCGACATAAAGGCTGACGCCGTTTTCATACATGTTTTTGATAAGCTCAATCTCCCGTTTTGCAACAGCTGCTGCCATGCGGCTTCTGTGCGGGTCTGCGCCGTAATCGTTGAGAAATTTATCTATGACTTCATCTTCGCTCATTCCGCTTTCAAAAAGGGTTCTTGCGATTTTTGCCGGGCGGATTCCGGTGAGTCTGCCCCAGGGTAATTTTGTGTTTTCCATTTAAATCATTCCTGCGTAAGGATTGTGTGTTTTTTCATGCCCGACCGTTGTTGCTTCGCCGTGACCGGGGTAGAGGACGGTATCTTCGGGAAGCTCAAGAATTTTCTCGAGGGATTTCAGAAGCTTTGAAAAATCCCCTCCCGGGAAATCCGAACGCCCGACGCTTTCATAAAATACCGTATCGCCGCAAAATGCCGCACCGCCTCCCGCGAGCGTAATTCCGCCTTCGGTGTGCCCGGGGGTATGCATAACCTTAAGACATTCTGCCCCGAATTTTATCTCATCACCGTCCGAAAGATCAATATCTATGCGCTTTTCGGGTTTTGTCGAAAAGTGAAACATTTCGGGAACATTATTGTAAAGCTCCACATCGGCCTTATGCAACATAAGCTTTGCGCCCGTTTTTTCGCAGACCTTATCAACAGCGCCTACATGGTCAAAATGATTATGCGTAAGAACAACATATTTTATCTTAAGTCCGCCGATATTTTCAATAATCTTTTTCGCCACATCGCCCGGGTCGATTATTATTCCTTCGCCGTTTGATGACACGATATAGCAGTTGGTGCCGAGCGGCCCTACGGTTACTTTTTTTATATCCATTGCAATTGCTCCTTAAATCTTTTTGGTTGACGCACGCTTTACATCAACCGTATCTTTTATTGTCTTAAGTTTTGTTATCAGGTTGTCAAGCTGCTGCTTGTTTGCAATTTCGATTTCAAGTTCCACTACCGCCATTCCGTTCGAGGTGACCCTCGCATTGAAGGTCCTTGTCGAAAGATTGTATTCCGACAGAATACCGGCAATCGAACTCAGTATCGAGGAATTATCATAAGCTGTATAAATAATTCCGGCAATATATCTGTCCTTTTTGTTTGCGTCGTCGTTTGCCCAGTAGGCGTCTATAAGCCGTGCAAACTCTGTAGTATTGCTTTTTGCCGCAAGTATGTTTGGGCAGTCGGTTCTGTGCACCGAAACACCCCTTCCGCGGGTTATATATCCTATAATGTCATCTCCCGGAATCGGATTGCAGCACCTTGCAAATCGCACGAGGCAGTTATCGATATCCTTTACTATTACGCCGTTTGAAGGAGTATTTTTATTAGAGTGCGTCAGGACGGAATCAATATCGACCTCTCGGCTTGTATCGGAGAAATGTTTATGATACTGATCCTTGATTTTTGCGATAACTCTGGAAAGCGTAATTCCGCCGTAGCCTATGCTTGCGTAAAGGTCATCGAGCGATTTGAAGCTGTATTTTTTAAGAAGTCCATCAATCAGTTCATGAGAAAGTGCTTTTTCAGGAGCCAAATCGGCTTTTTTTATTTCTTTGTCAAGGGCTTCTTTTCCTCGCTGAACATTTTCGTCGCGGTTCTGTTTTTTGAACCACTGATTGATTTTGTTCCTTGCCTGGGAGGTCTTGACGATTTTGAGCCAGTCGCGGCTCGGACCTGTGCTTCCAGACGATGTGATTATGTCGCAGATATCTCCGTTTTCAAGCTTGTATTCGAGAGGAACGATTTTGCCGTTCACCTTTGCCCCGAGCATTTTGCAGCCTACTGCCGAATGAATCGCAAACGCAAAGTCTATCGGCGTTGAACCCGAAGGAAGGTTTATAACATCGCCTTTCGGGGTGAACACGAATACCTCGTCCGAGAAAAGGTCGATTTTAAGCGACTGCATAAAATCTTCCGCATCGACCATATCCCTTTGTATTTCCATAAGCTGGCGAATCCAGCTCATCTTTTCGTCAAAATCGGTTATTGCCGATTTGCCCTCTTTATATTTCCAGTGAGCGGCGACGCCGTATTCCGATGTTCTGTGCATTTCCCAGGTTCTTATCTGAATCTCAAACGGCTGACCGCTCTTGCCTATAACGGTTGTATGAAGTGACTGATACATATTCGGTTTAGGCATTGCTATATAGTCCTTGAACCTCCCGGGCATGGGCTTATAAAGGTCGTGCACTATGCCGAGAACATTATAACAGTCCGCCACCGTATCAACTATGACCCTTACGGCGAAAAGGTCATATATTTCGTCGAGGGTTTTGTTCTGGGAATACATCTTTTTATATATACTGTAAAAATGCTTTACTCTCCCTTCAATATAGAAGTTAAGGCCCGATTCATTGATTTTAGCGCTCAGCGTTTTCTTGATTTCTTCGACATATTCCTCGCGTTCGGCGCGCTTATGGCTTATTTTGGACACCAGGTCATGATATGCCACGCTGTCAAGATACCGCAGCGACAAATCTTCAAGTTCCCACTTGATTTTTGAAATACCGAGGCGGTGGGCGAGCGGAGCGTATATTTCCATGGTTTCAAGCGATTTCTGCCGCTGTTTTTCCACGGGCTGATATTTCATGGTTCTCATGTTATGCAGGCGGTCTGCAAGTTTTATCAGTATAACGCGGATATCTTTCGCCATCGCCATGAACATTTTGCGGAGGTTTTCAACCTGCTGTTCCTCTTTTGAAGAATACGGAATTTTACCGAGCTTTGTTACGCCGTCCACAAGTTCCGCAACGGGTTTGCCGAATCTCGAAGCGACATCTTCCGTCGTATACCCGGTATCCTCCACAACATCATGCAGAAGCGCCGCAATTATGGTGTCGTTATCCATTTCCATTTCGGCAAGGATTTCGGCAACCGCAAGCGGATGAATTATATACGGCTCTCCTGAAAGCCTTTTCTGCTGCCCGTGAGCCTCGCTTGCAAACTTATATGCCCTGTCTATTGCGTCAAGATCAGCCTGCGCATTATAGCCTTTTATTTGTTCTTTAAGCTTTTCGATTGTCAGTGTATCTGCGTTATCCATTTATACCCCTCTGTTGATTATTATATCTTTGATTATAAAGTTATAATCGCCGTTGTAGTCGTTTATCTTTAGATTAAAGGCAATGTCAATATTATCGCCCAGCCTTATGTCAAGCCCGCCCATATTAAATGCTATGCAGTAAAAGTACATTCCCATACATTCGCATCTGAGCCTTAGGTGCTTTCCGTCACGGGTGATGGCTGCGGTGTTAACCGTCAAATCTCTCATGGCAAAAACAGGGCAGGGGTTTTCCGCTCCGAACGGTTCAAAGAACGATAGTTTTTTTGCAAGTTCCAATGTTATTTCAGACGGCTCCGCTTCGTAATCGATTTCGAGCGTCGGCATAAGCTCGTCTTCAGAAACCATAACGGAGGCAAATTTGTTTGCCGCAGTTCTGAACGGTACAATATTTTCCTGTTTTATTGTAAGACCTGCCGCCATGCTGTGTCCGCCGAAACGCTCTGTATACTGTGCGCAGTTTTCGAGAACCGTAAAAATATTCAGCGCCGGAACACTCCTTGCCGAGCCGTGAGCGATTCCGTTTTCATCAATGCTCATAAGTATAACGGGTTTCCCGAACCGCTCGAGAAGCTTTGAGGCAACTATGCCCAAAACGCCCTCGTGCCAGCCTTCCTTTGCGGCAACTATAATTCTATCTTCTCCAAGATCGCCCGATTGCTCAATCATTGAAACGGCGCTCTCGAAAATTCCCTGCTCGATAGCCTTTCTGGAATCGTTTATTTCGCAAAGATATTTTGCAAGTCTGTCCGCTTCTTCATCGGATTTGGTATTAAGAAGTTTGAGTGCATATTCGGCTTTCCCGAGCCGCCCCGCCGCATTTATCCTCGGCCCTATTCCGAAGCCGATTGCGGTTTCGTCAATGGTGCGTTCCGAATATCCGGCGTGGCGGATAAGTGCGCGAAGCCCCGGGTTTTTCGTTTGCTTGAAGTATTTAAGCCCGTATTTTGCATAAAACCTATTTTCGCCGGTGAGCGGCACAATATCCGAAATCGTGCCCAGGCTTACAAGGTCAATATATCTTGAAACAATCGTTTTAAGTTCATATTTATCGCGAAGCAGCGCACAGGCGAGTTTGAATGCAACGCCTACTCCCGCAAGGCCGGCGCACGGGGAAGCCTCATCAAGCTTGGGGTCGGCAACCGCCGCCGCTTTTGGAATATTTTCAAGCGGTTCATGATGATCCGTTATAACAAAATCAATGCCGCAAGCCAAGCCGTATTCAACCTCCGCCACCGCCGTTATCCCGGTATCTACCGTGACAATCAGTTTTGTGCCGCTCTCCCTGATTTTATCTATAGCCGCATTGTTTAAGCCGTAGCCCTCTTTAAGCCTGTCTGGAATATACACTCCGGCATTTATGCCGATAAGGGAAAGCGCATCTTTGAGAAGGGTTGAAGATGTTATTCCGTCAACATCATAGTCGCCGTAAACCGTTACCTTCTCTCCGCTTTTTGCGGCGGCATTTATCCTATCTACAGCAGCGCAGATTCCTGGAATTTCAAAAGGGTCGGAGAGCGAATCTATCCCTGTATACACGAATTTCCTGATTTTTTCATAAGTGTCGATTTTTCTGTTAAGAAGAAGGTACGAAAAAATTCTGCCTATATTATTTTCCTCGGCAAATTTAACAGCCTTGCTTTCACTTGTATCTTTGTAAATCCATTTTTTCATATAGTGTTAACCTTCCGATTAATATATAATTATATATTATAACATATTATAACCTTTTTTTCAACCTTTTAAATGCGTTTTTTGATTATTTTTGACGATTGAAACAAACAGAAACAAATATTGTCTTTTCTACTTGCATTTTAAAAAGAAATATGGTATAATATTACGAAGATTATATTTGCGGTGTGCCGCAATAAAGGAGAAACTTTAAGATGAACAAAAAAGAATTTGTGAAAAACCTTGTGTCAAAAATGACCGTTGAACAAAAAGTAGGGCAGTGTTTTGTTATCGGTTATGTAGGCTCGATTGTGACGCCTGAAATTATCAGGAGAATAAAAAAATATAATCCTGCCGGCATAAGAGCGGGGCTTATGTGGAGAATAAGAACGGTAAAGCATGACCCCAACGGCACGAATACCGATTATGCAAGCAGGCTTCAAAGGCCTTTTAAAGGTACGATAAAGGATTTTCTTCCGGATATTCCGGTTCCGCATTTCACAAACGAGGAATTCTGCGAATACATAAATACACTTAAACAGGCGGCTCTCGACAGGGAACTCGGAATACCGCTTCACTTTACTTTCGATTTTGAAGGCGATGTTTCCGCCGATTATTACAGGGGCGGAGTTAAATTCTTCCCGAGCTGCATGGGGCTTGCTCACAGCGGCGACCCCAAAATGGCTCACGATGTTGCATGGGCGGTAGGCCGTCAGCTTGCACCTCTCGGCTTTTCCTGGATACACTCTCCGGTTTTGGATGTCAACACCAATCCTCTCAATCCCGAAATCGGTGCAAGAAGCTACGCCGAAACACCGGAAGAGGTTATCGAATACGCGGTTGAAGCGCTTAAAGGCTTTAAGGAAGCCGGCATAATCGCAACCGGCAAGCATTTCCCGGGCAGAGGTCCGTCTGCTGCGGATGCGCATCACGGCCTTCCGGTTATTGATGAACCCGAGAGCGTATTAAGAGAGCACTTAAAGCCTTATAAGGCTATGATTGAAGCGGGTCTTCCGGCTATTATGACGGCGCATACCGCTTATCCGGCATTTGACGATTCGGGTCTGCCGGCTACGCTTTCCAAGCATATAATCACCGATATTCTTAAGGGTGAGCTTGGATTTGAAGGCGTTGTTACAACCGACGAAATCACAATGGGCGGTATTATCTCCAAGTTTGAAGTTAAGGACGCATGCGCTATGGCAATAAACGCCGGCTGCGACCTTGTTCTGCTTCGTGACGAAGGCGGACTTATCGACGATGTTATTCCGGGTGTTGTCGAAGCTGTTAAAAACGGCACAATCTCCATTGAAAGACTGGACGATGCCGTTACAAGAACGCTTTCCGTTAAGTATGACTACGGATTTTTCGATAAGCCTCAGATTCTCGACACAGCCAAGGCTTCCGAAGGTATCAATGACCCCAGAGTTGCCGAAATCGCTGCTGAATCCGCAAAGCGCGCTATTAATGTTATCCGTGACAGAAACAGTGTTCTTCCGGTTTCAAAGGATAAAAAGCTTCTGCTTGTATATCAGGTTAATCCGCTGCATGAAAGGGTTAACACGCAGGTGATGAATCCTGCTACGCCGTGGCTTGAAATGCTTAAGAAGTCCGATAATGTATACTGCGTTGAAACAACCATGAAGTACAGTGATAACGACCGTCAGCGTGTTTATGAAAGACTTGAAGAAGCTGATGTTATCGCAATCACGAACTATTTTGACAGAAGAAGCCCCGAAAGCGGCAACTCTTTCGTTAAGGAACTTCACGAAAAAACAAATAAGCCTATTATTGTTATTACAAATTCTCCTTATCCGTTCACGGTTCAGGATGAATACAATACCGTTATCTGTGACTACAGCTCATCGTTGGAAAGCAGCAAAGAAGTGGCAAATACGGTTTTCGGTGAATAAATAAGCGGAGAGCGCCTTCGGGCGCTCTTTTCGGAAAGGAATTATTATGGTTGAACTGAGTAATTTTAAGCCGCAGAAGGAGTTTTTTATCGGTATAGATTCCGATGGCACGGCTTTTGACAGTATGACGATTAAACATACCGATTCTTTCATACCGATGATTTTTGAAGTATGGGGTATGGAGGATAAAAAACAGGAAATCTGCGAACTTGAGGAATTTATAAATCTTTACTCCAAACTCAGGGGAATCAATAGGTTTCCCGGGCTTTTGCTTCTCTTTAAAGAGCTTAAAAAGCGAGGGATATTCGATAGAGATTTAACCGCTTTTGATGAGTTCTGCAATTCAAAAGTCAAGATGTCAAATGCTTCGCTTGTTGATTTTATCAAAACTCATGATGACGCACTTTTGAGGGAGGTTCTTAAATGGAGCTGTGGTGCGGACGAGCTTTTCTCAAAAGGGACCGAAAGCTTAAAACCTTTTCCGTCTGTTGCAAAAGCGCTTGAAAAAGCATCGGAATTTGCGGATATAGTTATTGTTTCATCGGCTTCCGCAGAGGGGCTTAAAACTGACTGGGAGAGGGGCGGAATACTTAAATTCGTCACCTGTCTTTGCGGTCAGGAGGCAGGCAGCAAAAAGCAGCAGCTTAAGGCGGCGGCTTACGGGAATTATGCTTCCGATAAAATCCTTATGCTCGGTGACGCTCTCGGAGATTTGGAGGCGGCAAGGTCGGTCGGTGCGCATTTTTACCCGATTATTCCGAAAAAGGAGAACGATTGCTGGGATAAATTCATCGCAGAAGGACTGGATAAGTTTAAAGACGGCAGCTTTGCAGGTGTGTTTGAACAGTCTATGATTGATGAATTTGACGCGGGTCTTCCCGAATATAATCTCTAAATTTTATGAGAAGTCCGGAACATTTTACGGTTTCGGGCTTCTTTTTTAATAAAACACTTGAAAAATATTCAATATCGTGGTATAATATCCATATATCTGTGTGTAATTGTTAGGAGAGATTCTGATGGAATGTAAAAAATGCGGTTGTCCGCTTATTGAAGGCGTTTCGGCGTTCTGCCCCGAGTGCGGAACTCCGGTTAACAAACAGGTAAGGCGCGCTTCGACATATACTGTTCAGAAAATAGTTCTTACTGTTTTGTTGGCGCTATCTGTTCTCAGCATATTTCTTCCGTATTTTAGGATTGCTAAGGACAGTTATTCTTCAATTTCGGTGTTCGGTCTATCGTTCGGATTTGCATCGGTCGGTAAAATGCATATCGGGGCGTTCCCGTATATTGCGGCGCTGTTTGTGCTTCCGCAGGCGGCGTGTATAGCGGTTCTCTGGCAGAAAAATCTTAACATACATACAATTTACAGTATAATCGGCATAATTCAGCTTGTATTTTCACTGATTTACCTTGTTATCTGGATTGCCCTTATGATTGCCGGAACTTTGATTCAGTATCTCGGCTATACCGGAGGATACGGCGTCGGTATTGTTGCAAGCCTTGTTTTTGCGCTCATTTCGGCTTTTCTTTGCATTGCGTTTTCGGCAGCGCAGGATCCGCTTAACATCAGCCGCTCGGAAAAATGGTTTATTACGGTTAACTGGCTTCAGTTTGTTTTTGGAATTGTTTTCCTGATTGTGTACGCATTTGTTTTCTTTACAAACAAGATGATTTTAGAAGATTATCTCTTTTCTGTAACAAAAATTCTTTCGCTGCTGCTGCTTATACTTGCCTCTGCGAAAATGATAAAAAAGGATTACTCCCAGTGGATGCTCTATATCGGATATGCGGTTGTTTCCGGGATTTCAAATGTGTTTTTTGCGATAAATTCGGGATACCTTCTCAAATGCATACTTGATGACGATGCATTTAAAATCTATGACCTTGTTGAGCCGTATCTCTTTATCTTTGCGGCACTGGCTGCTGTCGGCATTATTTATTCGGTTATCATGTGCGTATGGTCATGCAAGACTCTTAAACGCACAAAAAAGGTGTTCAGATTAAGAAATTCGTCGGGAGTTTGATTTTTTGAGTATTAAAACAAATTATAACGCTACAATTTTTGCAAGTTATATCGGTTATATAACCCAGGCGATTGTCAATAATTTTGCACCTCTGCTTTTTCTGACATTCAATAAATCGCTCGGTATTTCGATGGATAAAATCGCACTGCTTATTACGATAAATTTCGGTACGCAGCTGCTGCTTGATTTGCTTTCGTCCAAGTTTGTGGACAGGATAGGTTATAAGGTATCCGTTGTTATGGCACACTTTATGGCGTCGCTCGGAATGATTCTGATGGCGTTTCTACCTTTCCGTTTCGGGTTTGCCGGGCTTACGGTATCTACCGTGGTTTATGCTGTCGGCGGCGGACTTATCGAGGTTGTTGTAAGCCCGATTGTTGAGGCATGCCCCACAAAGCATAAGTCGGCGGTGATGAGCATTCTTCATTCGTTTTATTGCTGGGGTCAGGTGTTTACGGTTCTTTGCTCCACGGCGTTTTTTGCGGTTTTCGGAATGAGCTCATGGCCGGTTTTGTCAGTAATCTGGGCGGTTATTCCGTTTATTAATGCTTTTCTTTTTATCGCCGTTCCGATTTATACGCTTAATCCGGACGGTGAGGGCGCAACGCATAAAAAGCTGTTTTCAACGGGGCTGTTCTGGATATTCCTGCTTATCATGATGTGCAGTGGTGCATCCGAACTTGCGATGAGCCAGTGGGCTTCTGCTTTTGCGGAGTCGGCCCTCGGTGTTTCAAAGTCTGTAGGCGACCTTGCGGGCATGTGCATGTTTGCCGTTATGATGGGTATTTCGAGGGTGCTTTATGCAAAACTCAGCAAAAAAGTCAGCATTGTAAAATTCATGGCGATAAGTGCGGCGCTGTGCATAATAAGCTATCTTTTGGCTTCACTTTCATCATATGCATTTATTGCGCTTTTCGGCTGTGCACTCTGCGGTTTTTCCGTCGGGGTTATGTGGCCCGGAACTTACAGCCTTGCAGCAGAAAAGATTCCTGCGGGCGGAATGTCAATGTTTGCGCTGCTCGCTCTTGCGGGCGACCTCGGGTGCAGCTCCGGTCCCGGGCTTGTCGGATTTGTTTCCGGAGTTTTTGATGACAACCTTAAGGTCGGTCTGTCGGCTGCGGTTGTTTTCCCTTCATTATTGCTTGTCGGTCTTTTTCTTCTTAAAAAATCGGGGAAAAAGGCGTAATATTTTTATGAATTTTGTGTGAGGAGATGTTGTATCAAAATGGCTGAAATTAGATGGAATCCTTTGATTAAGGATTGGGTTATGATTGCCTCCAACAGGCAGGCAAGACCGCAGATGCCGAAGGACTGGTGTCCTTTTTGTCCGGGTTCGGGCAAGGTTCCGGAGGTTTACGATGTTTATGAGTATGATAACGATTTCCCGGCGCTTTCCGCAAATCCGCCGGTTCCGGACGATGTGCCGACGGACTTTTATAAGTCAATGCCGTCAAGGGGAAAGTGCGAAGTGGTTCTTTACAGCCCCGAACATACGGTGACTGTGCCGGAGCTTCCCGTTTCGCACCTTGAAAAGCTTGTTTCTTTGTGGCAGGAAAGGTTTACAGAAATTCAGAAGGACGAGAAAATCAAGTACATATTTATGTTTGAAAACCGCGGCGCGGCAGTCGGTGTGACAATGCCTCATCCCCACGGGCAGATTTACGGTTATCCTTTTATTCCGAAAAGACTGGAACTTGAGCTTGCGTCGGCAAAGGAATACAAAGAAGTAAAAGATTCCTGCCTTTTCTGCGATATGCTTGCCGATGAAATGAAGTACGGGCAGAGGGTTATTATCGAAAATGAGGATTTTGTGACATTCCTTCCGTATTTTACGGAGTACCCTTACGGAATGTATATCATGAGCAAGGCGCACATTCAGAATGTTACGCAGTTCAGCGACAGACAAAAACATAATTTTGCAAAGATTCTTAAAGAAACTGCCGGCACTCTCGATTCGCTGTTCGATTACACATTCCCTTATATGATGTGTATGTATCAGAACCCTGTTAATTCGGAGGATAAGGGCGAATACTATCATTTTCATGTTAAATTCTTCCCGCCTATGAGGTCGGCGGACAAGCAGAAATTCAATGCTTCGAGTGAAACTGGGGCATGGGCGCACTGCAATACCACTGCGCCCGAGGCGATTGCGGAGGAACTCCGTGCTGCACATAAAAAATTTATTTCTAAAGGAGAGTAAACATGGAAAAAAGAGATGTTATTAAAAAATTTATTGAACTTTACGGCGGCAGTGAGGACGGCATAAGGGTTTTTATGTCGCCGGGTCGTGTCAATCTTATCGGTGAACATACGGATTATAACGGCGGGTTTGTTTTCCCGGCGGCGCTTACGATGCGCTCGCTTTGCGTTGTAAGGCTTACAGGTGACCGCAAAATTAAGCTTGCCGCAACGGACCTTCCGGGTGTTGTAACTGCCGATATTGATAAAATCGAAGATTATAGACACCTTAAATGGGGCAATTATCAGCTTGGCGTAGCAAGTGAGCTGATAAAGGACGGATATGATATTCAGGGCTGCGAAATGCTTTATGATGACACCGTGCCGATTGGCGGAGGGCTTTCTTCGTCCGCTGCAATTCAGGTCGTAACCGCTGTTGCGCTTTCAACGCTTGCCGACGAGGCAAAGGGCATAAAACGTGAACCCGATATGGTTTACATGGCAAAAATCGGTCAGCGCAGCGAGCATAATTATGTTGGCGTTATGTGCGGAATTATGGATCAGTTTGCGTCCGCAATGGGTAAGAAAAACCATGCGATTTTCCTCAACTGCAAGAATCTTGATTACAAGCTTGTTCCTATTGCGCTTGACGGTTACAAAATCGTAATTTCCAACACGAATAAAAAGAGAAGCCTTGCAACATCCAAGTATAACGAACGCTGCGAGGAGTGTGCCGAGGCATTTGACGCACTCAAAACAGTCATTCCGGAGGCAGAGTGTTTGGGTGACATTACCCTTGAACAGTTTGAGGAGCACAAGAACGTGATAAAAAACGACATCGTGAGAAAGCGTGCCGAGCATGTTATATCCGAAGATGACAGGGTTCTGAAATCCGTTGAGGCACTTGAAAAGGGCGATATTATAGAGTTTGGAAAACTTATGATCGGTTCTCATAATTCACTTCGCAATTTGTACGAGGTTACGGGCGATGAACTTGATACTCTCGTTTCCGAAGCCCTCAAAATCGACGGCTGCATAGGTGCAAGAATGACCGGTGCAGGTTTCGGCGGATGCTCCGTCAGCATTGTAAAAGAAAATGCCGTTGACGAATTTATTGAAAAAGTCGGCAAGGCATATAAAGATAAAATCGGTTACGCCGCATCGTTTTATGTTTCTGATATAGGCGACGGCGGACACGAAGTTAAATAATATTTAATTATTGATATTTTTGACCGATGACCGTACTTGAAGTTTACACTTGATTTTAATCTGGTGTCTGGATTTGAAGTAGCGGCTGTCGGTCTTTTTTAGTATAAGGTCTACCGCTTCGCGGCTCAGTTCGTCAAGATTTAAGCCGATGGTAGTAATCGGAACAGATGTGTATTTGGTGTCGGATATATTATCCATTCCGATTATTGAAATGTCCTCCGGAACAGACAAGCCTTTTTCGTGAAGATATTTCATTGCGCCGATTGCCATTTTGTCATATCCTGCAATTACGGCGGTGGGAGCGTGATTTGATTCAATAAGGGCCTTCATTGCTTCATATCCGCCGTTTTCAAACCTCTTATCGGTTTCGACAAAAAAGTTTCTGTTTGAATATATTCCGTTGTTTTCGAGAGCTTTTTTGAAAAGAATTTCCTTTGTTTTGGTCTTGGATTCGCCGATAAAGGCAATGCTCTTATGCCCGTTTGTTTTGAGATATTTAACAGCTTCGTTTATTCCGCTTTCAAGATCGATAATAATGCGGTCGGTATTCTGCTGTTTGGGAAGTGTTGAGGAAGATATCACAACCGCCGGGATATTTTCGCTGTTTTTTAAATTCGTATCGCTGTCCACAATGATTACACCGTCGGTCTTTCTGTAAAAAGAACTGTAATCAAAATATTCCTGAGTTTTTTTGTCGTCAAAATCAGACACCATAAGAATCGAAATCCCGTTTTTTGTTCTGATTGCGTCATCAAGGTGTTTGATGATTGCGGTATAGTATTCGCTCATTATTTCCGGGACGATTATCCCGATGACCTTTTTGGGATAGCACTTATTTATATACTTATCATAACAGCCCTCGAGTTTTGCAGTATCGAAAATTTTCGTTCTTGTTTTTTCGCTGATGTCATTGCCGCCGGAGAAGGCTTTTGAAACTGTTGCAACGGATACTCCGCATTTTTCCGCAAGCTGAATTAATGTCATTTCATGCACCGCTTTCCGAAAGTTTTCGTATACATTATATCACATCTCGGCATAAAATGCAATAAAAAAATTAGACTCTGCACTAAAAAATTCAGGAAATATTTTCAAAATATCTATTGACAGATGTGTAAATTTGTGTTAAAATAGTCCCGTAAGTATAATTGCTTTGCAAAAATGAAAATATGGATAAGAGTCAAAACTTTTTAACACTGCCGGTGATAAGGCAAGGGGAGATTTTTATGCATTGCAGGTCATTGGCGCATATATAATTATACTTGTATCATAATTAAATGAGGCAGGCTTAAAATCAAGAACAGGCAGCGGTTTGGCTGTGCAATTCGCCCATTGCTGCAGTGATAACCGTTTACCGTTTGAGATGTACTTAAGCTTTGCCGACATTCGGCACAAACAACCATTACATAAATAAAATCGTCTTTTATTTCTACAACAACTATAATGGTATGCTGCTGACCGAAAATAATCGCTGTCAAAAAGATTATTTGCAATTTACCGCAATTTGGTTATCCCTAAACCTTAAATGCGGAAATTATATATAATCTTTATGACAGCGCATTGACAATTAATAACATTTACATAAAGTTAACCGCACTGCTAAAGCAGTGCGGTTTGTTAAATATGTTCGGATATTTTCTCTTTTGCTTTTTCGATAACGCTTATGATAAATTCCGAATCGTGCGGATAATCGTTAAATTCTATTTTGCTTCCGGCAATATCTTCAATCATTTTAACAGTTTTGTCATGACCTATGTATTCCGAAAGCGTGTTTAAAATCCTTATATCCTGGAGTGCCTCAAAGAAAACCATTGCCCGAAGGCTTATGTATGCCCCGTCTTTTCCGGGGTATACCGAAAAAGAATCGCCTGAGGGGAACACCTTATTTGCCGAGCTTGTTATATATGGATTGATTGTTTCGGTACTGCAGCAGCTGTTGTAAAAATTATATCCCCAATGGAGAAACCCTTTTATGTTATACTTAAACATCTGCATGCCTATTATGCGGTTTCTATGTGACGGCATTGACATCAGGCGGTTGCTTTCTTCGCCGTATACGCACCAGCAATAATATGCCCATTGCTCTTTGATGTTATGTTTTAAAAACTCATCAATACATCCGGTTATAGTGATCGGGCATTTGATTAGCCCCTGCTCATAAAAATCGTATTCCGAAACGGCGTCAATTGTTTTGATATTCCCGAGCATTGGCTTAAGCAAATCGTATGCCGCCCTGTACTTGTCGATTTTCTCAACCGATGGTTCATCCGAAATGTGAAAATACAATCTATCACAAAGACCTCTTTTTTCAAAAACCCTGATGATTGTGGGAACATACTGTTTCAAAAACTCCCTGTATTCTTCACTGTTTGCACTGGTGTTCCAACCGAATTTGTGTTCACCGTTAACTGTTATCGGCGCTGCAAACTCACTGCCCCATTGTGAGAACAGATGTGCAATCTCAAAATATTCGATTCCGCATTTAAGACATATATCGATATACCTTTCGAGTTTATTCGGATTAAACGAGTACCGCTTGCTTTTTTCGTCATATAAAACCTCAATAAGAGAAACATTCTCCCTGTATATTCCTTTTGAAGTATCGAGCGGCGGAGTGTGCACAGGCGTTAAAATCATATTTATACCGAGTTTGGCTGCGGTTTTTATGTATTTTTCAATCAGATTCCAGTGCTGTTCCGAGAAAATCCCGACATTATGTGCAGACGCAATGCAGTCAAGGTGAATCCATTGTGTATATATTATTTTTCTGTCGGACAGTTTCTTATTAAGCACTTCAACTTCAAAATTGCAGGTATGCTTTTTTGATGTAAAGTTTTTATTTTCCATGGCGATTGAAAATGCATCACAGGTATTTAGCTCGACTTCAACGCTGTATGTTCCGGGAGCAAAATTTTCAGGGACATTAAGTTCAATCCATATTGCTGATGTACCGTACGGAGCGGTTATTGCAGTGCTTTCGTCAATCGGGATAAGTATATCAGGCATAATTCCGTTTTCAAGTGTGATATAGTTTTTGCTCGTGGCGGTCGGAACAGCTGCCATATCCATGACAGCATTTTCAACCCGATAAACGGTTATAAAGTCTTTGAGCTCCGAATTTGCTTTTACGGTGAACCAAAATCTTTCATCGGTTTTAATCGCAATCTGGCGGTTATATCTTTCACCCGAAAGAAGCACGGCTTTTGACCGTGCTTCCTTTTCCGGGAAATCATTTCCGTAAATTTTTTGAAGAGAATCAAATTGTTTGATTTCGTAAGACATCATAATTCTCCTATTTTATATAGGTTTTAACTGCTTTTTCTATGCCTTCGGGAGTGGAAAGGTCACATTCAACGCTGGCTACCATTTCCCACCTTTCGGTATGGGTAAGTGTTTCGCCGGGGTTGAGCTTTTTCAGTTCTCCGACGCTTTCCATTTCGAGCATGAGAGAGTTTGTATAGGTTTCAAACGACATTCCTCCATCGGGATAATTGCCGTTTTCATTAACATCAAAGCGCTTTATGAACATATCTCCGTTAAGAATATATGCCGCAAAGCCATGCTCACTGTTGATACCGAATTTTATGGGATGATCAGCGTTCGGGTCCTGTTTTAAGGTGATATATTCATCTCCCCAGTAAACCCTTTCATCAGTCATTCTGGTATAAGGCCACAGCGCAAGCACGCGGTTGCCGAGAAGACCGGTGTCTTTGGTCGGCTGAGGAACAATTTCAATTCCGCCTCTGTTAAGAACAGAAAGCCCCCATGCGGCAAACTCAACATTCCATGCGCCGAGGTTTGTGATATAATGGTCAACGGTTACATTATTTGTATCCGGGCACATTGTGATTTTCATCTTCATCTGAAGCTGCGTCCATTTCTGCGGCGGGGGAGTGAGAATAATTCCGTTTTCAATTTCCTCAACTTCAACGGGTTCGTTAT
>JAXGBA010000105.1:0-9145 GCA_034186235.1 Clostridia bacterium | reverse complement strand
TAAGCCGAAATGGATTTTCAAGGCGATTTCGGAGGAAAAGGCAACGATTGTATGGCTGCTTGTTCCGTGGGTTCAGGATATTCTCGATTCTATCGACCGCGGCGAACTTAACCCTGATGATTACAGGCTCGGGCAGTGGAGGCTTATGCATATCGGTGCACAGCCGGTTCCGCCGAGCCTAATAAAACGCTGGAAAAAGCATTTTCCCAATCACCAGTATGATACAAATTACGGATTGAGTGAGTCAATCGGCCCCGGCTGTGTTCACCTTGGTGTTGAGAATATCGAAAAGGTTGGTGCCATCGGAAAAGCGGGCTACCTTTGGAAAACGGATATCGTTGACGAAAAGGGCAATTCGGTGCCTCAGGGAGAGGTAGGCGAGCTTATCGTAAAAGGCCCGGGGGTTATGAAGTGCTACTATAATAATGAAGAAGCTACGCTTGAATCCATAAAGGGCGGCTGGCTTTACACCGGCGACATGGCAAGGGCGGATGAAGACGGATTCATCTATCTTGTAGACAGAAAGAAGGATGTTATCATTACCGGCGGAGAAAACCTATATCCGGTTCAGATTGAGAACTTTATAAGAGCGCACGAAGCCGTTAAGGATGTTGCGGTTATCGGTCTGCCCGACGAGCGTTTGGGCGAAATCGCAGCCGCAATTATCGAGGTTAAGGAAGGTGCATCCTGCACCGAGGAGGACATCATGGAATTCTGCAAGGAAATGCCGAGGTATAAAAGACCTAGAAAAATTATTTTTGCGGATGTTCCGAGAAACCCTACCGGAAAAATCGAAAAACCGAGGCTCCGTGAAATTTATTGCGGAGAAAGGCTTGTTGAAGCACAGACTACTAAATAATCAGAAAACAAAATTGAGGACAGCAAAAGCCGTCCTCAGTTTTGTCTTCTTACGATTGCATACTCATCGTCTGCCTTAAAATACGGGCACTCAAACTTTCTGCCCGAAAGAAATCTCATCATTTCGTCCTCGTCAAGGTTAACAAGGCAGACATAACATTCCCAGTCATCATCGAATTTATAATATGCGCACATTTCACATGTATTCATTATTCTCACCTCGTATATATTGTAACACGCATTTAGTCTTTTTGCAAGATGTTTCGTTGCTGTATTGACTTGTTTTTATTATTGCATTGAAATGTTTAACAAAAGCTATTGATTTTTTCTCTAAAATTATATAATATAGTTAGTTTATGATTTTGCTCTCCTTATTATTCAATTACTGCCGAATATGCCGGGAAAACTGCAAATGAGCGGTTCGCCTGATGAGAAAGTCATGGGCGAAAGGTAATGAGCCCGCAAATGCGGGCGGAAAGTCGATAAACAGTTTTATGAGCCATCCGCTTTTTGCATCCACCCAAAAAATCTTGACATAACTGCTTTATTATATTATAATAAAAATATCGTTATATGTAAAATGTATATTTTATATTAAAATTATATATTTTTTATATGGGGGCAAAATGAATATTCCTTATGATTACTATAAAACTTTCTATTATGTTGCACTTTACCGCAGTTTTACGAAAGCGGCGGAGATTATGCTTGCAAATCAGCCGAATGTCACAAGAACAATAAAAAATCTGGAAATGCTCCTCGGGTGCCGTCTTTTTGTGCGCTCGAACAGAAGCGTTTCGCTTACGCCCGAGGGCGAAAAGCTTTTTAACCATGTCCGTGTTGCGGTGCAGCAGTTCAATGACGGCGAAAACGAAATCGAATCCGAACGCAGCCTTAATTCGGGCACGGTCAAAATCGGGGCGGGGGACACGACCCTCCACGGCATACTTCTGCCGGTTCTCAACGGGTTCAGAAAGAAATACCCGAATGTTAAAATTCAGCTGACGAACAAATCAACCCCCAAAAACCTGAAAGCCGTAAAAAACAGCATTGTGGATTTTGCATTTGTAACCACGCCCACCGGAAGCCTTGAAGGTCTGATTGCTTACCGCCTGCAGAATTACAGAGAAGTTCCCATTGCGGGGGCGGAATTTCTGCATCTTAAGGATAAAGTTCTTTCGTTTGAGGAGTTGTTGGCGCTTCCGCTTATTTCGCTCGGCCGTGAAAGTAAAACATATGAGTTTCACAGCCACTTTTTCATTAAACGGGGCATTAACTATGTTGCCGATACTGAGGCGGCCACCATCGACCAGCTTGTGCCGCTTGTGAAAAACAATCTCGGAGTTGCGTTTGTGCCCGAATTTATCGCTAAGGACGCAATCGACGGGCGCACGGTATTTGAGATTGCACTCAAAGAGCCGTTGCCTGAGCGGTGCATGTGCATGATTCAGCGGAATGATGACTCTTTGAGCATTGCCGCAAAAAGATTCAAGGAAATAGTAACCGGTGCGGCTGCGCCCGAAATTATAGACTAGGTTTTACCCGAACGAAAACATTGGGGTGCGGCGGTGATTGCTGTGATTTCCGTTTTTTTCAGAAAATAATCGGCTGAAATGAGCATAAAAATGGGAAAGGCTTTTAAGCCTTTCCCATAAGCAGGTATTTGCGATAGTTTGTGAAGAATTTGCTTATTAGTTAGTGCTGCTGTCTGCGAAGCTGTCTACACGGTATGTTGTAACCTTGTAGTCGCCTTCATCAGTAACCCCAACACGCTCATAAGCAACAGCAATGTCTTCACTGAGCCTAAGAGATACTTTCTCAAGCTCGGGTTTGATATAAGTTTTCATCTTCAAAACTCCTAACAAATATTTGTTATATACATTATAAATCATTTTAATTCTTTTGTCAAGTGTTTTTTGCTAATTTGTACAATAAATTATTACAAAAGATAAATATTGTAACATATTTATTATTTTTCGGAGTAGTGCTTCGATGAATATTCGTCAAAAATCAAATCATCTATATCGCCTTTGACCTCTTTTGTTTCGGTTTTCCCGCTTTCGGCTGTTTTTTCTTCCTGCATGTTATCACCTCATTTCCGACTTAATATTATATGTAATTTCTCTTAAAAACTTTACTTTTTTTATTTGTTTTTGCCGATATATCATTAAAATTTATACCTTATATAAAAAAATATATAACTTAGTGAAAAAAATGTTGATTTTTAGGTGAATATATGATATAATGTTATACTGTGGCAAGATAATTGATGTTGTCACGCTTATTCTTGTTAAAAAAATGACAATATTGTTTTTTAGGAGGTCAGAATATGAGCAACAAACCAGTGATTGCATTCGACGGCACTCCCGAGCAGGAGGCGCAGCTCGATGCGGTTATCGCAAAGTACAAGGATACCAAGGGCGCTCTTATCCCGGTGCTTCACGAAGCGCAGGATATTTACGGCTATCTTCCGATTGAGGTTCAGACCATGATTTCGGATAAGCTTGGCGTTCCGCTTGCCGAAATCTACGGCGTTGTTACTTTCTACACGCAGTTCAGCCTTAATCCCAAGGGTGCTTACAAGGTGGCTGTCTGTCTTGGTACCGCCTGCTATGTTAAGGGCTCGGGTGATGTTTTGGACGAAATCAAAATGAAGCTCGGCATCGATGTGGGCGAGTGCACTCCCGACAGGAAGTTTTCTCTCGACGCAACAAGATGTATCGGCGCATGCGGCCTTGCTCCCGTTTTAACCGTGAACGACGAGGTTTACGGCAAGGTTGTGGTTGACGATGTCGATGAAATTTTAGGAAAATATATGTAAACTGATACTTGGAGGTGTGTCGATATGGTGAAAACTTTGGCAGAATTAAATGCCCTTAAAGAAAAAGCTCTCGGCGAGCTTAAAATCCGTAAAGGTGAAAAACAGTCCGCTTCGGGCAAAAACCATAATATCCTGGTTTGCGGCGGTACGGGATGTACTTCCTCAAAAAGCCCCGAAATTATTAAGGAATTCAGGGCACAGCTTGAAAATGCCGGTCTTTCGGATAAGGTTAATGTTATCCAGACGGGCTGTTTCGGTCTTTGTGCAATGGGTCCTATCGTTGTAATCTATCCCGAAGGCGTGCTTTACAACATGGTTCAGGTTTCCGACTGTGAGGAAATCGTAAATGAACATATAGTAAACGGCAACACGGTTGAAAGGCTTTTGCACAAAGGTGTTGAAAAGGAGCTTCAGCCTACGTTTGACGATATTACTTTCTACAAAAAACAGCACAGAATCGCTCTTCGCAACTGCGGTGTTATTGACCCCGAATGTATCGAGGAATACATAGCGCTTGACGGTTATCAGGCTCTTGCAAAGGTTATCGGTACCATGAAGCCCGATGAGGTTATTCAGACGGTTCTCGATTCCGGTCTCAGAGGCCGCGGCGGTGCGGGCTTCCCGACAGGTCTTAAATGGAGATTTGCCGCTAACTCTCAGAACGATGTAAAATATGTATGCTGTAACGCCGACGAAGGCGACCCCGGTGCTTTTATGGACAGGTCTGTCCTCGAAGGCGACCCGCATTCGGTTGTTGAAGCTATGGCTATTGCGGCTTACGCTGTCGGCTCAAATCAGGGCTATATCTACATAAGAGCTGAATACCCGATTGCCGTTCAGAGGCTTCAGAAGGCCATCGACCAGGCAAGGGAATACGGTATGCTCGGCAAAAATATATTCGGCAGCGATTTTGAGTTCGACCTCGGCATAAGGCTCGGAGCAGGCGCTTTCGTATGCGGTGAGGAAACTGCGCTCATGACCTCTATCGAGGGTCACAGAGGCGAGCCAAGACCCCGTCCTCCGTTCCCGGCGGTTAAGGGTCTTTGGGAAAAGCCTACTCTTCTTAATAACGTTGAAACTTACGCTAACATCACCGCTATCATCAACAACGGCGCTGAATGGTTTGCTTCGATGGGTACGGAAAAGAGCAAGGGCACAAAGGTGTTCGCTCTCGGCGGCAAGGTCAACAACACAGGTCTTGTTGAAATCCCGATGGGCACCACCCTTCGCGAAATCGTTTATGACATCGGCGGCGGTATCCCCGGCGGCAAAAAGTTCAAGGCTGCACAGACGGGCGGACCTTCGGGCGGTTGTATTCCGGCTCATCTTATAGATACCCCTATCGATTACGACTCGCTTATCAGCATCGGTTCGATGATGGGCTCCGGCGGCCTTATCGTTATGGACGAGGACAACTGCATGGTTGACATTGCTAAGTTTTTCCTTGAATTTACCGTTGACGAGTCCTGCGGAAAGTGCGCTCCCTGCCGCATAGGCACAAGGAGAATGCTTGAAATCCTTACCAAAATCACTCACGGCGAGGGAACGGTTGAGGACATCGAAAGACTTAAGGTTCTTGCCGAAAACATCAAGACCTCCGCTTTCTGCGGTCTCGGTCAGACTGCCCCGAACCCCGTTCTCAGCACTCTCAGATATTTTGAGGACGAGTACATGGCTCATGTTGTTGATAAAAAATGTCCCGCAGGTGTCTGCAAGGCACTTGTTTGCTACAAAATTGACCCCGATAAGTGTAAGGGCTGCACCAAGTGCGCAAGAAACTGCCCTGTCGGCGCTATCTCCGGCACGGTTAAGAATCCTCACACTATCGATACTTCAAAATGCGTTAAGTGCGGTGCCTGCGTTGCTGCCTGCCCGTTCGGCGCTATTTCCAAATAAGAGAGGAGCTTTGGACTGATATGAATATGGTTAATATTAAAATAAACGGCAGAGATTATTCCGTGCCCGCTTCTTACAAAATCATCGACGCTGCAAGAGACGCCGGAATCCGTATTCCCACGCTCTGCTATCTCAAAGACCTCAACGAAATCGGAGCCTGCAGAATGTGTCTCGTTGAAGTCAAGGGCGCTAAGGCGCTTCAGGCTGCCTGCGTTTATCCCGTTTCAGAGGGGCTTGAAATTTACACTAACTCCCCCAAGGTTAGAAACGCAAGAAAAGCTACGCTTGAACTAATTCTCTCCAACCATGAAAAGAAATGCCTTACCTGCGTGAGAAGCCAGAACTGTGAACTTCAGGCGCTTGCCCGTGAACTCGGCGTGGATGAGCTTCACTATGAAGGTGAAAATATTCATTACGAACTTGACAATACTTCAACTTCTATCATTCGCGATAACAATAAATGTATCTTCTGCCGCCGCTGCGTGGCTGCATGCGATAATCAGAAAATCTCGGTTATCACCGCAACTGACAGAGGCTTCGGCGCTCATATCGCAACATCGTTCGAGCAGCCTATAAAGGATGTTGGATGTATTTTCTGCGGTCAGTGTATCGTGGCATGTCCCGTTGGTGCGCTCACCGAAAGGAACGATATTCCGAAGGTTATTGACGCTATTGACAACCCCGAAAAGCATGTTGTTGTTCAGACCGCGCCTGCTGTAAGAGCCGCCCTCGGTGAAGAATTCGGTCTCCCGATCGGCACTCCCGTAACGGGCAAGATGGTTGCTGCACTTAAGCTTCTGGGATTCGATAAGGTGTTTGACACCGATACCGGTGCCGACCTCACCATTATGGAAGAGGGCACGGAATTTATCGAAAGATTCACAAAGGGAGAGAACCTCCCGATTATCACTTCATGTTCACCGGGCTGGGTTAAGTTCTGCGAGCATTACTATCCGGAATTCCTCCCCAATCTTTCCTCCTGCAAATCTCCTATGGAAATGTTTGCGGCGGTTATTAAGTCTTATTACGCTGAAAAGAACGATATTAAAAAGGAAGATATTTTCTCCGTTGCAATCATGCCCTGTACTTCAAAGAAGTTTGAGGCAAGCCGTGAGGAGCACTCCACAAGCGGCGCAAGAGATGTTGATGTTTCGCTTACAACACGCGAGCTTGCAAGGATGATTAAAGAAGCCGGTATTGATTTTGCTTCTCTTCCCGATGAAGAGTTTGACCAGCCTTTCGGCGAGGCTACCGGTGCCGGCGTTATATTCGGTACTACTGGCGGCGTTATGGAAGCGGCTATCAGAACAGTTTATGAGATTCTTGAAGGAAAAGAACTTGATAATCTTAATGTCGAACCGGTAAGAGGTCTTGATGGCATTAAGGAAGCTACGCTCAAGATTGCAGGGAAGGACGTTAAGGTTGCCTGCGTTCACGGTACGGCAAACGCAAGAACCATTCTTGAAAAAATCAAAGCAGGGGAACACTACGATTTCATCGAAATCATGGCTTGCCCCGGCGGATGTATTCACGGCGGCGGTCAGCCTATCGTTGATTCCGCTACAAAGGCGAAGGTTAATGTCAAGGAACTTCGTGCGAAGGCACTCTATTCCGAAGATGAGGCTTCAACGTTAAGAAAATCGCATGATAATCCTTATGTAAAGAAGCTCTACGAAGAGTATTTTGAGGCTCCCGGAAGCCACAAGGCACATGAGCTTCTGCATACGACCTACACAAAACGCTCAAACCACTAAATTAGGAAAATAAAAAGATAACGGTGCAGCAAACGAAATAGTTTTGCTGCACCGCCTTTTTATGTTAAATATTACGGAAACCGTCAGAGTTCGCTCAATATTTCATCTGCCTCTGTGTTTTCAAAGCCGAGGCACCAGCAGGCAATTCCCGAAAGATTGTACTTTTTTGCAAGGTCAATCCTTTTTTTGAGCGAGGAACCGTTTTCCTGCCATACGGAAAACTTGCTGCCGTCGTTTTCAAATTCAAAATAATCAAGTCCGCTGTCCGGGTCCAAAATCGACTGCCCGCCGTTTTCTATCTTAATCTGCTCGCTTTCGTCCATAGAAATTGCTTTTGAGGAAACCATCACACCGCCGTTTTGCTCCCAGAGTCTTGTATAAAGAGGAACGCCGAGAATGAATTTTTCGGTCGGCACCTCCGAAAGCATATCCGATATTGCTTCCTCAGTCCAATTTATTGCCGAAACGGGCCCGGGGACGGGGGAGGTTCTGGGATATTGGTCGTAGCCCATCAGAATTACAAAATCCGCATATTTGCTTATCTCGGCACGGTCATAGCACATAGAATAAAACATGCTTCCCTTGTTTATTTTCGTCACGTCAACCGAAAGTGTTTTACCTTTCTCGTGCAGTTTTTCGGATAAATCCTTTATAAATTCGGTGAAGTATGCGCTGTCATCGCTGTACATATTTTCAAAATCGATGTTAACCCCCTCGATGTCATAGCTAAATGTCAGCTCCGCTGCTTTTTCGGCAAGATTTTTCCGTTTTTCGTCGCTTTGCATAATTTCCCTTGTCAGCTCGGGGTCAAACGCATTGGTAAACACACCCCAAACATCGGCATCGACTGAATCGGTAAATTCTTTTGATGAAAGTTCGTCAAAACCGCCGTCCTTGTTCATTTTGAAAAGAACCGGCGCCAAAACATCAACACCCTTCAGTGTGTTATTATATTTGCACGCCTTGTCCCACACTATCACGGGCATTTGCGCCGAAACGGCAGTATCGGTTTTTTCCTTTTGCGGCTTCGTTTCGGGCTTTTTTTCGAGATAACAAGCAAAAACCGCTGCCGCTGCCGCTACAATGAGAATGTAAATTATTATTTTTTTCATTTTCCATCACCCGTATATTATACTCGTGTCAGCCGCAGGATATTACACGAGGTGACCTCCGAAAATCGCTTCCGCCTTTTGTGTTTTTTGTAAAAAGCGAGCGCAAATTGCCTGCCTTTATGTCAATTTCAAGCTGCTTTGACGGCAGCTGCTGTTTTGAAAGATTGGTTATCACCGGCAGCCCGATTGCGTTTTGGTGCAAAAGACCGCAGCCGGTCCTGCTCATGGATAAAATTCGGATATATTCGGGCTTGTAATTGCCTTTTTTAATTCCCAGTATCGAGCATGCCGCAAGCCTTAATATCCGCCCCGAGGGATACCTTTTTGTTCCTGCAAGCTCGCAGAATTCTTCAAAGCTTTCGGCATCGTTTGCCGCCTGTTTAAGCCTGTTTTCCAAGCCTTCACCACAGCCGTATGTTTCTTTAAGCATAGCTGCATCAACACATCTGAGATGCGCAAGAGATGCAAGCTTGTATTTTTCAAAATCGGTGATTTCAGAAATTTCGGGCAACTCGGGAGTGTATTTTTTTGCATCTGCAAGGTGCTCTCTTATATAAGATGCGGAGGCGTATTTTCCAATCGGCAGATTGCTGTGATAATCGTTAAACCGTCTTTTGATTATCAGCGGCTCTATGCCGAGACCAAGCTTTTTGATGTTTTTCATGTACTCGTATGCGAGTATGTCATTGGGCTTATCGGACAAC
>JAXGBA010000104.1:0-5586 GCA_034186235.1 Clostridia bacterium | reverse complement strand
GTCTGAACATTCCGTCATATCCCGAAATTATTCCTGCCTCCGAGCATGCGCCCACATACGGTGCAAACCATTCGTCGTTTACATCTTTATAGTCCGCTTTCTTATCGGAAAGCTTCAGTGCCCTTGCGATAATTGCGGCAAATTCCGCTCTTGTAATATTGCGGTCGGGGTCAAAGAGTGTATCCGAAACACCCGAAACGATGCCTGCCTTGTTCATAGAGAGAACATCTGCCGCTGCCCAGTGGTTAACCATATCAGTAAACGGATTAGAGATACTCGGGTTGGTTGTTTCACCGGAATAGAAACCGTTTGTTCCCTTATTTGCGGAAGGTTTTGTGGTTGTTCCGCCACCACCTGCGCCGCCGGGGGTTAC
This sequence comes from Clostridia bacterium, assembly GCA_034186235.1. Lineage (GTDB taxonomy): Bacteria > Bacillota > Clostridia > HGM11514 > HGM11514 > CAKSKB01. The sequence continues at coordinate 5,213 of JAXGBA010000104.1, read as the reverse complement.
GGAAGGTTCACTCACATCCGAAGTGGTTTTCGTATACGTTACAAACTCGGTAATCGCCGTTGTGTAAATAACCAAATCATTTCCGCTTATGAGTTTTACAGCGACTGTCTTTCCATCAGAAAGTGCGGTTTCGGCTTCGGCAAGGCTGTCCTCTTTTATTGTTCTTGAAATCTGGACATATCCGCCTTTTTCGTTTTTATAAGCCGCCTGTTTTCCGCCTTCGCCGTAAAGAACTATTCTTACAGGCTTATTAAATTCGGTATATCCTCCGCCGTAAACTCCGCTTACATCGCCGAGTTTGAAGCTTCCGGAGGGTTCCGCCATCTTTACCGGAAGCTCAAACGAGCCACCCGGTATGCTGCCTTTTTCCGCCGCCATTTCAAAATCTTTCGATTTTGCGCTTAACTCAGGCAAAACCTTATCTTTTTCAGCATTTACTACTACTTTTGTAAGATTATCCGGAACAATCAGTTCAGCCTTTTCTCCGCCGTAATTGATTGTTACCGTTTCTCCGATGCTTCCGCTCTGATTGAACATTCCCTTTGCCGCATTTGCAGCCTTTTTCAATTTCAGAGCCGCCTCATCAACTTCAAACTGAACTGCATTTCCATTTCCGGAAACCTTCTTTGCGTCCGCTATCGCCGCATTTACGCTGTCTATTGCATCCATCGGGTATTCGCCGTATCCGTTTCCGGTTTTAGCGCCCGATACAAAGCTTTCCGCTGCGGCAATCTCTGCGTTAAGTTCCGTCTTATCCGCCTCTGCGGCATACACCGTAAGCCTTGTGTTGTCACCGGCGCTTATTGCAAACATTCCCTCGGTGCCGGTAAGCTCTGTCCCCAAAATGCTGTCCATATAGACTTTTTCACCGTCCAATGTCAGCTCAATCAGTATCTCGCCGTCAGTTTTGGTTTCGTATACACCTACACTTACATCGTATGTTTTGCCCATCTCGAGCTTCTTGTCATTAAGAACAAGGTCGGGATGTATTGCAGAACTCCATGTCAGCGGTTTCGGCTGCTGCTGATACTGTATAAGCTGCTGCTTAAGATCAAACATTGCTGCTCCGTTGCCGCCGTTCCAGCACCATCCGTTTTTCTGCTGTCTTAAATAGATTCCTACCCATGCGTCTGCCGCATTTTCTGCGTCGGCATCTATTATTTCGGGCTTCATCTTAAAGCTGAACTGAGTGTTTCTATACTTTTTCGCAGTATATTCGGCAAGCGTTGCTTGGCCGGCGCCTATGATGAGTGCTCCGTTTTCAAACTTGAGGTCATCGCCCGTAGATTTGTTCCAGCCTGCCTCATCCTCAAGGCACTCTTTGAGAGATATTCTATCAACTCCGAGAGTGCTCAAAAGGTCATGAACGCTCTTTAAGAACAAATCAAGCGCTGCTTTAAGCTCGGTTTCCGCCTCGGTTACCTGATACTGATATGCGTTTGTATTATTTGCTACAGCGAGCGCCTTATCTCTTGCCGCGGCAAGGGCATCCTTCGATTCCTGATCGTATTGTCCGCCATCCGTGCCGACAACCGCATCATCAAGCACACCGTTTACCTTTGCTATCAGCGCCCAAAGCCCGTCTTTATCAACCGTTGTTGCGTTCGGGTCGATATACACGTCCTCAGAAACCGCTCTTTCGCCGCTTTCGTATTTAACATCCTTCGGCACTGCTTCAAAGCGGATATACTTATTTTCGTATTCCGAACCGACTGTATAATACTTGCCGTAACCGTTCGTTATACGCTTGTATGTTCCGTTTTTGCTGTTCGAATAATACCAGTATATTTCCGTAGTGCCCTCGGCATTTTCTCCGCTGTATTCATACATTGCGGAAAGTGTTTTCCCTACTGCTGCACTTCCGAGTATGGATGCATTGGCGATTGCAGGCTTTGCCGTGCTTTCGTCCTGAACTCCCATTTTTGAAAATTCCGGCTTTTCAAATTCCGGTATGGTTTTCCTGATTTCCGCCATACCTCCATCGTTCAGCGTGAAGTCCTTTCCGTATTCGGTGAACCAGTTCTTTGCCGACTTGCTGCTTACTTCAAGGTTGTTTTTCAGTTCAGCCCATCCTCCACTAAGCACAACTGTGGGAATATCGATTAATACATTGTTATAAACAAAGTTTGTGTCGCCTGCCGGAAGGTTCTTTTCCATCCACGCCGTATATCCTGCGGCATCGCCTTTGTCGCTGAATTCTTTTGCGGCATTATAGTTTTCGGAATTAAGAAAGTCAAATACTTTCGCCCAGTATTTTGTGCTTTCGGTTTCTGTATAATATTTTCTCCATTCATTGCTTAAAATAAGGTCTTTTCTGCCCGAAAAGAGATTTGAGATACCTGCGCCGTATACAGTGCCGGTGTCTGTCATGCAAAGGAACCAACATGCCGGAATCATATCGTTTGCAACGCCGTTTTCGCTGTTGTTCCACGCCTGCATATAAAAACCGACATTGTTTTCGATAATTATATTATTGTAAATTTGGTGGAACTGTCCGCCATGGGTTTTGAGGGGATAATCCGGAAGACCGCCCTTGTATATGATGTTACCATAGATTGCCGGACCTACCTCGCCGTCATCGGTGAACACCGCCTGCTGACCATGGTGACCGATATGAGCGCCGATATCGTGGAAATAGTTGTATCTTACGATATTTCCGAGGTCGGTGCAGTTTCTGCCGGCATAGATTGCTCCGCCGTCGGCATTGAGCAGCTGAACATCATAAATGTCATTGTACTCAATAACGGTATTGTTCAGATTGTCATACCTGATTGCCTCCTGAGCGAAATCAAATATATCGTTATGCGAAATCTCGTGTCCGACTCCTGCGGCATATATACCTCTTGAAAGCTGACCGTAACCGCTGTGAACTTTATTGTTGGTTATTACATTCCCGGAAGGAGTGAGCGTAGCCCTGTCACCACCGGAAACATCAATGCCGTGCGACGCAAAGTTATATATATCGCAGTTCTTTACGGTTATATCCGAGCCGTTTATTTTTATTCCGTTGGCTCCCATACCGCTTATTTCGCTGCCTTCGACAGTTATGCTGCTGCCGGTTATACTCATTGCGTTGCCGGTTCCATTTTTGAAATTCAAATCTTTGAAGGTTATATGCTCCGCTCCGTTTATCGTCAACAGATTCGAGCTGGTCTTAGACAGATACATTTCAGCGCCGTTTACTTTTCCGACAGGGTAAAAATAGAGTATTCCGCTTTCCCTGTCAAGATAGCTTTCGCCTGGCTGGTCGATTTCTTCAAAAATGTTTTCAAAGTAGAGATATCGCTCGGTTTTTGCGGTGTACGTATCCTGTCCGTACGAAGCTTTTCCGCTTGTGGTTACAAGCTTTGCCGTTGGGTCGAGCTTATCGATCAGGATGCACTCGGGATACCAAAGATATGCAATTGCTCCGCATACAAAAAGATCATCCTTCTTTATCTTCCACTTTGCCGTACGGTTTTCGGGATCAACATATTTTAGTACAACCGGCTGTCCGCCACCGTTGTATTTGCCTTGCTGCTCCGCCGTAAGCGTTCCGGTTTCGCCTCTTACATAGTACTGCTCGCCCGTTTTGTCGGGGTTGGGCCAGCGTGCGTTGGTAAGAGCCGTTCCGTTCATATAGAACTTCTGTCCGCTCGTTGTCACCGTTGCACGAAGCGGTGGAAGCTCAATCCCTTCTGCTTTCAGGTCGAGCATATATATATTATCTCTTGCATAGCTTTCGGAAAGTCTGTTCAAAAGATTTTCATCCGTAACCTTTTTGATTTTGCTCGAATCAAGCTTATCCGCACCTGTAAACGTTACCTTTTCGCCTTCGTACGGCTGATAGATTATTTTCTGCTGCGCTGTGCCCGAGTCATCTTTCCCGAACGTCAGCCCCGTTTCGGTTGTGTATTCTCCGCCCTTTATGTACACATTGATGTTTCCGTCACTGAGAACTTCTCCGTCTCTGTACTTTTTGATTGCCTCCTTAGCGGTTGTGATCGAATCAAACGCTTTATCCTTTGCAGTACCGTCGTTATCAGCGCTACCTTTTTCGGGGTCAACGTAAAAACGGTTATCCATTTTTGGAAGCTCGTTGAAGTTTATCGAAAGAGTATGTGCACTTTTTTTCGGATATATTATCAAAGTATTTCCGGAGTATGAAACCTTTTCGCCGTCAAGGTTAACCTCCGCATCATAACCCTTGTCGGATATAACTTCAATTGTAACCGAGAGTCCGACCTTGCTTGAAATTATATCGCCGTCGGAAAGCTCATCGCCGCGGTAAAGCACTTTCCCGTGCACATTCGTTTTAATATTAATTGCGGAATCCTCGCCGCTGTTCCATTTGTCATATTCCCATTTAAGCATAGGAAGCCCGTCATTAACCTCGATAGTATCGTCGGCAAAGACGTTATCCGCAAAATCAGTTGATTTAGGTGCGGGAAGCCCCGTTTTTTCAGCAATAAAAGCCTTATTGATGGCATCGAATTTCAAAAGCGACCATGTGTCCGCTTTTTCTTCGTCAACACTGTAGCAGTTGCTGAAATCGGTTGTAAGGCTTAATGTTGTCGGCCCGCTCAATACTCCGATAGCATACAGCGATTCATTGCCGCTAACCCCGATTGAATAGCAGTTTGTTATAAAACATTTGTGTCCGCCGCTTACATCATCCATCGCTACTCTGCCGACAATTCCGCCTATGTCGAAATGTCTGTGTTCCGCAGGATCACCTGCACAGCCGCAGTAAAGAGATGTGTTTTTAACATAACAGTTCTTAATGTTTATCGTAGTGCTCCCTGTATACGGAAGATGAACCTTTCCGACTATTCCACCGGATGCCGGTCCTGTTTGGCTTCTTGTAGAAACGGTCGATTCGGAATTTTTAACAAAACAGTTTTCAAACCCGGTATTTTCAGCCTGACCGCCTGCGGTGCACATTCCGGCAAGTATTCCGCACACATGATTGCTCGACTTTATTCTTGCGTTTTCAATACCCAGGTTCTTTATTCCTTGGTCTTCAAATTCACCGAACGATACGTTTGTGAAAATTGCGTTGTTATCGCTCCCTTCCGTGCTGTATCCGTTCCAGTTTTTGATGATGTGCCCGTTCCCGTCAAAGCTGCCCCGAAACCTTGAGTAGGAATTTTCTCCGCCGATTCCGCCTTTGCTGAAATCGTACCCTGTCATATCAAGGTCAGCCGTCATCTTGTAATAACGAACCAGCGAGC
>JAXGBA010000103.1:0-5879 GCA_034186235.1 Clostridia bacterium | reverse complement strand
TGCTTAATAATTTCTATGTTTGTTAAAGGATTCATATTTGCCTCCGTAAACTGATTTCTTATAGAATTCTACACCAAAATCCCAAAAAAGTCAAGCGGCATATTGACAAAACACAGTTTGTGGTATATTATATAAAAAAAGCAATAAAGGAGTTATTTTATGAGATATTTAGATGAAAAAGCCGAAAAAACCGCTTGGCAGCTTTTGGCGCTTACAAAGCGTGAAGCGGTTTCGCTTGATGATTTTTATATCAAGTTTTGTGACTACAAAAATGATAATGTCATTCCCGATATTGACCAAAGCTGGCAAAAGCTTGAGCCCTATATGCTTCTTGACGGAAAGGATTTGCACTGCTGGATAAGAGGAAGCTTTCGCACTCCAAAGGCGATTGACGGATGCTATTATGCCCTCGAATTTGAGCAGCAGAACAAGAATTCGAGAATTCAGGTGTTACTTTACTTAAACGGCGAAATGACGCAGGGGCTTGATGTCAACCACACAAGAACCTTTTTGAAGCCCGATACCGAGTACGATGCGGCGTTCTACTGTTATTTTGACAGTATAAGTCCCTTTTCGGGGCTTACGCCGAAGCTTATAACGGTCTGCAGTGAAACGGAGCAGCTTTATTTTGACTTTTATGTTCCGCTTGACGCACTTTATTGCTTGGATAAGGCGTCGGATGACTATCGTGTAATCCTGCATCATCTGGAGCTTGCCGCAAACCGTATTGATTTCAGAAAGCCTTATTCCGATGAGTATTATGAAGGCATACACAATGCAAGGGAATATCTTAAGCATGAGTTTTATGAAAAGGAATGTGGCAAAAATAAGGATGTAACGGTAAACTGTATGGGGCATTCCCATATAGATGTGGCGTGGCGCTGGCCTGTCCGTCAGACTGTGGAGAAGGTTCAGAGGAGCTATTCCACCGTTATTCATCTTATGGAGCGTTATCCCGAATATAGGTTTATGATGACCTCGCCGCAGATGTATGTTTTTCTTAAGGAAAATGCTCCCGAAATGTACGAAAAGGTCAAGGCTCGCATAAGAGAGGGCAGGTGGGAAGCGGACGGCGCAATGTGGCTTGAAGCGGACGGAAATCTGCCTTCGGGAGAAAGCTTTATCCGTCAGCTTGTGTTCGGAAAGAGATTTTTCAAAGAGGAGTTTGGCGTAAACAGCAGAACGCTTTGGATTCCCGATGTGTTCGGGTATTCCGCCGCCCTTCCTCAGATTCTTAAAAAGGCGGGGGTTGACCGCTTTGTTACAGGCAAAATAAGCTGGAACGATACCAACAGAATACCAAATGATACCTTTTATTGGAAGGGCATAGACGGCTCCGAAATATTCACGCAGTTTTTAACGACAAAGGATTTTGTCAATCCCGACAAATCCCGTGAATTTGTGATGATAAACGGTGCAATGGATTCAAGGGAGGTAAAAAGCAGCTGGGATATTTACAGGAATAAGGAATACAACAATCAGGTAATTCACACCTTCGGGTTCGGTGACGGAGGCGGAGGGCCGACCTTTGAAATGCTTGAACGCCAAAGACGCTTTGAAAAGGGCATACCCGGAATTCCCATGACAAAAATGAATACCCTTGATGATTTTCTCAATAAAGCCGAGAATAATTTTAAGGAGTCCTGCGAAAAATTCGGAAGAACTCCCAAATGGTCGGGCGAGCTTTATCTTGAATATCACCGCGGAACATACACTTCAATGGCGAAAACAAAGAAATTCAACCGTGATTGCGAATTTGCTTTGATGAAGGCAGAAGGTCTTGCGGTACTCGATTCCGTTGTGAACGGTAAGGCATATCCGTCCGAAAAATTCTCGGATATGTGGAAGCTTATGCTGCTTAATCAGTTTCACGACATAATCCCCGGAAGCTCCATAAAGGAGGTTTACGATTTGTCGGACGAGCAGTACGGCAATGTGCTTGATTTTTGCAATGAAGCTTCAAAACACGCAACGGAGGACTTGCTTGGCAAAATATCAACCCCCGAGGGCTATACGGTTTTCAATCCCCATTCCCATGAGTGCTCCGATGTTGTGGAGGCGGAGGGAAGCTTTGCGTATGCCGAGTCCGTTCCTTCCTTCGGATATAAGGGATTTTCCGAATTGAGCTTTGAAAACTCGGCAGAAATCGAAAAAAATCATATCAGTAATAAATATTTCGATATAAGGCTTGACGAAAACGGCAATATCACCTCGATTTTCGATAAAATAAATATGCGTGAAACCGTGTCCGGCACTGCAAACAGGTTCTGCGTTTATGAGGATATGCCGAAGTTTTACGATGCCTGGGAGCTTACATATTATTATAAGCAAAAATGCTACGAGGTCAACGAGGTTGCGGAAATTTTTGAATACCGAAACGGTGCAAAGGCAGGTCTTACGGTGGTAAAACGCTTTATGGATTCTGTTATAAAGCAAAATATAGTCGTGTATGACAATATCCCGAGGGTTGATTTTGAAACGGAGATTGACTGGAAGCAGTCCCACCTTATTATGAAATCGCTTTTTCCCGTCAATGTGTTCTCGAATAAGGTCACTGCCGAAATTCAGTTCGGTCATGTGGAGCGTGCAACCCACGAAAATACGGGCTGGGATCAGGCAAAATTTGAAATGTGTATGCATAAGTGGGTGGATATTTCCGACAACAGCTACGGCGTGAGCCTGCTTAACGACTGTAAATACGGCTTTTCGGCGGACGAAAATGTGCTGGGAATAACAATCCTTAAATCATCAACCGATCCTAACCCCGAGGCGGATAAATGCGTTCATCATCTTACATATTCCTGGTATCCCCATAAGTTTAACGCCGTGGCAGGCGGAACGGTTCAGCAAGCTTATAATCTTAATCAAAAGATGACTGCGGTGAAAACAAGGGAGAAAATCGGCGATCTGCCTTCCGAGTATTCGTTTGTAAAGAGCAATGAGGATAACATTGTCATCGAAACGCTTAAGCAAAGCGAGGACGGAAAAGGATATGTTTTAAGGCTGTACGATGCCCACAACACCGTAAGCAAGCCCGAAATTTCCTTCGGATTTGATGTAAAGAATGTGTGGATCTGCGATTTGCTTGAAAATAAGCTTGAAAAACTTGAGGTTAAGGATAATAAGGTTAAGCTTTCTGTGGGCAATTTTGAAATTGTAACGCTGTATATAGAAAGGTAATGAAAAAGCGGCCCTTACGGGGCGTACTATTAAAGGCAATAAAAGGCAGAAACGATTTTTTGTTTCTGCCTTTTACTGTAAGGTTTTTATATATACAAAAGAATTGGAAAATGTGATGTGCATTTTTCCCGCTTGTTACGGTGTGAGACAATTTTGATATTCGAGATATTTTTTGTACTTCCCGAACATAACGGCTTTTGAATACTGTGTCATATATTCATAGTCGGGACTTCCGTCATCTGTAATGGGTAAGAGTATTTTCTGCTTTGCCATTCGATTACCGTTAAACTTGTAGCCGTATGTGTATTTGACTTTCTGCTTTCGTATCAGCATACTACAAAACAGCAAGATATGCTTTCCGTCGTCGGCGTTCTTCAAGTGTAGGCGTTTAACATCGTCTGAGAACACACAACTATATGGGTGGTAAAAGGCTTCTGCTACGCTGCCGTTATAGTTTACCCCTAAAACATTATGGTCAAGTGTTTCGTTCGGTGTGTTTATCCAATTAGTGACGCCGTTGTTCAATTCTGTTGCCCCGATGAAAGGCAAGTTTCCGCTATCCATATCAGCAGTAGTCAAGCGTTTACCTGCTTTAATATCGAATATATCAGCAATAGAGAACTCTTTCCATGTCTTTTCTTCAAGACTTGGAATTACCCCCCCGCATGGCAATTATTACCAACAAAATCAATGTACTTCTGCTTGAGCTTGTCCTCTCGTTCCCTGATGTACTGCTCCATAAAAGCATAGTCTGGCTGTCCGTCGTTGGTAATTGGGAGCATAATCGGCTGCCTTAGTATTCTTTTTTGAGAGCACATTTGATTATATGTATATTTGCTTTTAGTTCCCTCTGCTATGCACGATACAATAAATAAACCGACATATTTATTGAATTTTTTATTAATTGCGGTCATTATATTTATTCTCCCATGTGATACGGAATAAAAATCGTAAGCGTGATAAAACGGCGTCCCAAACATATCTACTGTAATAGTGTTTTTTTCAAACAGTTGACTTTTTCCATCGCCTTCCTTTATAAAGCAACATATTCCATTGTTCTTTGTTCCTGCTGATATTAAAGGATATTGTCCTTCTTCCAACAAAGAAGGCTGATTGTCGCCTTTAGACAAGTCAACTTTGAAGATATCCGCAATCATAAAGCTTTTCCATTCTCTGTCACTAAGATTGAGCATTGTCGCTGTCCTCCTTAAACAAATATTCTCGTCCTTGCATTACCATAGAAAACTCAAATGTCAAATAGTCGCCGATTGTCTTTTCAAAGTCCGCCTCGGTTGGTATTTCGTCATTAAAATAGTAAAAACTATGTAGCCATTCGTCAGCGGCTTCTACTGTAGTATATACACAGAACTTGCTCTCGGCTTCCGTTTCTTCGCGCCATACACTCAACAGATGTGCTTTCTTATCCTTTGCGGATTCGGTTTCAACCAAGCCGATATGTGGAGCTACCTTGTAGCCGTCATTTTCAAAATTGATAAATTTACAAATCTTGTCCGCTTCGTGCGGTATGCCTGCCGTAAAGACTGCGATACACGGAACAGTACCCACGCCGTAAAAGGTGTCTTTGCTCAATGAGATAACACCCTCAAGAGTATGATGTTTCAAAATATTCTCTTTGACAGCTTGCTCGTCCTTGCTCTTTCCGGTCATAGCAGACTGAGGAACAATAACAGCACACCTCGCACCTACTGTCAAGCTGTTCAGTAAATGCTCTGTGAAAGCTATCTCATACAAATCGGGGTTTGCTTTACTGCCTTGTGAGTACGGCGGATTCATAAAGCCAACTGTTGCACCCATTAACTGCAACTTATTGGGGTTTAACTTCAAAAAGTCGGTGTCTATAAGGTTGCTCTTGCCGTCGCCTCGAAGAATCATATTTGTAGTTGCTATCGTGAACATATAGGGTTGAAGTTCAACACCGTGTAGTTGCTTTTGGCGGATATCCCGCTTTTCGTTGTCAGTTGTTACTTGCTTTAACATTTTATGCATAGCCGCAATCAAAAAACCTGCCGTGCCACAGCACGGATCGAAAACTTTGTCCGTAGGTTTGATGTCAACCAAATCACAGAAAAGCTCCGTGATATGTTTAGGTGTCAGCACTATTCCAAGTGTCTGTCCGTCGCCTCCTGAGTAGCTCATAAACTCGCCGTAAAATCTGCCGAGGTAATCTTCTGCACTCAGGCTGTAACGGATAGACCGATAAATCTTGTCATATAAGAACTCAGTGAAATGTTTCATGGGTGTCTTTTTCAGTTTCGGATCAACCTCGTTGAGTTTGGCTGTGTCTTTGATTAGTGCAAACTGTGACAACAGCTTTTGCTTTTTAACTTCCGGTGCTACATTAGCTCTTTGCAAGTTGTCTGCTATTGCTCTGTATATCTTTTCGCCGTCGGTCTTGATAGTGTCGCCTGTAAGCTCGTCAATGGAAAAGTTTTTAAATTCTATTTCTCTGAGTGCAAGCAATATGCCCGAAACAATTAGGGGTTTGTCGGTATCTTTAAGACTGCCGTAATTTCTCAAATCTTCGTGCAAAGCGGCTGCATCCTTTAATATTTCTGCTGTTTCTTTCTCGCTGTCCGTATCCTCTTGCAAAACTTCGCGCACAAAATACTCGTCAATGTTGCTTTCGTTGAATGAGATAAAAGACTCAACTTCCGGTAATTCTCTGAAAAAGTCTGTTT
>JAXGBA010000102.1:0-10331 GCA_034186235.1 Clostridia bacterium | reverse complement strand
TTTTCTGTCAAGCCTCCACTCCCTCTCGGTCGCTTCGAATAAGATTACACTTCGTTTTTGCCTTGTGCCCTGTCTTTTCATTGTTTTTATATATTTCGCTGAGGGTACTCGGCAAAAAGCTCAGTGTTCACTTATTCTCGCTGCTCGGGAGATAGGCTCTTCTTTTCTGTCAAGCCTCCACTCATTCACGGCCGTCAAATTAATTTTCGTTCACCGTTTTCGCCTCTTGGCTGCAATTTCTTTATGCAGCTTTATCAAATGTACTCGCCGCCAATCGGCGAAAAGCTGCTCACTCGCTTAATTTGACTGTTCATGAGATAGGCTCTTCTTATAACACCGCAAGATTCACAAAAAAAATAATGCTATAATAAACTTGCGAGGGGCGGATTGTACAAAATTTGCTCCGTCCCCATTGTGTACACAAGAAAGGAGTAAAATTAATTGGACAAGAATTTTTTGAAAAATCTCGGTATCGAAGGCGATACCGCAGAGGCGATTCTATCGGAAATCGGCCGTTCCGAGGAGGAGCTTTTCGGGGAGCTTTCGGGCGAAGCGAGAAACCTTCGCATTTCGATTGCCGCAAAGGAGGCGGGCGTGCGTGACGAGGAGCTTTTAAGGCTTGTTATCGGCGACGCACCCGACATCGAAGCGGCGGTAAAATCGGCAAAAAATACGCACGGCTGGCTGTTCGGAAACGCCGAAACACCTGTGTTTTCCGCTGCAACCGAAGCCGCCGAAAACAACACAAATCCATTTGCGCACGGCGCAGGATTAAACTAAAAAAAGGAGATTTTAACTATGGCTAATTCAATTTCAAAATTCACTTCATATGTATCTGTTCTCGACGAGGTCTATAAGGACGCCGCAAAAACAGCGGTTCTCGAGAGCGACAGCGAACTTTTCAGAGAGGGCGCAAACGCTCATGAAATCGTCATTCCGAAGATGACGCTTTCGGGCCTTGCAAACTACGACAGAGCCTCCGGCTATGTTGACGGCGATGTCACCCTCACCAACGAAACGGTTGAGTTCAACTACGAGCGCGGCAGAATGTTCTCCGTTGACGCAATGGACAACGAGGAAACCGCCGGCGTTGCGTTCGGCAAGCTTGCGGGCGAGTTCATCAGAACCAAGGTTGTGCCCGAGGTTGACGCAGTGCGCTTTGCCGCTTACGCTTCGGCGACCGGCGCCACAACCAAGAGCGAAGCGCTCTCCGACGGCGCAGGCGTGCTTGACGCTATAAGAACCGCAAAATCCAAGCTTGACGAAAATGAAGTTTCCGAAAGCGGCAGATACCTCTTCATCACCCCGGCGCTTTTCGACAAAATTGAAGCTCTCGACACCACAAAATCCAAGGAAGTTCTCAACACATTCGATGGCGTAATATGCGTTCCGCAGTCGAGATTCTACACCGCAGTAGACCTTGCGGACGGCACATCTTCGGGCAAAACTGAGGGCGGATACGCTAAGGGCTCAACCGCAGCCGACATCAACTTTATGGTAATTCAGAAGGATGCCGTCCTCCAGTACACCAAGCACGCTGAGCCGAAGGTAATCAATCCTGAGGACAACCAGACCGCCGATGCATACAAGTTCGGCTACAGAATTTACGGGCTTAACGATACATACGAGAACAAAACTGCAGGCATTTATGTTTCGACCGCCACAACCGCAAAGGGTAATTAATCATGACAGATTTTAACTTTTACAGCGAAAGCTTCTTCGGGGACAAAATCCCCGAGGAGGAGTTCGCATACTACGAAAAATCGGCGGCGGACAGGCTTTCGGCAATGACCCAATGCCGCTGCGACGAAGCGGATGAAGCGACAAAATTTGCGGTATGCGCCGTTGCGGAAATTCTTTTTGCAACTGATGGGCGCATCGGGGTTTCCTCCGAAAGCTCGGACGGTTTTTCCGCCGCATACAAAGGCTTTGAAAGCGAAATCTACAAGGCAGCGGCGCAATATCTGCCGTCATCACTCTTTTACAGGGGGTGCTGAAAATGCGGAAAATCAAGGTTACGGTTTTTCATAAGACGGTTTCGGAGCGCAAAAACACCTATGTCCCCAAAGTGTTCAATTGCAGAAGATATTCGGTGTGCTTTAAGGCAAACTCGAATGTTTCAGCAAAGGGATTCATACCCAATTCCGATGTTATTTTCAGAATAAATGAGCAGACAAAAGGTCTTATTTCCACCGGGGACAGAATTGCGATAGGCGAATTTGAAACAATGCCCGAAAGCGCAATGACTGTGCGTTCCGTCTCGGAAAACCGCTTCGGCTCAAGGCTCGTGAGCCATACAAAGGTGGTGTGCGGATGACGGTTTCGGAATACATCAGGGACATATTTTTGACCTGTCCCCATATTGAACAAATGCCTATATCAATCGACTACCTCTCCGACACCCCCACCGAAGCCGCAATCGAGGCAGTGGCGGTTCCGAAGCCCGTAAAGATTTATACGGACGGCTCAAAAGTGATGAGGTATCAGTTTATTCTGTCGCTGCGGCTGCCGTGGTTCAACCAAGACGGGGGCATGGGCAGCGGAATTATCGAAAATGTATGCGACTGGGTGGAGGAAACCTCCGAAAAGGGTCTGCCTTCAATGAGCGAGGTCGGCGAAAAGCTGACCCCCATAAAGCTTGTGCCCTATCCGAGCCGCTACGATGTGAACGGCAAAAACAGCTCGGCGCGCTACCAGGCGGTGTTTGAGCTGTACTACCTGAAAACTAAATAATATAAGAAAGGATCTTTAATATGAACGGAATTTTCAACAGGCGCTGCGACAAGCTTGCCTTTTACGGGGTCAAGTCCGAAAATGGCGAAACCTTCACCAAAATGCAGGGATTCACAGCGCTTTCGATTAACAAAAACCCAAAAACCTACAAGCGCAGATATGTTGACGAGCCGTACGAGCAGAACGATGTTGTGGGCTACACGCCGGAGGTTTCCTATACCTTCGACCGCTTCACGGGCAACGCCGTGCATGACGACATTGTGAAAATCACCGACGGCGAAATGACAGGCGACGACGCCGTAAGGTCGATAATCTTAGTTGACATGACCGCCCCTTCCGGCTCGTCATACCCGGCGATAAAGCGTGAATTTGCGGTTATTCCGGACTCCGAAGGCGGCGACAGCGAGGTATATTCCTACAGCGGCACATTCAAGGTCAAGGGCGAAATCATTGTCGGCACTGCCGTTATCACCGACAATACCTGCACATTTACGAAAAAGTGATGCGTCCCCATTCTGTGCAAAATGTACTTTTCGGGTATCTTCCGAACACAGTAAAGGTTGTCGGATGCGACGTCCCGATAAGAACTGATTTTCGCACATGGCTTGAAATCGGCGAGATACTGCGGTCGGATATGTCCCCCGAACGCAAGGCGGCGAATGTTATTTCGCTTTGCTACCCCGAGCCTGCCTCCCCTGCCGGAGCGGCGTTCGGGGCGGCGCTCGCCTTTTATTATGCAGGCTTTTCACGGTACGGCAGCGGCGGAAAGCCGGCGCTCTACTCGGCTGATTTTGACGGCAGAGTGATATATTCGGGATTTATGAAGTGCTACGGCATCGACCTTTCTGAAAGCGATATGCACTGGCACGCATTTGCGCCGCTGATGTGCGAGCTGAGCGGCTGCAATTTTTCTGAAATACTGGCAGTCAGAAGCATGGATCTAAGCAATATTCCGGGGGACAGAGCGAAGAAATACGCCGAGCAGAAAAGGCGGTTCATGCTCCCGGGGGGCTATGCGGATTCAGACTTTGCCGACTGCATATCGGAGGTTATGACATGAGCAGAAGGAAAATTATAGAAAACCCCGTTGGCCGTTTTGACCACGACGGCGTGAAGTTCACCGACAGCTACATTTTCCCCGACCAAAAGTCCGCCATGAACATAGCGGTAAAGGAGCTTGAAGCGACCCTTGCCGCCGGGAAAATCACGGTTTCGGAATTTTACGAGCAGCTTAAAATTCTGCGGGATACCTACCTTGAGCGGGGGTCGGAACTTTGGTGGAAATACACCGAGGAGCTGAAAGACCACGAACGGGAGGTTTTCGACAAGATGATGACGGACGAAACGAACCGGCTTGGGTCGATGTACTCAATCGGGATAATTTCGGCGGAAACATACTACGAAAAGCTGAAGGCTCTGCGTGACACGCACCTCAAAGAGGGCACGGCGGAATGGCAGAGCATGACAGATAAAATCGGGGAATTTTACACGAAAAATGTAATCGGAGCGATGGAAAAATCAAGGGCTGCGGCGGAAAAGCTGGGCGGCTCGCTGTTTGAGCAAATGGCGGAAAGCACGCTGAAATCGGTAACCGTGAAGGACAAAAACGGCAAAATCACCGACAGATTCTACCGCCTTGACGATGTTGACCCTGATGCGCTAAAAACCTACACCGAGGGGTACGATTACTTAAAATCGCTGGGCGCCGGTGCGGCAATACTGGGTAAATACCTCTCGTCCGACATGGCCAGCTCAGGCGAATTTATCGGGGCGCTGAAAGACCGCGGCGAGGTTTCGGCGGCGGAGTACATTTCGGGGCTTGAGAGGGCGAAAACGGATTCATTTTCGTTTGCGTCCGGCGTTTACGGGGTGCAGGACTTCGCAAATGCGGTCAAACAGGCGATAATTGAGCTTTCCGACAGCGGATACTTCGGCAGAAGCGGCGTTGAAATCAACCAGACAATCTATGCCGACAACCTCTCCCCGGCGGAAACCTCGCAGGAGCTGATTGCGGCGCTCAAGCTCCAGGGGGTGGGAATATGAACATAATTCTGAAAAACTCGAACGGATATTGGATAACAATCGAGCCGCACTCCGAGGCTGCATGCCTTGTGGAACTCCCGGATTTCGGCGAGATTTCAAGCGATTTCAGCACTTATAAAATTCCCGGAAACCTCGGCGGGCAGCTGCTTTCAAAGACCTTTTCACCCCGTGACATAACGCTGAAATTTGAAGCGAGAAGGATTTCGGAAAGCCTTATAAACCGCACTCTTTCGCCCCTCAGCGAGATAACGGGATATATAGACGGCAGGTATTATTTCAAAGGTTTTATGAAATCGACCGCAAAACGGGAACGCCAATACGAAATAATGCCCCCGATTTACACCGTTCAGATAAGAATGTTCGACCCGTGTTTTTACAAATTAAACAATAAGCGCACCGTCCCCTTTTTGAACCACGGGGTTAATTTGTACGAAAACGGAGCATACAAATATCAAAAAATATCGCTTTATAACGACGGTGACATTCCCTGCCCGGTGACGGTTAAAATGAAGGCGCTTGAAAAGACGGCAGTTGCCGGGCTTTTCACGAGTGCGGACTGGAACAGCGGCTCGCCGAAATACAGCGGACTGCGCTTAAAAAACCCGAGGGAAACGGGAACCGTTTATTATGCAAGCTCTAACATCACGGATACAAAGAGCCTTGAAAATTACGGATATTTTCAGGATTATGAGCAGATAATGCTTGCGCCGGGGCAGAACACGCTTTACGCTTTCAACACGGAGGGCACGGTTGAATACGAACCGAAATTCCTCGGCATCGGGGGTGAAGCTTAATGGAAAGACCGATTATCTCGGTGTTGTCGGGCGAGGATTTAAGCCAAATTTTCGCCTTTGCGGACTACACATCACTGCGATGGGAGAATAAGTCCGCCGGGGCAGGCGACTTTGAAATTCACATTCCACGCTGCGTTAAGATTCCGTGCGGCTCGGTAGTGCAGCTCAGTGGAAATATCCGTGAACCGTACGGCGTGGTTATCTATGTAAAGCTGACGGAAACCGAAACGGTTTTAATAGGCAAAATGCTGTCAAAGCTGTTTTCGTGGAGGTACCCGTTAAAGGACGGCGACGACCTTACATACACCTCGGGCGAAGGCGTTTCAAAGCTGATTTGCTATGCCGCAAGGTACGGCTGCCTTGACCCCGACAACTACTTTTTCGGAAACCCTGTTGCGGTTTTGTACAATTCGGGGACAGGTACCGTTCAGTACAAAGGCTCGCTTTCCGAAAGCTGCCTTGCGGCGATGAGCTCGATAGCAAACGATGCGAAAAAGACATTTAAGGTGACGATAGAAAGCGGCAGCGTTACGGTATGGGCAGGCGATTACGAGGACAGCGGAATAACTCTCGGAAGCAAATGCGGAGGGCTTAAAAAACCAAGCTACACCTGCGGAATCGACAACAGCCGAAACCTTCTTGCGTACTCGCTTAAGGACGGCGACGGCTATGTTTATCAGACATACCCTGCCCTTTCAAAGCCGACCGACACCGCACGAAGAATGCTTTACATAGGCCGCTACGACGCCGTTCCGGGTGCGGAAATCCGCAGAAAAAAGAACTATTTTCTTGAAACCGACAGCTTTGAGGCGGAGGTGCTCCCGGGAGTAAGACCCCTCATCGCCGCCGGCAAAAAAGCAAAAATCGAAATCCCGGAATGGGAGCTTTCAAAAGAATACAACATCACATCGTTAACCGATATATGGGAAGAAAAATACAGCTGCCGGGTGGTATTCGGCAACGCTGCACCCACGGCTTACGAAAAAATTATACAAAGATTTTAACGGAAAGGAGCAACACAGATGAAAGAAATTGTACTAAAAAGGGACGGTGCATTTTCTGTATCAGGCGGACAGCTCGTTGCGGGCGATACAGGCGCTTACGCCCTTAAAATCGACATGGGCGAACCGACAAGCGGCTTCACGGCAATGGCGGTCTGCCAGGAAAACGGACAGTACAGCACCGCATACGAAACCTCCGGCACTGCCATATCCTGCACGCTTTTGAATTCCATGTACCCCGAGCCGGGCTTCATTACTGTAAGGCTTGCTGTATCGAAAGGCGATGCGGTTCTGACGGTCAAGGAGGTCGTATTTGAAGTCAGGGCAGCGAATAACGATTCCGAAATTGCGGAGAACGAGAGCAGCAACATTTCAAATATTCTGACGGCGGTTTCCGACATGAAAGAGGCGGCAAAAGGGCTTGCGGAAAAGTCCGACACCCTCTCGGGCTACGGCATAACCGACGCCTACACCAAAACCGAAATTGACGGCAAAATCGCCTCCGTTTACAAATACAAAGGAAGCAAGCGCACCTTTTCAGAGCTGCCGCCCTCCGCAGCGTGCGTGGCGGGCGATGTCTGGAATGTCGAATCGGAAGTTTCGCGAAACTTCTACGGTGTTAAGGTCGTGTCGGTTTACGCATACGGCATGGGATTTGACGGAGAGGGCGGCGAGATGGAGCTTACGGACGTTTCCGCATTTACCGTGGGCAAAACCTATCAGGTGTGCACTGAGGGCAAGAAGATTCTCGGTACTATGACCCCCACGGGCATTTCCGGCAATACCCTCACCTTCACCTATCTTACCAACAGTGATTATTATGGTGTTTTCTGTGACATAGCAGAAACGAAAGACTCCGATTACTGGAACACATGGATGGAAGGCACGGCGGTCAGCATAAACGAAACCTATTATTTTTACAGCGCCGACTTTGCCTCAACGCCCCCTGGCACCGACAAAATAACGAAGATAATCAACGAGGGCGGAACGAACTTCGCATGGACGGGAACCGCGTGGGACGCACTCGGCGGAACGGTTGATTTCAGCGATTACTACACTCGCGCGCAAGTCGACGGCAAAATCGCCGCCGCAATCGAATCTGCGCTCAACACGGAGGTGTGATTTATGGCTAAAAACAACAACTTAGGCGACTTTCTCAAAGGAATTGCCGATAAATTCCGAAGCAAGCTCGGTACGGCAGATACCATAAATCCTCAGAATTTCGAGGATAAAATCGACGCCGTTTACGATGCCGCAGCGCAAAAAGCTTATGACGATTTTTGGGACACTTTTCAAAAAAACGGTAGCAGAACCGACTACCAGTATGCTTTTTCTTCGCCGGGCTGGATAAATGATAATTTCAAACCAAAATACAATATAGTGTCATGGTTTGGTTCAAGCGCATGTATGTTCAGGGGTTCAGGCATATCCGGAAGTCTGAAAGAAATTTTGCAAAACTTAGGAATAACGCTCAGCTTTATTCAGGGACCAGGCAGAGCCTACGGCGCAGCCGACATTTTTTCATGGACGCAGTTTACGGAACTGCCGGTAATTGATTTATCTCTTGCGAATGGTGAAAATTGTCTGTTCAGAACTTTTTCGGCATGCACAAAACTTCACACTATCGAAAAGTTGATAATGCCGGACAGCTGTCCAAGCTACGGTACTCAAACATTCGAAACCGACTATTCGCTGAAAAACATTGATTTCGGCGGAACGATAAAGTATACGCTTTCGTTTCAATGGAATCCGCTCACGGCAGATTCTATGAAAAATATTTTTGACCACCTCGACACCGCTGAATACGGCGAAACAAGGACGATTACGGTAAAGACGGGCACAAAGACAGCGTATGATGAAAAATACGGCGACTGGGACGCAAAAGCGGCGGAATTTGCGGCGCATTCGTGGACATTTGCACTTGTTTAAGGGGGTGGAAAAATGGAAGTTCAGACAGTTACGGTAAATGTAATAAAAGCCGACGAAGGCAAGATTTTAACCGATGGCGAGGTTTTCGGCAGAGTGATATACCTCGGGGCGAACCGCACTGCGGGCGAGTTTCACGAAATCACGGAAAGCGAATATAATGAGATAAAAGGAGAAGAAGCAGATGAGCGAATTTAAGTGGATAATCTGTGCGGCGGTCGGGGCAGTCGGAGGGGTGATATCGGACATATTCGGCAGCTGGACCGGCGACATGACAACACTTTTGATATTCATGGCGGTGGACTTCGTAATGGGGCTGTGCGTTGCCGGAATATTCAAAAATTCAAACAAGAGCGAGGGCGGCGCAATGGACAGCCGCGCAGGGTGGAAGGGTCTTTGCCGCAAGGGAATAACATGGCTGATAATTTTGGTTGCGCACAGGCTTGATGTGGCGCTCGGCGTGGGGTATGTTAGGGCGGCGGCGGTGATAGGGTTCACCGCAAACGAAGCGCTCTCGATTATTGAAAACGCAGGGCTTATGGGGATAAAACTCCCTGGAAGCATCAGGCGTGCGATTGATGTACTTTTGAAAAGAGGCGGAGATAAAGACGATGACAAAAAAAGTTAAATTTTTAGAAAAAAACCGCTCGGGAGAACGCCTTAATCCAATCGGAGCGGTGCTTCACGAAACGGCGACTCCGGGGGCGACGGCGGAGGACGAATTTCAGTTTTTCAACACAGGCGAGAGGGGCGCATCGGCGCACGGATTCGTAGACAGCGTAGGTTATATCCAGACCGTGCCCTACACGGAGGTTTCCTGGCATGCGGGGCCTACCGCGAACCGAAAATTCATCGGGATTGAGCTGTGCCATGCCGAAACGAAATACGATTTTGAAAAAGTATGGAGCAACGCAGTTGAAGTTTTTGCCGGAATATTCGGGTATTTCGGGTGGGAGGTATCGGAGGAATCGTTGCTTACGCACTGCGATGTGTCGCTGCGCTGGGGCGAAACGGATCACACTGACCCGATAGGATATTTCAAAAAGTTCGGCAAAACGGCAGACGATTTCAGAGAAGATGTAAAACGAAAAATAAACGGAGGCTTAACCATGACGCAGTATGAAGAACTGAGCGGAAAAATAGCAAAAATGCAGTCGAAACTTGACCGCATCAACACATTTGAGTATAATTATATGGACGAGAATATGCCCGACTGGGCGAAAAAATCGGTGCAGAAGCTGCTCGACAAAGGGTATCTCGAAGGAAACGGCAAAGGGCTTGCGCTAACGCACGATATGCTCAGAATCATCACCGTGCTTGACCGTGCGGGGGCATTCGGCAAATAGAAAATGAGGGGGCGGAAACCGCCCCCGGACTGTCGATAAATCTATTTCGCAGCGCTACACCCCAAAGCGTTCCGCAAGGCGGACGGCAATTGAGCCGACGGCGTTTCCGGCAATGCACACGAGCATAAAAGCCAGAACCCGGAGGTTGAAAATGCCTGATGCGGCAAAGTAAAAAGCGTCGGCTATGCAGTGCTCGAAACCGCAGAGAATGAAAATCATAATCGGCATGATGACAAGCAGAGGGTGCTTGTTTTTCGAGAACAGTTCAACCGCAGCGTAAATCAATATGCCGCAGAAAACCGCCGCAACGAACACATCCGGAAGCGTCTTTGAAAGCTTGGATTTCACAAGCGCCGCAGCGTTTGCCGAAACCAGCGTAGAAGAAAACATTCCGACCGCCGCCGCACCAAAAATATTTTTAATAAGCATAAGTGCAAGCGGAAGTATGTCCTTCTCTTGTGAAACATAGCCGATTTTCCCCGTGAAAA
>JAXGBA010000101.1:0-10479 GCA_034186235.1 Clostridia bacterium | reverse complement strand
TATCATGGGTATTTTCAGTCTTGATCTCAGCAAACCGATTAAGGTTGAAATCCATTCGGATGACAAACAGATTGTTGAAGATTTAAAACCTTATGTAGTTGCCTAAATGGAATCGTGAGCCTACCGGCTCACTATTTTTTTGCAATTTTTTTAATTCTTTCGATTCTTTTTAATGTTGCCGCCTCGTCCTTTTCATAAACAGTTCCGTGAAAAACAATAACATCGCCCTCGGAGATTTCTCCCAAAATCATATCTCTTTTGATTTCCGTCATGCCGTCATCGGTTTCACAAACGGCTATATTCTTTTCAAACCTGTCAATTATAATCACAGTTAACCTCCAAAGTTTCGCCGTCGGTTGTGATGGTTATGTTACCGTTCAAATCTGTTCTGTAAAGTTTTGAACATGATTCAAGGTTATTGATTATACTTTCGTCAGGCAACCCAAAGCTTTTTCTTCCGACCGATACAATCGAAATTTCAGGCGAAACGGCTTTTAGAAATCTATCGGATGTTGAAGTTTTGCTCCCGTGATGCCCCACTTTAAGAACATCTGAGTTTAAATTGAAACCTGAATCAAGCATTTCGTTTTCCGAAAGCTTTTCGGCATCGCCCGTAAACAAGAAGCTTTTTCTGCCGCAAGTCATTTTCAGGCAAACAGAATAGTTATTGAGCTCGCTGTATTTCTCATTCTTCGGTGCAAGCACTTCAAATTTGACTTTTCCGACTTTGAAAACATCTCCTGCGGAAACCGTTTCAACTTCAGAATTTTCAAGTGCCGAAAGCAGATTTTCAAACGCCCTTGTTGTGGTTTTCCCTGGAGAAATATAGGCTTTTGTTGTCGGAAATTCGTTGATGATATCATCAAGCCCACCTATGTGGTCCTCATGCGGATGCGTTGCGATAACGCAGTCTAGTCTCGTAACACCGAGCGAATTTATGAAATCAATCGTGTCATCGGCGGAATCATCAGTACCGCCGTCAATCATAACAAATTTACCGTCAATATCTATGAGTGAAGCGTCACCCTGACCGACATCTATAAAATACAGCTTGATAGACGGACCGCCCGTATCAGTGTTTACTAAACTGCTGTTAAGATACGGCAGAACATAGTATGAAAACAGAATTATAACAGCCGGGAGAAGAATACCGATTATTTTTTTGCGTAATTTGCTGTGCGTCATTTTTTCATCCTCGTGCTTGCAAATGTAAGACAATATATTTCATTTGCACCGCAATGCTTCAGCACTTTCGAACATTCGTTAAGCGTTGAGCCAGTGGTATAAATATCATCAACCAGCAGAATATTTTTGCCGTTCAGATCCTCGCCGCAGGAAAATGCGCCCTTGATATTTGAGGCTCTTGCTGCGGCATTTAGTCTGCTTTGTTTTGATATTGATTTCACTTTAAAAAGAAGCTCTTTCAGTTCGCCGGAAGAATACTCCGACACCGACTTTGCCAGGAGTTTTGATTGGTTGTACCCTCTTGCTTTAATCTGTTTCACGGTCATAGGCACCCAGGTTATGTAATCAATATTCACATCATACGGGATATAAGACGCCATAATAATACCCATAGTTTTAGCATAGTGCGCCTTGCCGTAAAACTTGAATCTTAAGAGCGAACGGCGAACCTCATTTTCATAAAAATATGGGGATTTATGCGATTTGAAATATATCTTTTTACTCGCACATTCCCAGCAGACATTAGAGCCGAGAGGAGTAACAAGTCCGCAAACCGGGCAGCGCTCAGAAGGAATACGGCTGACCTTCGCAGCGCAGCTTCTGCACAAGCAAAGCTGCGTGCCGTCCTCCATAACGCTCCGGCAGAAAATACAGCGAGGCGGATAGAATTTCTTTTTAATGAATCTTAATATCTTTGTCCCAAATGTCACAAATCATATCTCCCAATGACGAAAAGCGTTCAATTTGCCTGTTATTGTCAATCATATATTTAAGAATCCGCTCGCTGCCGACAAGCACAACAAGCATTTTTGCCCTTGTTACGGCTGTATATAAAAGGTTTCGGTAAAGAAGCATCGGCGGTGCTTTATACATCGGCATAACAACAATGTCAAATTCACTGCCCTGGCTTTTATGAACCGTCATGGCGAATGCCGGGTCGATTTCATCAAGCTGCAGGAAGTCATAAAACACTCTTTTATCGCCGTCATAAACAACCGAAATCTTGGAATTGCGCCTGTCAACATCCTCTATTATACCAACATCGCCGTTAAAAACGCCTGTTCCTTCTGCCTCTCCTGAAACGGCTTTCCACTGAAGATTATAGTTGTTTTTAATCTGCATAACCTTGTCGCCCTTGCGGTAGATATTCTCTCTCGCTTTGTATTCAGGCTTATTGTCGGACGAAGGATTCAACGCATCCTGAAGTGCGGTATTTAAGTTTTTAATTCCTGCCTCCCCTTTTTTGGACGGCGAAATTACCTGAATCGAAAAGACATCGTGTATGTCATATTTTGCAGGCAGCCTTCGGCGGCACAAATCAACTATGCACGATACAATTTCCGATGGTGAGTCGCTCGGGATAAAGAAAAAGTCAACGCCTGATTTAGGATATTTTCCGGCATTTATTGCGTGGGCATTCATGACAATCATGCTTTCCTTTGCCTGGCGGAAAATTTCCGTCAGCCGCAACACCTTTATATGTCCGCATGATATAATATCTGCAAGAACATTGCCTGCGCCGACGCTCGGAAGCTGGTCGGAATCACCAACGATTATAAGCCTGGTTTTCGGGCCGAGAGCTTCTGTAAGCGAATCAAACAGCGCAATATCAATCATAGAACCTTCATCCACGATTACAAGATCGCAGGTAAGCGGATTCCTTTCGCACCTTGCAAACGACCTTACATCAACGCTGTCATCATAATTCATTTCCAAAAGGCGATGAATTGTTTTCGCCTCGTGCCCGGTTGCCTGCGTCATTCTTTTCGCCGCTCTACCGGTAGGTGCACAAAGCTCAGCTTTTAGATGAAGCCGCTCCAGAGCCGAAATAAGAGTTCTGATTATTGTTGTTTTTCCCGTGCCGGGGCCGCCCGTTATAACCGCCGTGCTGCTGGAAAGTGCCTGCATGACTGCCTCTCTCTGTGAAGCCTCAAGCTTTATTCCGCACTCGTTTTCGGCATCATCAACTATATTGTCAATATCTTTCGGAAGCGAAACCTTTTTTGAAGCAAGCTCAACAAGTCTCTGCGCACAGTGCCTTTCGTGCCAGTACATATTATACAGATAAATCTTGTCAAAACCGTCACCTCGTACAGAACACAGCCGTGACTTCATAAGAAGAGAAACAAGGGCGTTTTCCGCAGCGGTTTCCGTTATTCCGAGCATCTCGCATGAAAGGTTTATCAGCTTGTCTTTCGGCAGATATGTGTGTCCGTTCTGGCTGTTATAAAGCAAAATATATTCAATTCCGGCACATACCCTCTGCTCATCATCTGCGGAAAAACCGAGAGATTCACCGATTTTGTCAACCTTTTTGAAACCTATTCCCGAAACATCGCTGCACAGAATATAAGGGTTTGTTTTTATCTTATCAACCGCATCGGTTCCGAATTGTGAAAAAATTTTAAGTGCAAAATTCGCTGTAACACCGAACTTGTTAAGAAACATTACAACAGACTGTGCACCGCTCTGCTCATTAAAAGAATCCGCAATGGTTGTGGCTTTGGATGGCGAAATGCCCTTGATTTTGGTAAGTTGCTGAGGGTCTGTTCGCAAAATGTTTAATGTGTCCGTACCGAACATCGCAACAATTTTCTTTGCTGTTACGCTCCGTACGCCCTTTATAATTCCCGAAGCAAGATACTTTTCAATCGAAGCCTTATCCGAAGGCTCACACTTTTCATAATATTCAACTTTGAATTGCTCACCGTAAGTCGGGTGAAGCGTCCATGTGCCGAAAAGCTCAAGGCTGTCGCCTTCTGTTGCAAACGGCAAATAACCGACTGCGCATATAAGCGCATCATCGGTTTCAAAATCGCATACCGTCCAGCCGTTTTTATCGTTTGAGTATATTATCTGATCAACCGTACCTTTTACGGATTCAAGCTCTTTTTTCATTTATGTCACCTAAATTATATTATACAACAAACTCCCAAATCTTTCAAGTCATTTCGGTAAAAAAAATACAAAAAACAGATCGTCCTTATCAGGGCGATCTGTTTCAAAACAAATAAAATATATAAAAGAGTGTACCCGCCGGCAAATACGAAAAATAAGGATAACAAAATTGTTGTTTATTTGTCAAGCAGCCGCCTTAAAATGATTGGCGCCTGCAATCGCATCTTAATCCTGGCGAATCATTATAATAGTTGCTTTTTTACCACTGTAACTAACTATAATTATTGACTTGCCTTTTTTGCCGGTTGAAGAAAGCTTGTTTCCCTCAAACTTAAACACGGTTTCATCGGAGCTTTCATATGTAATCTCCGAATCTCCCCTCAGATTCACAGAAGTTCCATCTGCGAGCTCACCCGAAACTTTTAATGCCTCGGCTACTCTGTCTTCACCGACATAGTAGCACTGATTTTCAGTAATGCTGATTGCCGAAACATCCGCTGCCATTGCGGTAGGCACGCAAACGCTGAAATTCTTAAAATTTGCAATCAGGCAACAAAAAAATGACAAGGTTCATGAGAGCCTTGTCGTTTTTTTATGGAGAATAGGGGGATCGAACCCCTGACCTTATGATTGCGAACCATACGCTCTCCCAGCTGAGCTAATTCCCCATGTCACAAATACATTATACTCCTAATTTTTGCGTTTGTCAAGTAGTTTTTGCGCTGCAATTGAACATTGACAAAACTTCAGTTTTATGCTAACATTATTATTAAGCTATTACACGAAAAGAGGAATTTTAATTATGTACAATTCTGCCGATATTGCGGAAAGAATCAGGGCGGTCGCCAAATCAAAGAATATTCACATAAAAGTTATGCTGATTAACTTAGGGCTTAGTATCAATACGCTTTCAAACATGAGCACAAGGGGTTCGTTCCCCAAAAGTGACAGCCTTGCAAGGATTGCTGACTATCTCGGCTGCTCGGTTGACTATTTGCTCGGCAGAAATGAAAATGATGATAAGACTTTTGATGACGGACTTATTATTTTTCACCGCAGCGGAAAGATTATAAGAAGAAAATTCAGTGAAGAACAAATGGAATGTATGGAAAGATTTATAGATTTTATTGCGAATGAAAATCTGAAATATTAGAAGATAAAGCAAAACCCGATAAGACTTCATTATCTTATCGGGTTTTAAGCCGGTAACGGGACTCGAACCTGCGACCTGCTCATTACGAATGAGCTGCTCTACCAACTGAGCTATACCGGCAATGACTTATATATTATACTATGTTTTTTCGCATTTGTCAAGTACTTTTTAAGAAAAAAGTATGCCCTATGTAAGGCATACTTAAAAGTCGGACAGACCGAAGCTTACAGCTATTGCGGTTTCAACGTTTTTCATAGCGGGTTCGTCGAGATGCCCTATTTTTTCCTTCAATCTTTGCTTATCAATTGTTCTTACCTGCTCAGCCATCACAACCGAGTTCTTAGCAAGCCCGAAGGACTTTGCGTCAAGCTCAATGTGGGTGGGCAGTTTTGCCTTATTGATTTTAGATGTCACTGCAGCGGTTATTACGGTCGGGCTGTACTTATTCCCCACATCGTTCTGAATCACGAGCACGGGACGCACTCCGCCCTGTTCCGAACCCACAACCGGACTTAAATCAGCGTAAAAAAGATCTCCTCGTTTTACAACCAATTTTTATTCACTCTCCGATAGTTTTTCCTCATAATGCAATAAAGATTCATTGTCGGCTGCCAGAAATTCCTCGGCAAGTTCGAGATTCACATCGCCCATTTCTTTGTACCCGTTTTCAAGCTTATCAAAAATAGCACGGTTTCTGCGTATATAAATCTCAACAGACCTTGCAGCCAAATCCTCTTCGGCGGAATCGGTCTGATTTGCCATTTTTTTCAGTACGGAATATGTTTCGTCAGGCAGCGTTATGCTGATTCTGTGTGCCAAAACAACCAAGCCCCCAATACTGTTACTTCCGAGTGTTATTCTATCTATATATCTACACCCTTAGTACAGATTTATTATACAGCAAAAACGGAAATATGTCAATGAACAATGTTTTCCAGAAGGAAATTGACCTCGCTCACCTTTACTCCATTTTTTAAATAAACCCTGGGAACTCTGCGCCCGACGGCACAGATAAGTTCATACCCGATTGTCCCGGCAATTTCTGCCAGGTCATCTGCGGTGAACTGCTTCCCGAACAGTATCATGTAGTCGCCTACACTCATATTGTTGACGGAACTTGCGTCAAACATACACTGATCCATACAAATTCTTCCGACATTTCTGATTTTTTTATTTCTGTAAACAGCCAGTGCTTTACCTGAAAGCTGCCTGAAATATCCGTCGGCATATCCGATCCCTACGGTTGCAACACGCATTTTATGCGGTGTTCTGAATGTATTGCCGTAGCCGATGTAAGTTCCTTCCGAAAGTTCTTCAACCCTGGAAATCTTGGACTTAAGTTCCATAGCCGGCAAAAATCCGAAATCCTTGCTTTGAAGATACGCAGACGGTGCAAGCCCGTAAAGTATAATCCCCGGGCGCACCATATCGAGGTGCATTTCAGGGTACATCATAAGTCCTGCACTGTTGCAGATATGCTTTGTCGGGATTTTTATTCCTTCAGCCTCAAGTTTATCCGTAAAGGTTTTGAAAATATCAAACTGCCGCCTCGTATAGGCATCATCCTCATCATCGGCGGTGGTAAAGTGAGAGAAAATACCGTCAATCACAATATTCGGCAAACTGTGTATTCTTTTTATGCACTCCAAAATTTCCCCGCTGTCTTTCATATTATTAATATTAAAGCCGATTCGTGACATACCGGTATCGAGCGCTATATGAATTTTTGCGGTTTTCTGCGCTTTTACGGCAGCGTCCGACAGGCGTTTTGCCGTTTTTTCATCGAAAACCGCAGGCATAATATCGTACTTAACCGCTTTTTCGGGTTCATCGGAATACCCCAGCACAAGGCAAGGTTTATCCACGCCGCAGCACCGAAGTTCAACGCCCTCGTCAATATCTGCAACCGCAAAAGCGTCAGCCCCAAGCGTATCCAGAAGCTTTGCAACCTCCTTTATGCCATGTCCGTATGCATTTGCCTTTACAATGCACATTATTTTGCTTTTTGTATGTTTTTTTATTATATTAAAGTTATGTTCTATTGCGTCAAGATCAATCTCGGCAACAATTCTATGCATTACTACATCTCCTCAATTTCGGCAAATGCCGCACCCAAATTATCGATTAAATCAAGCGGAGTCATTGAATATTCACTGCCAGATTTTTTCTTTGAAATATCGCCCGAAAGCGCATGGATACCCACACCGCACACAGCGGCAGACAGGGAATCTGCCCCCTGCGCCGCAAGCGAAGCGATTATCCCGGCAAGCACATCTCCGCTGCCGCCCTTTGCAAGCCCGGAGTTACCCATAATATTAACAAAGGTTCTGCCGTCGGGAACTGCCGCTACCGTTCTTGCCGATTTCATAACAAGCGTTACGCCATGCTTTACTGCAAAGCGTGATGCGCAAAGAAGCGGTTTTTCGGTCAGTTCCTCCATAGTATCGCCCGACATCCTTGCCATTTCTCCGAGGTGAGGCGTCAAAATAACCGGGCAGGTTTTATCCTCCAGCATATCCATATCCTGCGAGAGAGCAAAGAGTCCGTCGGCATCTATTATAATCGGAACTTCTGATGTTGTAACAAGCGATTTAAGTGCTTCTTTAACCTCCGGAGTTCTGCCGATTCCGCAGCCGAAAAGCACTGCATCGGAGGTTGCCGCAGCAGCAGTGATCTCAGGTGCGGCGAACGAAATCATTCCGTTTCCGCCGTCCGAGAGAGGCTGCGTCATAACCTCGGTGGTTTTTTCTTCCATTATATCCGAAATGCATTCCGGAACATAAAGCTTTATTGTGCCGCACCCCGAACGCAGCGCCGCAGACGAACACATATATGCTGCACCTGACATTCCTTTTGACCCGGCAATACAAGAAAGTCTGCCAAAGGTGCCCTTATGCCCGTACGGCTTTCTTTTCGGAAGAAGTTCATTTATCAGCGGTTTATTGATTATAAAGCTGTCGGTTTTCATGCATTCATCCTGCATACCGATACCGCAGCATACAACCTCACCGGCGTTTTCTGCAGAAGGATAAAACACGAGAGCATTCTTCATAGCAGCGAATGTTACAGTCAAATCCGCTCTGACGCACATATTCTGCTGCACACACGAATCGCCGTACGCACCGCTCGGCAAATCTACGGCAACCACAAATGCGTCCGATTTATTAATTTTTTCTATAATCTCGCTGCAAAATTCGTTCAAACGGTTATTCATACCGATTCCGAAAAGTGCGTCAACAACAACCTCGGCTTCCGAAATATACGAAACTTCGGCGAATTTAACCCCGATTCTGCGGCAGATACGGTAATTTACCTCCGCATCGGCGCCTTTGGGAACCATAGAAAACGCATTGATAATTTTTACATCTGCGCCCCGTTCAAAAAGGATTCTCGCCAAAGCGTAGCCATCGCCGCCGTTATTTCCCTTGCCGCACACTATCGCAATTTTCTTTTTATGAAGTCCCCGCCTTTCCATCTCGGAAAAAAGTGCCCCAGCGGCGTGCTCCATCAGAAGAATAGTCGGATAATCATAGCTTTCCGCCATGGCGCGGTCAGCGTTCATCATACTTTCTGCTGTAACAAGCTTCATGGAAACTACCTCCCGATTATAAATATTTCGGTATAATCGCCTGCATTGCTTCAAGAACCTCTTTGCCCGGTTCTATTATTACCATAAACTTGCCCTTCGGTCTTGTCACAACGCAATAATACATTTCGTCCGTTTTCTTTTTATCCCCGGACGAAAAATCAAGAACCTTTGTTTTGATATTAAGCTGATGATTATATTCAAGATCACCGATTTTCCCGAACTTTTCAAGCCTTGTAAGTTCCAGCGGAATAAGCTTTCTTCTGCGGCTTTTGGACATGATTTTATAGACATCGAGAACCGTACCCTTAAGCGAATACTCAAACTCGAGCCTTCTCTGCGAAATTATAAAATATGAAAACCACACCGCAACAATCAAGCCGAACATTCCGAGATTAACCGTAAGGCTCAGCCAAAAGAAGAGTATACCGAGCAGGATTATTCCTGATCGGATACATACTTCTTTAACCGTAAGTTTTTTCTTGACAGCGTATTCCAAAAATATGCTGCCGGAATCATACATTTCCATAGGTTCACCTATTTTTCGATTACTATATCAACGCATTTTTCGGACGGGTCGAACGGAATAAATGTCTTTTTGCCGCCGTTTTTAATGGTGATATTATATCTTACGCCCCTGAACACCCTTGAAATCTTAACTTTGTTCCAGCTCTCGGGGAGGCACGGATTGATTTCAAGGCCGTCCCACCTAGCCTTAACGCCTAAGATATACTGCGTTGCGGCAATATACATCCATGCGGCGGTTCCTGTAAGCCAGCTTACATTGGCAAGCCCGAACTTATCACTTTCCGGTCCGAAAATATTGGAAGCATATACATAAGGCTCAGCCTTATATCTCCACTCTCCCGCTTTTTTCTGTGCAATCATCGGAAGAAGCTGATGATAGTATTTATATGCTCTCTCATTATGCCCGAGCATACACTCTGCGATAATCGCCCATGTGTTTGCGTGGCAGAACACGGAGCCGTTTTCACCGCAGCCCTTATTGTAATATGTGAGCGGGTCCTCCTTTGAAGGATAATCCTTCATTGAGGGGTCAATCTTTTTGATACCGAGTTCCGTATCAAGAAGGCGGTTAACGCTGTCCATTGCGGTTTCCGCATTGTCGCCCATACCTGAAATTACGGACCAACTCTGCGTATTAAGCCATATTTTTGCCTGTGGTTCAGCCTTTGAGCCGATAAATCTGCCTTCATCGGTAATACATCTTCTGTACCACTCGCCGTCCCATGCGATTTCGTTAACAAGCTTTTTCTGCTCATCGTAAATTTTAAGAAACTTAGAGTCATCCTCACCCATAAGCCTTGCAAGCTCCGCAATCATCGGAAGAACCGTACCGAACTGCATTGATGTCCAGATACTTTCGCCTTTGCCTTCTCTGCACACCTTATAAAGCATATCGTTCCAGTCGGACGAAAGCATAAGCGGAAAACCGTGCGAACCGAGATTTGCCATAGTGAAATCTATTGACTTATTGATGTGGTGCCAAACGGTGTCCTCTCCGCCGTCGTAGAACGGAACAACCTCATTGAGGTAATCAAGCTTGCCCTCTTCCATAACTATATTGTAGCATGTCATAACAAGCCAAAGGTGGTTATCGGAGTGGATTCTTGTAACAGGCTCCCACCCTTCATTT
>JAXGBA010000100.1:0-18423 GCA_034186235.1 Clostridia bacterium | reverse complement strand
TCGTGTTTACGGCTGAGGTTGTCGCCCCAAACTTGCAAAAATTTGTGTTTATAACCCTCCTGTCCATGCAATTCAACGACTGTATAATCAAATTCGGAACCGAAAAGGAATTTTTCAACGGTGTTTCCGAAATGCCCGAAGTTAAAGGCGAATTGCAAGTCAAATTTATAGGACCTTATTCAAACATAAACGAGATAAAAAAGAACAACCGCAAAGCTGAATATGCGTGCCAAAATGCCGAAAGCGCTTCGGTAATTGCTGAAAAGCTGTGCGGAAAAGAGTATCCGAAGGAAAAACTCAAGAGCGCATGGCAGGATGTGCTGTTTAACCAGTTTCACGATATACTTGGCGGAACGAGCATCAAAAGCGCATATTTTGACGCACGCAACCTCCACGGAAGGGCAATTCAAACGGCAAGCGAAATCATGCACTATGCCCTTCAGACCGTCACGGCGGCCATGAACATGCCC
Source organism: Clostridia bacterium (assembly GCA_034186235.1). Lineage (GTDB taxonomy): Bacteria > Bacillota > Clostridia > HGM11514 > HGM11514 > CAKSKB01. The sequence goes on along the minus strand of JAXGBA010000100.1, from coordinate 17,953 downwards.
GGCAGCAACCCCGATAACGAATGGAACATCGCCGTGTGGAATCTTAACGGCTTTGAATACACCTCCCCTGTCGAAGCGGAGGTGCAGTGGGCATGGGAATTTCCTTGGTACAGCGGCAAAATCGAGCTGGAGGACGAAAAAGGCAACGTGCATCCGTGCCAAATTATAACGGAAGAGTGCAGCGTCCCGGGCTTCCGTTCGAGGTTTGTTTTCAGGGATAAAATTCCGCCGTTCGGCTGCAAAACTTATATCGTAAGGAAAACGGACGTGCCCTGCGATGCTGTTTTTGAAAGCTTTGAAAGCAGCGGCTTCCGTCTTGAAAAATCCGATTTCGGCTTTGATATAACCGATAAAAAAACCGGAAAAACATACAAAAATATGTTTGCGCCATATGCGCTCGGCGACGTTTGCGACACATGGGGATTTAACAAAACCGTGTTTGAAACAGAAAAGCTTCCTTTTGAACTTGTTTCTCTGAAAACCACCGAATCAGGGGACTTAAGGACCTCCGTAAAAGCCGAATATTCTTACGGGAAATCCACATTTGAACAGACAATCACGATGTATGAAGATATTATCGATGTAAGCTGGAAGGTTCTCTGGAACGAAAAGCACAAGGCGCTTAAAATAGGATTTCCGGCAAAAAAGTGCACAGTTTCAATCCCTGCCGGATTCATCGAAAGGGAAAAATGCGAATTTGAGCGCCCGATGTCCGAATGGATAAAAACGGAGGACTTCGCAATTGCCTCCGACTCTGCCTTTGCATACGGTTTTGACGGAGAAAAAATCGGAATTACAATTCTTCGCAGCTGCATTTACGGCGACCTCAGAACCGAAGCGCTGAAAGAGCGTGAATATGAATATACCGACCAAGGCGAAACGGCTGGGCGGTTCCGCTTGTGTTTTGATGATGTTGCTCATGAGGCAATAGCGCTTAACAATCCTCCCGTCATTATAAGCGAGGCAAACCACGGCGGCAAACTTCCGTCCGAAAACAGCATTTTCAGCTGCTGCGGAGCGCTCATCACCGCAGTAAAGCAGACAGAAGACGGCGAAAACACCGTTATCCGCATTACCGAGGAAAACGGGTGCGAAACCGCCGCAAAGCTTATCGCCGAAGGAAAAATTCATGAAACGTCACTCAAGCCTTTTGAAATAAAAACCGTTATATATGACGGCAAGAACTTCACCGAAACGGATATGCTGGAGGCGATATCTTGTTAGATGTTTTTATGTATTCTTTCAATGCCGTTATGCCGATAATCGGCATGATATTTCTGGGATATATTTTAAGGAAAACAGGCTTTCTGAACGATAATTTTCTCGATATCGGGAACAAACTGATGTTCAGGCTCTGCCTTCCGTGCATGCTTTATATAAACATCTACTCCGTCGGCTCGTTTTCCGACATAAACACGGATGTAATATGGTATGCGGTAATATCCGTTGCAGTCCTGTTTTTTATCGGAATGGCTGCTGCTGCATTTGTAAAAGACCCCCGCCAAAAGGGGGTTGTGCATCAGTGCACATTCAGGTCAAATTATGCAATAATCGGCATGGTTCTGGCGGAGGCTCTCGGCGGAATAAAAGCAACAGCAATTGTCGGGATACTGTCGGCATTCATCATTGCAATGTTTAATGTACTTGCTGTAATCAGCCTTGCGATGTACAGCGAGGACGGCAAAATCGACCTTAAGAAAATAGCAAAAAACACCGTCACAAATCCGCTTATAATAAGCGTTGTGCTCGGTGTTCTGACGCTTGCCGCAAGAAGCGTTATTCCAACCCTTGGCGGAAAACCCGTGTTTTCGATAAAAAACAATCTCCCGGCGCTGTACTCGATAATTTCGAGCCTGTCAAAGGCTGCGTCGCCGCTGGCACTTATCGTTCTCGGCGGAAAATTCACTTTCGGCGCAAGCCGCAAAATGGCAAAACAAATCGTGCTTGCAACATCGCTTCGTGTACTTTTTGCTCCGCTTTTGGGAATTTTCGGAGGAGTTGTATTAACACGCTTAGGAATTGTTAATTTTACGAGTGCGGAATTTCCTGCCCTGGTGGCACTTTTCGGAACTCCCGTTGCGGTGTCAAGCTCTGTTATGGCAGGAGAAATGGACTGTGATGAGTTGCTTGCGGGGCAGCTTGTGGTATGGACCAGCCTTGCTTCAATGGTAACGCTCTTTGTGTTTGTGTCAGTCCTCCGCTTCATGGGTTACCTCTGACGAAAACCTCATAAAATCCGCGGGGTCGGTCGAAATTATGCGGCGCACACTCCCCTCCGACACCTCCATCAGAACCCCGTTTCTTCGGATATATGACACGTTTTTCGGTCTTAAATCGCCGAATATAATATCGCTCGGAATAATTGAATACATCATTTTTTGTTCTCCTTTATAAGGTGAAAAAGCTCATCAAGCGCATCAGAAAGGCCGCCGAGAGAATCAATGAGACCCGAATCCACGGCATCCTTGCCGAACAGAACCGTTCCGACGTCATTTGCAATTTCGCCGGTTTTAAGCATCAGATTTCTGAAATCCGTTTCCGAAATGCCGGAATTTCTGCATACAAACGAAACTACGCGCTCCTGCATACGGTCGAAATACTCAAAAGTCTGCGAAACACCGATAACTACGCCGCTCATTCTTATCGGGTGTATCGTCATGGTTGCCGACGGCGCAATAAACGATTTTTTTGCGGAAACCGCAAGCGGTACGCCTATGCTGTGCCCTCCGCCGAGAACGAGCGAAACCGCCGGTGTTTTCATTGATGAAATCATCTCGGCAATTGCAAGCCCGGCTTCAACATCGCCGCCAACGGTATTGAGTATCACAAGCAGTCCGTCTATGCTTTCGTCCTGCTCTATTGCGATAAGCTGCGGAATTACATGCTCGTACTTTGTTGTTTTGTTTTGGGACGGAAGTATCATGTGTCCCTCAATCTGACCGATTATGTTGAGGCAATGTATATTTCCGTGCTTGTTTTTGGTGGCGACCGTTCCGAATTCCTTTATACGATTATCTTTTTCACTGCTGTTATTGTTTTTTTCAGGCATAATACGCTCTCCTTTGAATTTATTATTTACCGCAGGAGAAAAAATATTATATAATTTTAAAAAATTTGAAACCTTTCGGCTGCCACGGAAGTATTATTTATGAGAGGAGGCAGAGGCGATGATATATGCTGAGCAAAAACACCGCCTTACAGAGAAATATTTTGACACTGTGTACAGACTTGCCCTGTCGCAGACCAAGGATAAATTTATGGCGGAGGATGTAACGCAAGATGTTTTTCTGCGGTTTATCCGTTCCGATAAGGATTTCCTGAGCGAAGAGCATGTTAAGGCATGGCTTATCAGGGTAACCGTCAATCGGTGCAAAAGCTTGTTTTCTTCGTTTTTCTTCAAAAAAACCGTTCCTCTCACCGAAGAAATCCGCTGCGAAGAGCCGGAGTACAACGAAATATGGACAGCCGTCGCAAAGCTTCCTCTCAAATATAAGACGGTCGTCCATCTGTTTTACTGCGAGGATATGTCCGTAAAGCAGATTTCAGCCTGCCTTGCCCTTAATGAATCAACCGTCAAATCACGGCTGAAACGAGGGAGAGAGCAGCTAAAAGAAATATTGAAAGGATGGGATGATATTGAATTTTAAAAAAATGTACAAATCGGCAAATGAACAAATTCATGCTCCCACCAATGTCTTGAACAGGGTGCTTTCCGAAGCCCCAAAGAAGCCGCACAGGACGTTTGCGGCAGTTAAAATATGTGCTGCGGCAGCGGCGGCAATAGCTGTAGCGGTTTCATCGGCATACTTTTTCGGCATCGATACCGCCGATGAGCCGGTGAAGATTATGCAGGCAGACACAAACACGGATGCAGGAATCAAAAAAGATATTCATACAGACAAAGGTTCGGAAACGATTTCCCGGCCTGAAACAAATAAGGAAAATGCAAAAAATACCGAGCGAATTTATTCTGCGCCCGCAATTTCTTCCGATAAAGAAACCGAAAAACCGAGCGTTTCCGTTTCGGAAGAAAAAGAGGTTAAAATCCCCGAACCGCAAAAAAACGATGAAGGCACTTTGCAGCAAAGCGAAGCTTCGGATTATGCAGCTTCGGAAACATTGCCGGACAAAGCCGAAACAGCGGATATTTATTCGCTTGACGCTGCCGAAAAATGCGTTGACGCAGCAAGCGAAAACAGCTTTTCCGCTTATGCGGTAGGCAGCGCTCCTTTGATGGATTCCGTATCCGGCGGCTCAGGCGCAAGAAAAAGCACTTCCCTTTCGGCTGTAAGCTATGAAGAATACTGCGAAAAGATCGGTTATGATGTAATTTCAAAAGCAAAGCTTCCGGACGGCGTTTCGATCGTGAAGCCCACGGAAATCTATATTGACGAAGTACAAAATTCAAACACCTTTTACACCTCGTCTGATAATTCAAAGGAATGTTATATTACGCTTTCCGTCAATAATTCATCCGTCAAAGGCTGCACGGTATCGGAAACCGAAAGCAGCTACGACATCAGCGTTAATACCGGAAATATAAGCATTTCTGCATCAGCTTATGAGTTTACGGAAGAAGAAGCAAATGAGCTTGCAAATTCGCTGATCGAATAATTTTCTGAACTTTTTTGCTGAAAACTCTTGAAAACCTACTAAATCTATGTTATTATAGTAGTATGACAGACAAGAGGTGACCGAAAGTGAAAATTTCAACAAAGGGCAGATACGCAATCCGCATGATGCTCGACCTTGCGCAGCACGGAAATGAAGGCTATATAGCCCTGAAGGACATTGCCAAACGGCAGGAAATTTCAAAAAAGTATCTGGAACAGATTGTTCCGATGCTCAACAAAACCGACTTTCTTAAAACAAACAGAGGATATATGGGCGGCTATATGCTGTCACGCACACCGTCGAAATACACAATAGGCGACATACTCCGCGTTACGGAGGGGAGCCTTGCCCCGGTGCCATGCGCAGAGCAAAGCCCGGTTGACTGCCCGAGAAGCGCCGACTGTGCTACGCTCCCGCTGTGGAAAGGGCTTTACAGAGTAATTTCGGAATATCTTGACAGCATAACGCTTCAGGATTTGCTTGACAAAAGCATAGAAATGTACTCAAACGACTACATTATTTAACACACTAATACAATATAAAAAGCACCCGAAATGAACCGACCCCCAAAAGTTAGACCAAAAATCTAACAATTGGGAGGTCGGTTTTTCGTGGCAAAATATAGATATGAATTTAAGAAAAAAGTTGTACAAGCATATTTAAATGGTGAAGGTGGTTACACTCATCTTGCTGAGAAATATGACGTAAAAAATAAACGGCAAGTTTTAAATTGGGTACACTCATATAACGAATTGGGTGATGATGGATTAATTCGTTCAAGGCAAAATAAAAAATACTCTTTTCAATTTAAACTTTCTGTGGTAGAATTGTATTTATCAAGTGAAGTCTCATATCAGGAATTAGCACTTTCGCAAGGTATAAACAATTCTGCTTTAATAGCAAGATGGGTAAATGACTTTAGAAATGCCGGACCTGATGCACTGAGGCCCAAAAAGAAAGGTCGTAAGAAAACATTGGGAGCGGATAAAAAGAGCGATTTTGCTAAACAGGTTGAAGATATACCTGTAGATACAAGTGCTGAACATATAAAAAAGCTTGAAGATGAAAATTTAAAACTTAGAATAGAGAACGCATATTTAAAAGAATTGAGGAGACTGCGTTTAGAGGAGGAAGCTCTTCTGAAAAAACAGCGAGAATTGTCCACAGTCTCCGAGAACGATTCAAATTAAAAGACATTCTCGCAGTAGTTGGCTTCCCCAAGTCAACGTATATGTATTGGCAAAAGCGATTTGACAGAGAAAACCCTAACAAACAATTAGAGGGGATGAGATCACTAAAATACATATTGAAAACAAGGATTATGGTTACAGACGGGTATATGGAGAATTACGAAACAGAAAGATTTTTGTGAATAAAAAGAAAGTTCAAAGGATTATGCAAAAATTAGGTTTTCAGGTTACAGCATTCACAAGAAAAAGCCGTAGATACAATTCATACAAGGGCAACGTTGGCAAGATAGCACCAAACAGAATTAACAGACGATTTAATACATCTCTACCACATCAAAAGATAACTACTGATACTACCGAATTTAAGTATTATGAGATAGACAACAAAGGCAGAATGGTGATTAAGAAATTGTATTTAGATCCATTTCTCGATATGTTTAATGGTGAAGTGTTAAGCTATGTAATAAGCAAAACCCCATCAGCAGCAAATGTTTTATCAGCACAAAAAGAAGCAATAGAAATAACATCTGATTGCCCATACAGGAGAACTTTCCACTCAGACAGAGGTTGGGCATATCAAATGAACGCATATTTGTATGCTCTCAAAGAAAACAAAATATTTCAGAGTATGTCACGCAAATGGAACTGCTACGACAATTCTGTGATGGAAAACTTTTTTGGAATACTAAAGCAAGAAATGTATTATGGAACTACATATTACAGTTTTGATGAACTGAAAGAAGCTATCGAGAAATATATAAAATACTACAACGAAAAAAGAATTAAAGAAAAACTTGGGTGGATGAGCCCGGTGCAATATCGGCTCAACACCTTGGCTGCATAAAAATTAGCGTAGCAGTCAGCAAAACTACTACGCTATAAAAAGTCTAACTTTTTGGGGTCACATAATTTGGATTTCGGGTGCTTTCAATTGCATTATTCAGCAAACATCGGTGTTGAGAGGTATCTGTCACCGGTATCAGGGAGAAGCACTACAATTATTTTTCCTTTATTTTCAGGGTGTTTTGCAAGCTCTGCCGCTGCAAAAACAGCCGCACCGGATGAAATTCCGACGAGCAAGCCTTCCTTTCTCGCAAGTGCTCTGCCTGTTTTGAAAGCGTCCTCATTTTCGACCGCAATAATCTCGTCATAAATCTTGGTATTGAGCGTATCCGGAACAAACCCTGCGCCGATACCCTGGATTTTATGTGGTCCCGGGGTGCCTTTTGAAAGCACCGGAGAACCTGCCGGCTCAACCGCAACAATTTTCACATGAGGGTTTTTGGATTTAAGATATTCCCCCACACCCGAAAGCGTTCCACCTGTGCCTACGCCCGCAACGAATATATCAACCTTGCCGTCGGTATCGCTCCAAATTTCAGGTCCAGTTGTCTTTTTGTGTGCTTCGGGGTTCGCAATGTTTGTAAACTGGCTCGGGATAAATCCGCCCGGGGTGCTTTCTTTAAGTTCGTTCGCCTTTTCGATAGCACCTTTCATTCCCTTTGCGCCGTCTGTGAGAACAAGCTCCGCTCCGTACGCTTTAAGAAGATTCCTGCGTTCAACGCTCATCGTTTCAGGCATTGTAAGAATTATTCTGTACCCTCTTGATGCGGCTACCGCAGCAAGACCTATACCGGTGTTGCCCGAAGTCGGTTCAATAATTACAGAACCCGGTTTCAAAAGCCCCTTGCTTTCAGCATCGTCAATCATGGCTCTTGCGATTCTGTCCTTAACGCTGCCTGCCGGGTTGAAATATTCCAGCTTGCCGTAGATGTCCGCCTCAAGCCCGTTCTCCTTTATGTAGTTGTTTAATTTCAAAAGCGGTGTGCCGCCAATTAAGTCCGTGATTTTTTCGTATACTTTCATAATTAATAATCTCCTTTAAATATTATAGTTTTAATTCCTGACAAAATACAAAGTCAACATCGTGTGGTTTTCAGATAATCGCCTTTCATAATATCACCTTAATAAACTATATTACCTATCGGTTTTATAGGTTTATTATACCACCTTATTTCAATCTTGTCAATACCTTTTTTGAAAATTTATTGACTAAAACGAAAAAAAATGTTAAAATTAGTGTATAAAACTGAAATGAGGAAGCAATATGACACTCCAGCAGATACTGTATGTGCTTACAATAGCCGATAAAAATTCTATGAACAAGGCGGCGGAATCGCTTTTTATTTCGCAGCCTACGCTTACTGCGGCGGTAAAAGAACTTGAAGGCGAGCTTGGAATAATCATATTCAAGCGCACAACAAGAGGAACCGCCCTCACACCCGACGGCGAGGAGTTTATCACATATGCAAGGCAGCTTTATCAGCAATACGAGCTGCTTTCAGGGAGATACAAGAATCCTTCCGAAATAAAGCGCAAATTCGGCGTTTCGTCACAGCACTATTCGTTTGCGGTCAAAGCATTTGTTGAAACGGTCAAGCAGTTTGATTTGCAAAAATACGAATTTGCCATGCGCGAAGTTAAAACGCTTGATGTCATAAATGATGTTACAATGCTCAAAAGCGAAATCGGTATTCTGTACATGAATGATTTCAACCGTGATGTTATAAAAAAAATTCTGCGCGACAACTCACTTGAATTTCATCATCTGATAGACTGCAGCGCATATGTTTATATCTGGAAAAATCATCCGCTTGCCAAAAACAAGTCCATTACCTTTGAAGAACTTGCGGACTTCCCGTGCCTATCGTTTGAGCAGGGCGAAAAGGGCTCGTTTTATTTTGCGGAGGAAATTCTCAGCACAAACGAATATCCGAGAACAATCAAAGCGGCTGACCGTTCAACCATGCTCAATCTTATGGTGGGACTTAACGGATACACGCTTTGCTCGGGAATAATATGCGAAGAACTCAACGGCAGCGATTTTATTGCCGTACCGTTTGAAAATGACGATAAAAACTCATCAATGCACATCGGATATATAACCAAAAACGGTATTCCGCTTTCGGAAATAGGAAGGATATACATTAATGAAATGACTAAGTATTTGCAGCCTTTGATTTAACAAAATCTCTAAGCAGACTGTAGGCAACCGAAAAAACCGGCACGGCAAAGAACATTCCGGCCACGCCGAAAACTCTGCCGCCGAGGGTTGTTGAGATTAACACCCATACACCCGGCAACCCAACCGACTTCCCTACAACTCTCGGGTATATAATATTCCCTTCAATCTGCTGGAGGCAAAGCACAAACACAATAAACCAAAGCGCCCGGACAGGCGACTGCATAAAAATCAGAAAGGCTCCCACGGCGGTTCCGAAAAGTGCGCCGAAAACCGGAACAAGTGCGGTAAACCCGATTGTGACCGAAGAAACCGCAGCATGCGGAAAGCGGAATATTTTCATACCTATAAAACACAAAACCCCGATAATTATGCCTTCCGTGACCTGACCGGAAAGATATTTTGAAAAAACATCCGCAGACATGGAAACAATTTTTTCAAGCGGAGCAAATATTTTTTTGGGAAGTATACACGAGAACAAAGCGCTTGCCTGTGCGATGAGCTTTTCTTTTCTGGCAAGCAGGTACACTGAAAAAACAAGAGATATTATCATGCTCGCCGCCCACGAGGCAAGCGACGCTGTAGTGTTTAATACCTTTTTCCACAAAGCGTTTTTCCCGTCCGCCACATACTCCGAAATTTTGGAAAACACCGCTTCGGCATTGATTTTAACGGGCGACGCACCCGGAAAAAGCTTATGAAATCCAGAATTTACATTATCACACATACCGTCAAACCTTCCGAGATACTGCGGAAGGTTTTTTGAAAATTCATAAGCCGTTTCGCGGATTTGCGGAATTACAACAAATAATACCGCCGATAGCGCTGCCACAACAGCTAAAAAGCTTACTGCAAGACAAATCGGGCGGCGAAATTTATCCGGTAGTTTTTTCCTTTTTCCATACACATTCTCAAGCGGCGTCATAATCGAATTAACCGCAAAAGCAACGCAAAGTCCTATAAAAAAAGGCATAAAAACAGAAAAGGTTTTGCCGATTATGCGAAATACTGTTCCCAAATTTATAACCATGGCAAAAAGAGCCGCCGCTATAGCAGCTATAAGTATAATCCGCCAGGTGTTTCTTTTATTAAACTCCATAATCTCACCCGAAGTTATTATTCGGATCATATGAGAAATTTATACTGATTATATCAAGAAAATAACCGCCCCATTTTTGAAGTGAACCCCAAAGTATAGAAAAATAAAATATTAACTTGCTCGTGAATGAATTCGGTATTGTACCGAACTCATTCCTTTTAGTTTCATAGAAATTCTTTCGTTGTTGTAGTAATCGATATATCTTTTTAATTCATCAATGAAAGAGTTAACGCTTTCAAATTTCTCGCCATAAAACATTTCAACCTTGAATCTGCCAAAAAAGTTTTCCATAGCGCCATTATCCATACAATTACCTTTGCATGACATACCTTAAATTCAGTTACATCATTTGTCAATTTCTCAAAAGGCTTGGTTGCGGAAAATACTTTCTCATTGTTTCATGATATCCTAAATTATGTTATCGAATATCCATTATAACACAAATTTTGAATTCCGGCGAGTACTTTTTGTTTTTTCTTCCCGTTTTACCCATAAAAATATGCACCCCAAAAGTTAGACACTTTTGGAGGTGCATATCATTTAATTATTTGCTTCTTTTAGCCTTAAGATCAGCTCTTGCGGAAGCCTTTCTGCTGATTCTTGCTTCTTTTGCTTTTTTCTTCTGCAGCGCTTCGTAGATAAATGTAGCTGCGATAAGCACGATGTTATAAACAAGCATAGCGACTGCAATAACAATCATAACTTTTTTATAACCCGAAATGCTGCCGTTGCCCACAAAATAGATTACAAGGCTGAGAATTGCAGCAACTATACCGAATATTTCAAAATTGAAATAAAGCCTTGCTTTGAGGTTATCCTTATACCCCTGAACAATGCCGAGGTTAAGCTTTTTAGCTTCTTTGATACCGCAAACCATCATTACAGCTGCGAAAATAACGAAAATTGCAGCGGCTGTAACGAATGTCGGCAGAGGCTTTAAGATGTTGTTGCCGATTGCGCCGTAGAGGTAATACATTGCAATGGCAGCCACAAAGCTTACGGACATTGTAAGCATTATTCGGTTAGTCATTCTTTCCTGTGATTTTTTGTTCAAAACGAACACTCCTTTTGTGCAGCAAGAGGGATATTCGCCCTGTTGCTTATAATAATTTTTTAAAAACGGTTCATATGATACATAGTGCAAGCAAGGACTGCCGCCCCGGCCGTTTCGGTGCGAAGAATTCTTTTCCCGAGGGTAACCGGAATAATCCCAAGAGCCTTAGCTCTCTCGACCTCCTCCTCCGAAAATCCGCCTTCGCTGCCGATTATTATACCGATATCTGCCGGCTCCGCATTACCAAGAGCCTCTTTAAGCCGAGTATCACGGCAAAGCTCATACGGCATAATGCAAAGCTGATGCTTTGAAGCTCTTTCAAGCATTTCATCAAATGAAAGCACTCCGGAGACCTCCGGAATCCTGCCCCTCATACACTGCTTGACCGCCTCATCGGCAATCTTCTGCCATCTGACCTGCTTTTTCAAAAACGATTGCTTATCGCCTTTTACCACAACACGGGAGTTTATAAACGGCACAAAACCGTACGCCCCAAGTTCGGTACATTTCTGAATAACGGTTTCCATTTTGTCGCCTTTGGGGACAGCCTGGTAAAGCGTTACATTAATATCCGGCTCACATTCGTTTTTGCGGTGCCCCAAAATCTTGAGGGTCACCTCGCCGTCACTGGCAGAGGTTATTACAGTATCATAATCAAAACCGCAGCCGTCACATACTATTATATCATCATTCACGTTTTTTCTCAATACTTTTATCAAATGTTTTGCGTCAGAATCCGAAATTTTTATAAATTCTCCGCCTATTTCTTCCTTATTTACAAAAAATTTAGGCATTCAGTTCACCTTTTACGAGCAGAAATGCATTCCATTCTTTTTTATGCATCGCTTTTTCTATAACAAAACCGTTTTCCGCAAAAGCATTTTTAACATCGCAAACACGGTCATCGATAATTCCCGAACATATAAATGCACCGCAATCTTCAAGAAAATCCCCGACATCCCGGCAAAGGGAAATTATGACATCCGCAACGATATTGGCAACAATAACATCGAATTTTCCGCTGACGTTATCGGTAAGACTGCCTTGAACCGCCGTAAATTTATCGGCACCGATACCGTTAAGTTCGGCATTTCCCGCAGCGGTTTTGACCGCAAACTCGTCAATATCGACAGCCGTAACATTTTTTGCGCCCAGAACGCACGACGCAACCGAAAGAATTCCGCTGCCACAGCCGACATCAAGAACTCTTGCGCCTTCGCCGACCGCCTCCTCCAAAAGCTCAATGCACATCGAGGTTGTTTCATGAGAACCTGTCCCGAATGCAGCGCCGGGGTCAAGCGTTATAACCTTTTCGCCCGGTTTTTCGGCGTATTCCTCCCATACGGGCCTTATAACGACGCTTTTGCCGATATGAAGCGGCTTATAATATTCCTTCCAATTATTTGCCCAGTCCTCATCGCACACCTTTTCAACCGTAAGAGTATCAAAGCTTTTGCTGATTTCCGAAAGAAGCTTTTTCGACTTCTCCGTATTTTCAAGATAAAAGCTGACCCTCGGTGTAGGCGGCATGGTAAGCGACTCATCAACATAGTCCCAGTATTTTTTGTTATTTTCCAGAAAATCCTCAAAAGCACCCGCATCCTCAATCTGCACGGAAGCTATATCCATTGCGTAAAGACTATCGCAGACCTCGTCGGGATTTTCGGAAACTATCACAGCCTTCAACCAATCCATGTTAATCACCAATGCATATTATACCAATTTTTTTGCCTTATGTCAATGGTTTTAGGCAAAATGGTTGCAATAATCTATAAAAGAATCAGCCCTCGGAGGAGGGCTGGGAATCTGATTCAGACTCTTTAAGTTTTATAAATTTCGAGCAGGTTGTTCCGTCATTAAAATTTATGTACGGGCAAATCATGCACTGCTCGTCAAGTTCAAAAGTATATCTGCCTCTTTCGCAGCAGGAACACAAATTTTTCAGGACACTCATCTGCAATCCTCCCACTTAATTTCAAAACCCGCCTCGTCAAGTGTGTAATTATGCGTAACGGTTGCTTCAAGAACCGTCACAAAATACCAGTCGTTTTCATTTATATCAGTAAACGGCCTGTAATCAAGTAATTTAACATATTCTTCAGAAGGATTTCTGCCGAGAAGCTTGTTTATAACCGTCATGACCTCTGCCCTCGTTATGGTATTTTCCGGGCGGAATGACCCGTCCTCATACCCCGAAAGCAATCCCGATGCTTCAAGCTTCATAACCGCATCATACGCCCAGTGCGATTTATCAATATCCGGGAACGGGTTTTCATCCGCAGCCTTTTCAAGATGTGCAAAGCGGCTGAGCATGCTTGCAAACTCGGCTCGCGTAAGGTTTCTCGAAGGCTTAAACTTGCCGTCCGGATATCCGCTGAAAGCTTTGACACTTGCCATATATTCGATATCCGCAGCCGACCAGCGCCCGATTTCAACATCCGGGAACTCCTCTCCCGTAACTTCAAACGGCGTTTCATACTCACGAACCGAAATTCTACTCATAATTGAAGCTGTTTCCTCACGGGTTATTTTTCCGTTCGGCTTAACGCTTCCGTCGGGATAACCGCTTATATAGCTTGTGTGGGTCGGGTTCTCGTTGCCGAAAATATCCTTTGTGTATTTTTTTGTGTTATCAACAACCTCCGGCTCGGTATTTCCGAGGCCTCCTCCTCCGCCGCCACCGCCGGTATAAATTATTCTCTCGCCCGGCACGGTATATCTGTATGTTCCGACAGCCCCGTACACAGCGTACCAACACTTCTCCGCATTACCGTTTTTGCACTCATAGCAGCTGCCGCAGGCGCTCATATAAACAGCTTTTACCGTTACACTTTCATTTATATTAAGCGTTTCGCCGGCATATGTATTTCTCCCCGTGCTTTTCTTCGGGTCGCTCCCGTCAAGCGTATAATACAGAAAAACATTTTTATCTGACGGATAATCGTTTATGATTGTATAATTCGTACCCTTTTCATACTCGGTTTTATCACTGCCGAGAGATGTCCGAGGCACTTTAAGGTGTATAAAATGAATGTAATGCGTAAAATTTTCCGTTCCTATCCGCCCGTTTTCGTCCTCAAGCCATGCGATGATTTTTATGTTTTTGAACGATGAATTTACCATAATCGGTGCTGCATTGTCATACACTTTTTCATCGGTTCTGTAAGTCTTGTCATCGCCGGTCTTTTGATATTCGTAATAATAGTGTATCTTCGCCGACTTATTGTCAGAAAAAAGCTTTATGCCATCCGCATACTTATCGGTGTCGAGAACCGCCGCACTTATTCTGCTTTTGTCGTAAGGCTCCGCAACATATACGCCGCCGGCTGACAAATCGTTTTCTATTATATAATAGTGCACGGTGTTTTTGCTTGACTTTCCGGTTTCGCTATTAACCGCAAACGCCTTAAACGACATCGTATGGTTAATTTCCTCCTCCGTGCCAAGACCGTATTTATAGTCCTGCGAATCGCCGTTTTTGCGCCTGTAGATGATATAATCCTTATCTTTGGGCGCACGGGGGTCAAGGGTAATTGTTGTGGTTATTGGGTCTTTTCCCTTTGTATACCGCCCTGACGGAAGCATAATAACCGGAGCAAGCGGAATAAAATTATATACATAGCTTACCGCATTACTGAAGTTTCCGTTCTTTTCACAGCGAATCTGCAAAATTGTGTCCTTTTTGAATTTTAGCGGACCGCCGTCATATTCGCTCCACCCCGGTGCATTGTCAAGCTTATATAGTATTCTCGCACCGCTGTTCAGAGAATAAAGCGAAACTGAAAGAAGATTGTTATCCGCATCGGTTGCCGCTTCTTCATAGTCGCCCGTTTCCTTATCGGCATACGGCGGCGCAACGGCTGACGAATTGCCGCTCAAAGAATATGTATACCGGTTGACAAGGCTATCGATTCCGTCAAGCTGTGCGCTTATATTAAGCACGGCATTTTTATACTCTGCACTGTTTGTCTTTCCGAGGGGCTTAGTTTTTGTCTCGTCCTCATAGGCGTTTCCGCTTGATGTATCCAGCCAAAAGCTCCCCACAGCGCAGTCAAATTCATTCGTAAAACCGTTTATTTCATATTTAACACGGCTGCCCTTAACTGCACTTACAGGGACCGTCGGAAGCACATCTCCGCCGAGCGTGGCGCTCGGAGCGGCTTTCGGCGCATCGGGAGTTACAATATATTCAAATATACCGATATCGCTTTTTGCACCGTAAGAATTTACAACAACGGCTTTAATAACTGTTTTTCCTTTAACTTCAATCGGCTTTCCGTCATATTTCACGGTACCGCCGTTTCCGGGAACCGGCGAAGGTGCCGCCGAATCTCCGTACGTCACGGTATAATAAATATCTGTATGCAAGGGAACCGGCATGAACCCGGTTTCATATCCTTTGGCGCTGCCGATTTCCCTTGTGTAATATCCTGGAGAAAGTGTGGTTATCGGACTTACGGGTCTTTTCGTCACTATGTCATAAGAGTGTGTAACCACACTGGAATATGTTGTTCCGTCTTTTCTCACAACCGCCGAAATCACGGTATAACCGCTGATTTTTATCGTTTCGGAATCCGAAATCTCCGGCGCAGGCTTCCCGTTAATTTTGGGGTCACTGCCATCGATGGTATAAAGAAGTTCATACCTGTCCGTGTTATCTTTTGTACTTTCGGGGCAGAAAACCGTCACGCTGTCAGCGTTTGTAAACTGCGTGCTCTCCGGCGCAAAAACAGGCGGCAAAGGCTTTATGATATATTTTAGCGCAGGCTGAACGGACAGCATTTTTCCGTTTTTGTCAACCGCACGCACAAAGAGCTCCGTATCCTTATCAAATATCAGCACTCCTGTGTGATTTTTCCATGTGTTTCCGCCGTCAAGGCTGTACACAACCGAGTTTTCAGGGTTGTTCGGCGTAAGGGTTACGCTCACGCTTCCCTCATATTCGCCGGAGGGATAAAATGCTGTCACGCCCTCATCATTGTGAGCGGTGAAAATATAATAATATGAAGAAACATCGCCGTACTGCCCATTGAAATACGCAGCCGCACGAAGTGTTGTATCTTTTGCCAGAACAATCTCACCGTTATATTTCCTTCCGTCGGTAATGGGATTTTTGCCGTCTGTTGTGTAATAAATTTCAGCACCCTCGGTAACGCACGAAAGTGCGACGTCAAGCTTATCGCTATAAATCCCTGAAGGCTTGCTTGCAATGACCGCTCCGGGCTTTATCGTAAGATAATACTGCGAGACATCGGAAATCTCGCCGCTCACATTAACCGTTACCAGCCTTAAATTCCGGCTTTTGGTTATCTCAACCGTCGGGTTTGATTTTGAAACCTTAACCCAGCCGACTTCGGGGTCGCTTCCGTCCTTTGCAGCGTCTGCCGAAACACCGGAGAAAGTATAGTAAACCTCGTTTTCATCGTCAATCAGCCCGGAGCCGAAAACATCTTTGTCCAAAGCCCATACCCTGTATGCGCTTTCCTCGGTATGGGAATATGAAATAAGTGTTTTCGTGCTGTCAAAAAGGCTCGGAGCCTTCGGTGCAATAATATAATTATAGCTTGTATAGCTGCTGTACTGCCCGTCCGAGATTCTCTGCGTGCGGCATATAACCGAAGACGACACCGAAATTTCAATCGGTGCGGTATATTCGGTTTCATCACCGCCGTTTACGGAATAAAATATGCGGCAGCCGCTTTCCGCCGACAACTTCACCTGCTGCGTTTCGGTGTATTTTCCCGATGACGGGTCAGCAACGGGAGGCTGCGGTTTTGATTTTTCTTTGATAACAATCATGTGGCGTCCGCCGTATATAACATCGGTTCTGAAAGTCTGTTTGCTCGGATCTTCCGAAGTGTTTTTGGAAAAAAGCTCAATTGATGATTCTTCCCTTCCGGAAACATCTATAAAAATCTCCGTGCTGCCCGTCTTTTTCGGAATAAGCGGAAGCCTGCACAGATTATACCAAAGCTGATCCGCTGCCTTTTCGGGGAGAAATGTCCCCTGGAAAAAGCAAATTGCAAGAGCGGTGTTATATGTTTTTCCACCGATTGTTTCGGTTCCTTTGAGATTTCTGTATATACGGTATGAAACCGAATCCCCCGGGACAGTGCAGTCAACAGGTTCGGAGGAGTTGTCCGCATAATCAAAGTAATCCGGGTCAAAATATATTTTTACCGCATAACCGTTAAGGTCATACTGCGGTTCTTTGTGAATATCGCCTTCAACCTCGCCCTTGTTCGGGTTATCCACCGCCATGTACACATTCGCCGTATCGCCCATATAAACCGTGCTTGAATCAAGTGTTTCGGACGGGTTTTCTCCGCCGGCGTGAATGTAAACCGTGCGTTCGTCTTTTGCGGAATCTGCGGAAACACAGCCGGGTATAATGCTTAAAATCATCAATACCGTTAAAATTACCGACAGAATTTTTTTACGTAACATCAAGTATTTCTCCTTTTGTAGATTATTGTATGCCGAGCCCTTTCAAAAGGCGCAAATGCACCCTTGCGCCCTTTGAGAGAGTGGAGAGCCGAGGCTCTCCATCCCCTGTTAATTATACGCCCCAGGAAACCAGTACCATGGAAACATCTTTTGAATCGATTACGCCGTCACGGTTGAGGTCATATTTTGCATAGACATCAGCCGCTGCCGTATCGTTCGTTCTTCCGTAGTAGGAAACCACTGCCGAAAGGTCATAGATGTTTATTTTGTTATCCTTTACGATGTCGCCCGCAAGGAAGTTCTTAGTTACGGCTGTTTTACCTTCTTCAACAGATGCTGCCGTATCGAGAACATTGTTCCAGAATGTCAATGTCTTGTCGCCGTTCATCGTTACGGTGTGACGAGCGGTTCTGTATCCGGCACCCGTTACCGTTACGGTGTATGCAATATTCTTTGTAAGTTCATCGCAAGTAATGCTTGCCTGACCGTTTGCAACTTCGTTTTCGTCCGAACCGATTGCAAATACT